>NZ_CP141614.1:2400000-2709669 GCF_035593265.1 Limnochorda sp. LNt | reverse complement strand
AGCACCTGCCGCTGGATCACCACGCGCCGGTAGTGATGGGCCTCGGTGGTCTTGAGGGAGAGCACCTTGGCCGCATCGTAGAGGAAGTGCAGCACGTCCTCGACCGTCTCGGGCGGCAGGGAGGCCAGCTGGCGCCCGCGCCCCGTCGGCACCAGGAAGAAGACGCTCCACGTCATGGCCCCCAGCTCCCGCACGATCCGCAGAATGTCGGGGAGGTCGTCCACGTTGTGGGTGCCGACGGTGGTGTTGATCTGCACCTTGAAGCCGAGGGCCCTGGCTGCCCGCCACCCCGCGAGGGTCCAGTCGTAGACGCCCTCGACCTGGCGGAACCGGTCATGGATGGCGGCCGTCGAGCCATCCAGGCTCAAGGAGAGGGCCACGGCCCCCGCCTGGCGCAGCTGCCCCAGGTTGGCCTCCGTCAGGGTGGGGGTGCCCGACGGCGAGACCGAGACGGGCAGGCCGATGGTGGTGCCGTACTGGACGAGGTCGAAGAGGTCGGGGCGCTTGAAGGGATCGCCCCCGGTCATGACAAACAGCGGGGGCGGCGGCCCGAAGGCGGCGATGGCATCCATCAGCCGGCGCGCCTCGTCGGTCGTCAGCTCCCCGGGGTGGCGATGGGGGATGGCCTCGGCCCGGCAGTGCCGGCAGGCCAGGTCGCAGGCGCGGGTGACCTCCCAGATGACGATGAAGGGCCGTTGGTCCAAGTCGTAGCGGGCATGGCGGACGGCCTTGTGGGCAGCCAGCCGGGCTCCCGGGGCGCCTGCGTCACGGGGTGGGGTCGGCACGCGTATCGCTCCTACCGTCATGGCTTCTCTCGTCCCATGGTCGCGCCGGGTGGGCGGCCCGTCATGTGACGACCGTCAAAGCCATCGCACTCGTCCACCGAGGGGGAGGGGGAGCGACAGGCGTGAAGGTGCTGGTGACGGGCGCGACGGGGTTCGTCGGGCGCTTCCTGGTGAGGGCCCTGGTGGCCGAGGGCCACGACGTGACGGCCGTGGTGCGGCCCACGTCACCGACCGAGCGCCTGCGGGGCATCCCCGTTCGGGTCGTGGTCGCCGACCTGACCCAGCCCCGTCCTCTCGACGGGCTCATGGACGGCGTGGAGTGGGTCTTTCACGTGGCGGGCGACCTGTCGTGGTGGCGGGGGCACCGGCATCGCCAGTGGGCGGTCAACGTCGAGGGGACGCGGCGCGTGGTGGCCGAGGCGCTGCGGGCCGGCGTCCGGCGGCTCGTCCACACCAGCTCGGTGGCGGCGGTGGGCTTCCCCCTGGACGGCGAACTGGCCGACGAGGCCTTCCCCTTCAACGGCCACCGGCTGGGGCTGCAGTACGCGGTGACCAAGTGGGAGGCGGAGCGGCGGGTGCTCGAGGGCGTCGAGCGGGGGCTCGACGCCGTCATCGTCAACCCGGCCACCATCCTGGGCGACGACGCCCCTCGCCCCGGCTCGCTCGTCGACCTGGCGGCTCGCGGGCGCCTGCCGGCGTGGGTGGAAGGCGGCACCACCTTCTGTCACATCGACGACGTCGTGGCCGGCCACCTCGCCGCGGCCCGCCGGGGCCGCACGGGCCAGCGCTACATCCTGGGCGGCCACGACGTGACGTTTCGCCGGATCATCGAGGCGCTGGCGCAGGCGGCGGGCGCCGGCCCCGGCGAGGCGGGCCCCCGGGGCTGGTCTGGGCCGCGGCGTGGGCCCTGGAGGGCGCGGCCGCCCTGACCCGTCGTCCTCCACCGCTCACCCGGGACCACGCCCGGCTGGTCGGCCGGTCCATCTACTACTCCTCGGGTCGCGCCATCGCGGAGCTCGGGTACGCCGTCACGCCGCTGGCCACCATGGTGCAGCTGGCCGTGTCGCGAGGTCTGCGCGCCCCCGAGCGGTGACCGCCCGGCTCCCGCTTCCGAGGAGGGAACCCAGGCCAACAATCGAAAAGGCTTACTAATAGTCCTCTCGCCGATCCCGGCCCGGCCTGTCCACGAAGGTTTTATATCGCTTTCAAAGAGTCGGCGAGTGGCTCGTTTTGGGCCCTGCCGCTGCTCGGCATCACGCGGCTGCGGGCGGGGGAGGTGATGGGCTATGCGGCTGCCGTGATGCTCGTCGTCTTCGTGCTGATGGCGGCGGCCATCGTCTGGCTACCGTGAGTCGGGGTCGTGCGGGGGGGCGTCGTGGGCATGGGGGGCGTCGCCGAGGGTACCCTCTTGTGGCAACCCTCGGAGGCTCAGAGGAGCGCCAGCCGCCTGGCGCAGTACATGCGCTGGCTGCGGGAGCGGCGTGGCCTGGCCTTCGAGTCGTACGACGAGCTGTGGCGGTGGTCCGTGACCGACCTGGAAGGCTTCTGGTCGTCCGTCTGGGAGTTCTTCGAGGTCCGGGCCCATGCCCCGTACCGCCGCGTCCTGGCCGAGCGCACCATGCCGGGGGCGCGCTGGTTCGAGGGGGCGCGGCTCAACTACGCCGAGCACGCGCTGCGCCGGCGGGACGACCACCCGGCGGTCGTCGCCTGGTCGGAGAGCGGGCCCCTCGGGACGCTCACCTACGCCGAGCTCGCTCGCCAGGTGGCCGCGGCGGCGGCCGGGCTGCGCCGGCTGGGCGTGCGGCGGGGCGACCGAGTCGTCGCCTACGCCCCCAACATCCCGCAGACCCTCGTAGCCTTGCTGGCCACGGCCAGCCTGGGCGCCATCTGGTCGAGCTGCTCCCCCGAGTTCGGCATCCGCAGCGTGGTGGATCGCTTCCAGCAGATCGAGCCCAAGGTCTTGCTGGCGGTGGACGGCTACCGCTACAACGGCACGCCGTACCCCCGGCTGGCCGCCGTCGCCGAGATCCAGCGCCACCTGCCGAGCCTCTCGGCCACGGTGGTCATCCCCTACCTCGAGCCGCGGCCGGACACGTCGGCGCTGCGGGATGCCGTGCGGTGGGAGCAGCTGATGGATGCCGCCGGCGGAGGCGGCGCGGCAGGAGCGTCGCTCAGCTTCGAACCGGTGCCCTTCGACCACCCGCTGTGGGTGCTCTACTCCTCGGGCACCACGGGGCTTCCCAAGGCCATCGTCCATGGCCACGGAGGGATCCTGCTGGAGCACCTCAAGGCCATCGCGCTGCACCTGGACCTGAGCCAGGCGGATCGGTTCTTCTGGTTCACCACCACCGGCTGGATGATGTGGAACTTCCTGGTCAGCGGCCTGCTCTTGGGCATGACGGTGCTGCTGTACGACGGAAGCCCCGCCTATCCCGACATGGGGGCGCTGTGGCGCTTCGCGGAGGCCACCCGCATGACCTACTTCGGCACCAGCGCCCCCTACATCCAGGCTTGCATGAAGGCGGGCATCGAGCCGGGGCGGGCGTGCGACCTGAGCGCCCTGCGAGGCGTCGGATCGACGGGCGCCCCGCTGCCGCCCGAAGGCTTCGACTGGGTCTACCGGCAGGTCAAGGCGGACCTGCTGCTGGGCTCGGTGAGCGGGGGCACGGACCTGTGCACAGCGGTCGTGGGGTCGTGTCCGCTGCTGCCGGTGCACGCCGGCGAAATCCAGTGCCGGATGCTGGGGGCCCGGGTCGAGGCCTACGACGAGGCGGGACGACCGCTCGTCGGGCAGGTGGGCGAGCTGGTCATCACCGAGCCCATGCCGTCCATGCCGCTCTTCCTATGGAACGACGGCCCCGGCATGGCCCGCTACCGCGCTACTTACTTCGAGACGTACCCCGGGGTCTGGCGCCACGGCGACTGGATCAAGATCACGCCCCGGGGGAGCTGCGTCATCTACGGCCGCTCCGACTCCACCCTCAACCGGGGCGGCGTGCGGATGGGCACCAGCGAGTTCTACCGGGTCGTCGAGGAGATGCCCGAGGTGGTCGACAGCCTGGTCGTCGATACGGGCCAGCTGGGCCGGGAGGGTCAGCTCCTGCTCTTCGTCGTGCTGCGGCCCGGTGTCATCCTCGACGAGGTGCTGCAGGCGCGCATCCGCCAGCGGCTGCGCACCGAGCTCTCCCCTCGGCATGTGCCTGACGCCATCTTCGCGGTGCCCGAGGTGCCCAGGACCCTCAACGCCAAGAAGATGGAGGTCCCCGTCCGGCGCATCCTGATGGGCGTGCCGCCCGAGCAGGCCGTCAGCCGCGACGCGATGCGCAACCCCGAGGCGCTGCGACCCTTCGTGGAGCTGGCGCAGCGCCTCTTGCAGGCCGGGTGACCGGGGAGACGCCGGGTCCCGGGGCCGTCGGCCGCCTACGAGCGCCCGAGGGCGGCCTTACCCAGGCCGTAGATGCCACTCGCCATCGCCCCGAGCTGCAGGCCCTGGACCACCGCGTCGCGCACGGCTCCCTCGGGGGGCTGCCCCGGGGCGGGGCCCGCGAAGAGATACGCGTTGAGGGCGTTGAGCGCGGCGCTCATCAGCAGCACCGCGAGCGGGATGACCACTTGCTTGACGGTTTCAGGGCGCAGGCGCAGACGGGCGGCCGCTTCCTTGACGAGCTCTGTGAGAACGATAACAAGTCCGATGATGGCGATGGGGTCGACCACGAGATCCCGCACCTCTTTCCTCGCACCGACTCGCCCGGATCGGCCCGCAAGGGCCGAGAGGGGATTTCCACGAGGCCCCGGCCGATTGCCTGCCTCGGCACGGGCGGATAGCATGGAGGGGAGCATCCGGGCGGCGCCGTGCCGGGGCGAGAGCGGGCCGTCTCGGGCGAGCACGACGGGGTGGGGTGACGACAGGCACGGCCATGCACGAGCGGCAGCCCATCCGGGCCATTCTCTTCGACCTCGATGGCACCCTCAACGGGATCGACATGGACCAGTTCCTACCGCGCTACTTCGCGGCCCTGGGGGAGTACCTCCGGGAGTGGATAGAGCCACAGCGCCTCGCCCGGGAGATCTGGCAGGCCACCGAGTCCCTCCTCCAGGATCGGGACGTCGAGCTGACCAATGCCGAGAAGTTCCGCCGGCGCTTCCTGCGTGACGACCCGGCGCTTCGCGACCTGCTCTACCCCCTTTTCGACCGGTTTTACGAGGAGCGCTTCGATGCGCTTCGATCGCATGCGCCCATCCACCCCCTGGCCCGGGAGGCCGTCGAGACGGCCTTGGATATGGGTATGCGGGTGGTGGTGGCCACCAACCCCGTCTTCCCGGAGGCCGCCATCCGGCGGCGCCTGGCGTGGGCGGAGCTCGCCGACCTGCCGTTTCAATTCGTGACGACCATGGAAAACTCGCATGCCTGCAAGCCCCACCCGGAGTATTTCCTGGAAATCGTCGAACGCCTGGGCGTGCCCCCCGAGCATTGCCTGATGGTGGGCAACGACCGGGACGAGGACCTGGTGGCCGCCCGGCTCGGGATGCGCACCTTTTGGGTGACGCACCTGCCCATCGGTCGCGGCATCTCGCGGGTGGAGCCCGATGGCCGGGGAAGCCTGGCGGACCTGGTGGCGTGGCTGCCCGGGCTGGCGCGGCCCGATGACGGCTGGTAAGGTGAAAGAGGGGGGCGACCCGACGTCCGGTGGCGCAGCGGCAACTCTCGGCATCCGAACTGCAGGCTCTGGTGAGGCTGCTCGGCGACAGCGACGAGCGGACCGTCAAGGTGGCACGCACCCGCCTGCTGGAGGCGGGCCCCGAGGCGGTGCCGTGGCTGCACGCGGCAGCCACGTCGGAGCCCGATGCCGTCGTGAGGGGCCGGGCCCGGCTGTTGCTGGACGAGGTGCGTTTCCGGACGCTCAAGCGGCGCCTGGCGGAGCTGGCGCGACAGGACGACGCCACCTTCGACCTGGAGGAGGGCCTCTTCGCGGTCGCCCGAGCCCGGTACCCTGACCTCGAGGAGTCCTCGTACCGCCAGCGTCTGCGAGGGCTGTGGGAGGAGCTGCAGCAGCGGCGCGTCGGCCGCATGTCGCCGCCCGAGGCCGCCGCGGCCGTCAATCGCTACCTCTTCCACGAGCTGGGCTTCAAGAGCAACGAGGCGCACTACTACGACCCCGACAACGTCTGCATCAACCAGGTGCTGGACCGGCGGACCGGCGTCGGCGTCTCCCTGGCGGCCCTCTACCTGGTGGTGAGCCGCCGGGCGGGGTTCGACGTGGCCGCCATCTCGGTGGCGGGTCACGTGGTGGTGGCCGTCCCCGGGCCCGTCGCCTTCTGGGTCGACCCGGCCCGCAGCGGCCGGGTCCTCTCCCGGCACGACCTGGCGGCCTTCGCCAGCGAGGGAGGGCACCGCCTGGACGAGGCCGCCCTGGCCCCGTTGCCGGACCGCAAGCTGGTCGAGCGGATGCTGGCCCACTTGATGCGGGTCTACGCGCTGACCTCCCAGGCGGTCGCGGCGCAACGGGTCGAGGAGTTGATGCGTACCTTCACCAGGGGGCAGACCGAGGAGCCCCCGTCCCGGTCGTCGGGGGCGAGCCGGGCGGGAGGCCCGGGAGCGCCCGAGGAGCATGGCGGCTCCCGGTAGCCCGCCTGCCGGCCCGGACGGCGGGCCCCGGGTGGTGGCCGTCGGCTCCACCAACCCCGCCAAGGTCGAGCCGGTCGGCGATCTGCTGCGGCGGCTCTTCGGCACCTGCCGGGTGGAGGCCGTGGGGGTGCCCAGCGGCGTGGCCGCCCAGCCCCTGTCGCTGGAGGAGACGCGGCGCGGAGCCGAGGGGCGGGCGCGAGCCGCGCTGGAGGCCCTCGACGAAGCCGTCTGGGGCGTGGGGATCGAGGGCGGGATGCACCTCGAGGCCGGCGAGCGCGGGTGGCTCGTCACGGTCGCGGCCGTCGCTGACCGCCAGGGCCGCATCAGCACGGGCGAGGGCCTGCGGCTGGCGCTGCCGCCGCTTATGGTACGGGCCCTTCTCGCCGGCCAGGAACTGGCCGAGGTGGTGGATGACTGGTTCGGCACCGAGGGGGCGAGGGTGGACCCGGGCGCTGTCGGCCTGCTCACCCGGGGGCTGGTCACCCGGCGTCACCTGGTGGCCGACGCCGTGCTGGCAGCCCTGGTGCCCCGCTTGCATCCCGAGCTCTACGGGATCTGAGGAGGCCCGCGCGAGACGACGGATACCCTCGACACCGGGGCGCCGCCCTGGTACCCTGGGGCGAGGGGGTCCGACGGCGATGCCGTGGCTGGGTACGGTGGATTCCAGCCACTGGACGGCCGACTTCCGGCTGGCCAGGCTTCTCGAGTACGTCTACGTCAAGACGGGGCGGCGCCAGCCCGTGGTGGTGGTCGGCCTGGGGCTGTCGCTGGACCGGCCTGGGAGCGTCGGGCCCACGGTGGCCACGGAGCTGGCCAAGGTCTATCCCTACGTCTTCGGCCACGGCGGCCACGAGGTGGCGCGCCACAACGTGGAGGCCACCTTCTTCCGGATCACCGAGGAGTTTCCGCAGTCCTTCGTCGTCGTCGTGGACGGCACGTCGGGCGAGAGCGAGGAGGACGGCCACGTCATCGCTTGGTCGGCCAGCGTCGAGCCGGACGAGGAGTTCATGACGGCCCGGCAGGCGCTGGGGGCGGCGGCCGGCGGGGGCCGGCGGGGGTTGCCCAGCCCCCTCGACGAGCGCCAGGTGCCGCGCACCGCCACGCTGGGCACCGACATCGCCACCGTGCCGGCCCAGGTGGGGCTCATCGGCGTGGTGGGGCCGGTGGTGGGGCCGGCTTCGGCGCACCAGCGGCGCTTCATGGCGACGTGCGACGCCATCATCGACGGCATCCTCCGCTTCTTCTACCGCACCGGCCAGCTGCTGTGAGCCAGCCGGGCACTCCCGTGCAGAGGGAAGCCCGGCGCTCTGCCGAAAGCCTACCGGGGATCGTGGCGCCGGATGGGCGCGGGCGTGCACGCCGGCGGGAGGAGGTCGAGCGATGGCCTCGGCAGCGGAGTTCCTGGAGAAGGTCGTCGAGCGCATCAATGCCCAGCCCCAGCGGTTGGGGGTCGACAGCGCCTCCTTTCAGTTCACCCTGACGGGTGACGGGGGTGGCACGTGGACCATGGTGATCCAGGATGGCCGTGCCTCGGTGCAGCAAGGGGCGGTGTCGTCTCCCCAGGTCACCGTCGAGATGAGCGTCGCGGACTTCCAGGAGATGCTGGCGGGCCGCCTGGGCCCGGTCGCCGCCTACATGAGCGGCCGGCTGCGGCTGGTGGGCGACATCGGGCTGGCCATGAGGTTGCAGCCGTACCTCTCCTGACCCGGCGGGACGGTTGCAGCCATGACGGGTGCGCAGGAGAGCCACCCGGCGCGCCCCCGCCTGGGGCTTGCCCTGGGTGGCGGGGGGGCCCGAGGCTTCGCCCACATCGGGGTCATCCGCGCGCTGTTGCGGGCGGGCATCCCCATCGACGTGATGGCGGGCACCAGCATGGGAGCCATCGTGGCCGTGGCCTTCGCCCTGGGCGACCCCGAGCGCAGCGGCATCATCGATCGGCTCGAGCAGGGACATCCCGTGGTGGGCACGCCCCTGCCGCCTCGCTACCCCGGCGAGCAGGAGAGCCTCATGACCCGGGTCCGTCGCCTGGTGATGACGGAGCGGATCCTGACCAGCAACATCCGGGGATGGGGCACCCCGCTGCTGGACGTGATGCCGCTCTTGACCGAGATGACCCGGGGGCTGCGCCTCGAGGACGCGCCCATCCCCGTGGGCGTGGTGGCCACGGACCTGGAGCGAGGCGAGCGCGCGTTGCTGACACGGGGCGATGCCGCCCTGGCGGCCATGGCCAGCGCCGCGCTGCCCCTGGTCTTCCCGCCCGTGCGATTCGAGGGGCGGCTCCTGGTCGACGGGGGCTTCGTCGAGCTGGTGCCGGTGATGGCGGCGCGTGAGCTGGGGGCCGACGTGGTGGTGGCCGTCGACGTCAGCAACGAGGCGACCGGCACCGTCAAAAACGGCCTCGAGGCCCTGATCCGGGCCGCGGCCATCGCGTCACGCCAGCACACCCGGATGCTCCTGCGCCGGGCCGACCTGGTGCTGCGTCCGGAGTTCGCGGTGCCGGTGGATACGCTCGACTTCGGCCGCGCACGGTATGCCATCGAGGCGGGGCTGCGGGCCGGGCGTGAGGCGGTGGAGCGGGTGCGGGATCTGCTGGAGCGGGCCGATGGCACCGGCAGGCGCGAGGCGCCGCCCGGCGAATCTTCCTCCGCGTGGGAGCGTGGGAGCACCTCGAGCAGCTGACGGCGTGGCCGCACCGTGGCTCGACCTCCGTGTACGAGACGGAGGCCGCGCGGTGGCTCGCACAGACGCTGCGCTCCATGGGCTACGCCGTCGCGGTGGAGCCGTTTCGGGCCCCGGCGGCGACCCTCTACGCCGGGCCACCCCTGGTGGGGGCCGTCGTGGCGGGCGCCGTAGCGCTGGCGCTGGCCGTGCCGGGGCCATGGGGGGCCACTGTCGCCGCCGTCGTCGCCCTGGCGGCGGTGGCGCTGCTGTTGCAGGAGGCGCTCCTGCTACGCCCGGGCTTCGACCGGATCCTGCCCGTACGCCCCAGCCAAAACGTCGTGGCCTCCTGGCCGGACGGGCCAGGGTCGGGCCCGCTGGTGCTGGTGGTGGCCCACTACGACACCCAGCGCGGCAGCTGGCTGTTCGCCCCGTGGTTTCGGAGGGGGCTGCCCGTCTTCTTCAAGGTGGCCTACGGCGGCGTCGCACTGGCCGTGATCGGCTTGCTGGCAGGGGCCGTGGCGGGGTGGTTGGGGGCCGGGTGGACGGGCTGGCGGTGGGTGGCCGGGGCGGGCGCGACGGTGACGGCCGCGACCATGGGCTCGCTGGCGCTGGCCGGATGGAGAGGCCGCCCCGTCAACGGCGCCAACGACAACGGCTCCGGCACGGCCGTCGTGCTGGCCCTGGCGCAGCGGTGGGCCGCCCGGGCGAGCCGCCCGGGTGTGGAGGTGCGCTTCGTGCTGACGGGTTCCGAAGAGGTCGGCACCCGGGGCATGTGGGCGTATCTCGACGGCCATCCGGAGCTGCGGGCACGTCCGGTCTACGTGGTCAACGTCGACAACGTGGGTGGGGGGAGCCTGCGGGCCCTGCGGCACGAGGGGATGCTGCTCCCCGTGCCGTGCGGGCGGCGGCTGGGTCGGCTGGTCGAGGCGCTGGTGCAGGAGGGGCGCCTCTCATGGTGGGATCGCATGCTGCTGCTGAGCACCGATGCAGGGCCCGCCGCGGTGCGGGGATACGAGGCGATCACGTTCATCGGGCTGGACGAGCGCGGGGAGATCCCCCACTACCACTGGTTCTCTGATATGATCCGGCACGTCGACCGGGAGCACCTGGAGCGCGTCGCCGACACCATCGGGAGCTTCATCGACCGCCTGGTCTCGGAGCTGAGCGAGGGCACGCCGTCTCGTCCGGGGGTTTGAAGGATGAGGAGTGCGGCAGGCGTTGGGCACGGAGGCATCATGGGCCATCCGCACCGTAGGGCTCGCCAAGCGGTTCGGTGCGATACGAGCCCTCGATTCCGTCGACCTCAGAGTCCCGGCAGGGTGCATCTACGGCTTCGTCGGGCCTAACGGATCGGGCAAGACCACGGCCATCGCCATCGTGCTGGGGCTGATGCGCCCCAGCGAAGGGCAGGTCGAGCTCCTGGGGGAGCCCCTCGGCTCGCGCCGGTACGCCGACGCCCTGAGCCAGGTGGGGGCGCTGGTGCAGGCGCCGGCCTTCTACCCCTTCCTGTCGGGGCGCGACAACCTGCGGGTGCTGGCGGCGTCGCGCCGGCCGGTGGACGAGCGCGAGCTCGACGAGGCCCTGGACCGGGTGGGGCTGCTGGACCGGGCCCACCGGCGCTACCAGACCTACTCGCTGGGCATGCGCCAGCGCCTGGCCATCGCGCTGGCCCTGGTGGGGCGACCGCGCCTGGTCATCCTCGACGAGCCCACCAACGGCCTCGATCCCGTCGGCATCCAGGAGGTGCGCCAGCTGGTCCGGGAGCTGGGCCGGTCGGGGCTGACCGTCTTCTTGTCGAGCCACCTGCTGCACGAGGTGGAGCAGGTCTGCGACGAGGTGGGCGTCATCGTGCACGGCCGGCTGGTCGCGCAGGGGCCCGTGGCCCAGCTGCTGCGCCCCCGCGGCTTGCGGCTGCGGGTCAGCGCGGGTCCGGCCAACGGACGGCCGGCGGCCCGTGACGGTCAGCTGGCGCGGCAGGCGGCGGCCCATCTCGAGGCGCTGCCCTGGCGCCCCAGGGTGGAGCTGGCCGGCGACGCGTTGTGGGTCGAGGCGCCGCCGGAGCGGGGGGCCGAGCTGACGAGGGCCCTGGCCCAGGCGGGCATCTGGGTCAGCGAGATGGTGCCGGTGCGCAGCACGCTGGAGCAGTACTTCATGGAGCTGGCGGCGGCGACCCCGGGGGGCAACGGACGGCCGTGAGGGACCTGCTGGTCGCCCTGCGGTGGGAGCTATTCAAGGCCCGCCGGCTCCGGATGCTGTGGGTGCTGCTGGGGCTGTCGGTGCTCTTCCTCTCGCTGAGCGCGGGCATCTCGTACCAGGCCTATCACGACGTGCGCCGCTACGCCCGCGTCGAGATCGAGGAGACGGCGACGGCCGACCGGCCGGCGAGGGCGCTGAGGCAGGAGGTGCTGGCGGCGGCGCTGCGCGCCAACCTGGAGCTGCCCTCGGCCTACGCCGGCATCAGCGGGGTGCTCTTCTTCCCGGGCTTCGTGCTCATCACCATCGCCGGCGCCACGCTGGTGGCCAACGAGTTCGGCTGGGGCACCATGCAGCGGCTGCTGGGTCGGGGGCGCCGCCGGTGGGTGATGGCGGGGGCCAAGTTGGGCCTGGTGGCCATCCTGGCCGCGGTCGGGGTCGTGGTCGGCCTGGCGGTGGGGACCGTCATCGCCTCGCTGACGAGCTGGCGGCTGGGTGCCCTCGACGTCTCGGTCTTCGGAGACGTCCAGACCTGGCGCTCGCTCGGCGTCGTGGCGGTGCGGCTGTGGGCGGTGCTGACGGTCTACGGGCTGGCAGCGGCCGCGGCCGGTTTCGCCTGGCAGAGTCCCGGGGTCGCCGTGGGGGGCGCGCTGGTGTACTACTTCGTGGAGGCCCTGGTCTCGGGGCTCATCGTGCAGTCCAGGGGATGGCTGGCGGAGCTGCGTCCCTACCTGCTGGGCAACGTGACCCGGGCCCTGGTGGTCGATGACAATCCCTTCCTGGTCTCGCTGGCCGCCCTGCGGGAGACCGGCGGTGAGGCCGCGGCGCGGGCCCTGGATCCGGGGTCGGCGTGGGCGGTGCTGGCCATGTACGGGGCGGCCTTCGTGGCGCTGAGCCTCGCGCTCTTCCGCCGGGATCTATCGGTGTGAGTCGCCAGGGGCCACCGGCGGGTGACGGGTCGACACGATTCGCCTCCAGGGGGCGTGAAGGGCACGGACGGGCGCCGACGTCCTTTGTACCACAACCCGTCGTGCCTCCATAATAAGACTGCACAACATCTCGTGGCGGGCAGGTGTTCGGTATGGGGGGTAGGCCCTACCGCTGGGGCCCGGTCCAGGAGCTCATCTTCCTCGACCGGTACAGCCCCAAGGCGGCGCGCGAAGAGATCCAGGCCGGCGACGTCGTCGTGGTGATGACCAGCGACGACCGCCGGTATCCAGCCAAGGAGGTCGGCATCGTCGAGGCCGTCGAGGGCGACGAGGTGGTCGTCCGGCTCAAGGTCAACGGCGAGGTGATCCGCCGGCCTCGCAACCGTTGCGACAAGCCCCTGGAGACCCGCCCCGAGCAGATGTGGGACCGGCTGGCGCGGGCGGCGGCCCGAGTGGAGGCCGAGGGGCAGCGGGCGCGGCTGGCTCGCGAGTTTCGGTGGCTGCTCGACGGCTTTCGCTTCGTGCCTGGCGGCCGGATCAACGCCATGCTGGGCACCGACCAGGCCCTGACCGCCTACAACTGCTACGTCATCCCCGTGCGGGGCCGCACATCCGACGTGCCCCCCGACTCTCGCCACGCCATCATCGACACCCTGGGCAACATGGTGGAGATCATGGCGCGAGGCGGCGGGGTGGGCATCAACCTGTCGGTGCTGCGCCCGCGCCTGGCCTACGTCAAGGGCGTCAACGGCAAGTCGTCGGGCTCGGTCTCGTGGGGCGCCCTCTTCAGCTTCGCCACGGGGCTGGTGGAGCAGGGGGGCAGCCGGCGGGGCGCGCTGATGCTCATCCTCAACGTCTGGCATCCCGACGTGGTGGAGTTCATCAACGCCAAGCGGGACTTCGCTGCCATCACCAACGCCAACATCAGTGTCGGCATCACCGAGGAGTTCGAGCGCGCCCTGGAGGCCGACGCGGAGTGGGAGCTGGTCTTTCCCGACACCACCGACCCCGACTACGACCGTCTCTGGGACGGCGACCTCAAGAAGTGGCGGGCGCTCGGCAAGCCCGTCAAGGTCTACCAGCGCCTGCGGGCCCGGGATCTCTTCCGGCAGATCGTCGAGTCGGCCTGGGCCTCGGCGGAGCCGGGCTTCGTGCGGCTCGACTACGCCAACGCCATGTCCAACTCGTGGTACTTCGCCCCCCTCATCAGCACCAACCCGTGCGGCGAGCAGCCGTTGCCGCCCTGGGGCGTCTGCCTGCTGGGGCACCTCAACCTGGCGCGCTTCGTCGAGGAGGGCAAAGTCAAGTGGGAGGAGCTGGCCCGGGCGGCCCGGCTGGCCGTGCGCTTCCTCGACGACGTCATCGACATCACGCCCTACTTCTTCGAAGAGAACGAGCGCCAGCAGAAGCTGGAGCGGCGTGTCGGCATGGGCACCATGGGGCTGGGCGAGATGCTGATCCACCTGGGCATCCGCTACGGCAGCCCCGAGGCCGTCAAGTTCGCGGACGAGCTGTACGGCTTCATCGCCCGCGAGGCGTACCTGGGCTCGGTGGATCTGGCCCGGGAGAAGGGGCCGTTCCCGGCGTTCGACGCGGACAGGTTCCTGCAGTCGGGCTTCATGAAGACGATGCCGGAGGACGTGCGGGAGGCGGTGCGGCGCCACGGCATCCGCAACGTCACCCTCATGACCCAGGCCCCCACGGGCACGACGGGCACCATGGCGGGCACGTCGACGGGCATCGAGCCCTACTACGCCTGGTCCTACTACCGCCACGGGCGGCTGGGGCGCAAGGAGGTCTTCGAGCCGGTGGTGCAGGAGTACTTCGAGGCGCACCCCGAGCTCGGCGGCGACGTCAAGAAGCTGCCCCCCCACTTCGTCACGGCCCTGGAGCTGACGCCAGAGGAGCACGTGCGCATGCAGGCCGCCATCCAGCGGTGGGTGGACTCCGCCATCAGCAAGACGGCCAACCTGCCCGCGCACTACACCGTCGAGCAGACGATGGAGCTGTATCAGCTTGCCATCAAGCTCGGCTGCAAGGGCGTCACCATCTACCGGGATCGGTCACGCGACGAGCAGGTGCTGGTGGCCAAAGACGAGACGTCACCGGGTCAGCAGGCGGAGGTGGAGCGGCGGGCGGCCGAGGCCAGGACAGAGCTGGCCGGTGCGCCGGTGGCGGCGCCGGCGCAGGCAGGGCGTGGCTGGAGCTCGCCGCTCGAGGTGGAGCCCCGGGCCGTCATCGGCGAGGTGCCCGAGGAGGTGCAGGGCTTCACCTACCGGCAAAAGACGCTCGTCGGCACCGCCCGGGTCGTCATCAACGAGCATCCCAGGGGCCAGCCCTTCGAGGCCATCATCGTGCTGGGCAAGGGCGGCATGGACATCACGGCCGACGCCGAGGCCATCGGGCGGCTCATCTCGCTCTACCTGCGCACGCCCAGCCCCATCAGCAACCTGGAGAAGCTGGCGCTGGTGGTCGAGCAGCTGCGCAACATCGGCGGGGCCCAGCCGTTCGGCTTCGGGCCGGACCGGGTGCTCTCCATGCCCGACGCGCTGGCCAAGGCGCTGGAGCGCTACCTGCGGACCCGGCGCGCCGGCGAGGAGGCGAGCGGGCAGACGGGGCAGGGCGGTGCCGAGGGCCAGGAGGAGGCGGAGGGCGCCGAGGGCGAGGGCGGGCAGGTGGCAGCCGACGGCGGTGGCCGCGGCGAGAGCGCCCAGGTGCGGCGGAGGCCGGTGGTGCGGCCCGATCCGCCGGACGGCGGCCCGGCAGGGCAGCGAGCCTCGCAGCCCCAGGGGCGCCGCAAGGGGGCAACGACCGGCGCGAGCCTGGCGGTCAGCGGCCCCGTGGCCGCCGAGGCCAGGGGGCAGGCGATCCCGGGCCCGACGCTGTCCGCCGTGACCGAGCCCGGCAAGAGCACGAGCAACGGGCACGTGCAGCCCCTGGCGGGAGCCGACATCTGCCCGGTCTGCGGGCAGGCGCAGTACGTGCGGGTGGAGGGCTGCGGGTACTGTCAAAACTGCGGCTACACCCGCTGCTGATGGGGGCAGCCCGGGCAGGCGCACACAAGCCAGCGGCCCGGGCCGCACATACTACGGCCGGCGCCGGCTCGCACACGGGTGGCCCCCAGCGATGGGAAGGGGGGGGGCCATGGAGAGGCGAGGCTATCACCAGTTGCGCCAGGAGATGGAGCGGTCGCCGCTGCGCCCGTTGCTGGAGCAGATGGACCTGCCGCCCAACTTCAAGGCGTACGTGCTGGCGATGGCGACCATGGCCGCGCACAACCCCAACCGCGGCCGACGCTGAGGGGCAGAGCGTCTCGCTGCCCCTCTCCTCCCGCGAGTCGCGCGAGCGCCCGCCGGTGGATCAGGGCCCGACAGGCCGGGCAGAGCGCCCAACCCGCGGCCGAGAGATGGCGGGTCGCTGCCAGCGGCCGCCCGCACAGGACGCACCGCGCTCCGGCTGTCCAGCGCTCCGTCGGGGTCCATGACTCGGCATGCTCCATCGGTGGTCAGGCCGTCCGCGCCGATCATATCACCGGCGTCGGGCGGAGGCCATCTCACCACTCGAGCGCGGCGGCGAGCCCCAGGCGGTCGGACGGCGCCTCCCACCACGCCACCAGGTGAGCCCGTCGGGGGCGCCGGGACGTGGGCGGGGTCGCGGCCGGCCGGGTGGCGCTGATGGAGGCGGCCAGGGCCACGGGCGGGGGCCCGGCAGCGGAGGCGACGGCGTCGACGGCGGCGCCCAGGTCGAGGGTATACGGGCCCGAGCGGGTGGCCAGGCTGGCCCACAGGCGGGGCACCAACTGGCCGAGAGCGGGGACCCACCGCAGGGCCGTGCCGAGCCGAGCGGTGAGCTCGCCGATGCGGCGCCGGCCCTCGAGGGAGAGCCCGGCGCTGCCTGGCTCGGCCAAGCGCAGCAGTAGCGAGCCAGCCGGCGGGTCGGAGGCGCCCAGCCACGAGAGGGCAGGGGCGACGCTGGCCGTGGCCGCCCAGGCGGAAGCGCTCAGGCCGAGCGCCCCGGTGGCGATGCCCGTCTCGATGCGAGCCGCTCCGGCGGGGCGGACCGGGGAGGGACTCCCGTCCTGCGGCTCGCCCGCCGACAGCTGGAGCCGGGCCTCGAGGCCGTGGGTGACGAGGGCAGCGCTGGCGAGGAGCTGTCGCAGTCTCACGCCGCTGGCCAGCTGGAGGTAGGCGCCGGGCAGATGGCCGGCTGCCAGTGCGATCCACCCGTCGGCCCCCGCCAGGCGGCCCGTGCGCAAGCGGCCGAGCGCGGCCAGTGCGCCCGACCAGCCGGAGTCGGGGACGTAAGCAGCGGCGAGCGTGGTGGCGCGGGGCTCCCAGGCCGCGGCGGAGCTCGCGGTGCCGGCCCACGCCGGGGTGCCGGCAGCCGCCAGGGTCAACGCTACCAGCCAGGCGCTCAGCCTGTGCATGGTGCCGGCCTCTCCATTACCCCTCGACGACCTCGGCGTCCTCGGGCAGGCGGCGCAACTGCTCGGGACGAAGCCCCTGGTCGAGGCGCACCGCGGTGAGGCTCAAAGAGGCCCGCTGCCCACCGCGGGGGTCGTAGACCACGAACCGGACCGGCACCCAGGAGCGCCCGTCGACCCAGATGCGCACCGAGCCGCCATCGGCCAGCGTGTCGCCCAGCGAGGGCAGGGGCAGCCCGGTAAGGCTGACGTCGCCGCCGGACGCTATGCTGCTCGACGGGAGAGGCCCTTCCAGGACGTAGAGCGTAGCCCCCTCGGCCTGCTCGGTGCCGATCAGCCGCAGGGCCGGCGCGCCCTGCCGGTCGCCCATGTCGCGCAGCAGGCGCTCCGGGGCGACGGGGGCGACCGGGGCCTCGTCGAGGCGCTGCACCACGATCTGGTGCGTGACGGGCAGGTACAGCCGCAGCTCGCGGGCTGCGCCGTCCAGCACGTAGGTCTGTCCCCTCAAGGCCGAGGGTTCGGCGATCTCGATGCGTGCCAGGGCCGGCTCCCGGATGAAGGCAGCCATCAGCACCGAGCGCGCTCGCCGCCCCCGTGCATCGATGGCTTCGATGGTGAGGCGTGCGGACATGTCGCGCCGGTCCCGAGCCGCCGCCTCGACGCGCTCCAGCACGGCTTGGGCGGTGGCAGGAGGCGCGCCGGCGGACGTCCCTGCCGCGGCCTCCGGGGCGAGCCCGCAGGCGACGAGACCCATCAGGGCCACGAGCACGGCCGGGGCGGCGAATCGGCACGACTGCCGGCGCAGGCCGCCTCCCCGTCCGCCTGCGAGACGCCGTAGCGGCTGCATCTCCTACCGACCCCCCGAACGAGGTGGCGGCTGGCCCGGGGGCCGCCGGACTGGCTCTCATTGTAAGAGGAGGGGGCAGGGGCGTCAACGAAAGGGCCGGGGTTGCGCCGGTGGGGCCCCGCTGGTAAGATCCCTTGTGCCGAGGGCCGGGGCGGCGTCGGCCCGGGTCCCGGCGCGCGGAGGGGTGCCGGAGCGGTCATAACGGGGCGGTCTCGAAAACCGTTGGCTGGCATCCGCTGGCCCGTGGGTTCGAATCCCACCCCCTCCGCCACGTGGCTGCACGGCGGCCGCACGCTCCTTCGGACGCGGAAGGGTGCTGGAGCGGACGAACAGGCACGCCTGGAGAGCGTGTGAGGCCCTACCGGGCCTCCGAGGGTTCGAATCCCTCCCCTTCCGCCATTTCAAGGGTTTGCGGTATCAGGCACACCCCGCCGCGCCTCGGGATTGGGCGCTCGTACCAAAAGGTACCCCACCAGGCACGACTCCGTGTTATAGGTCCCCTCTCTGGACAGAACAAAGAAGAGGCCCGGATGGTCTCCCGGCCCGTATCCCTCGGGCCTTGCGCCGATTACGCCTGTGGCCGTCGCTCGCGAACGGGTGTCGGATCCGAGGTGAGTCGCTCTACGGCCCGGGTCGCCTCTCGGATCATCGACGGGGTCACCCGCTGGTAGATGTGCCACGTCCCCTCCGGGTCGGCATGGCCGGCCAGTGTGGCCCATGGCTTGCGCGTGCTTGGGCACATGGGCCAAAAGGTTGCGCATGAAGTACACCCGGCAGCGCTGCCTGCCAACTCGCCCTCGCCAGGATCTCCGCAATGGCCTACTTGAGGCCCTCGCGGGCGTCGGAGATGACGAGCTTGCCCCCCTTCAGGCCCTGTCCCACCAGGCCCCGCAGAAACTCGCTCGGCCATGGTGACGACCCGGCCGTCCTGGCTTTGGGGGACGATGCGCAAAGCCGCCCGTGGGGCCTTCTTGGTTGCGTGAAGGGGAACCGGGGATGAAACAGGACAGAAATCCTTCCTCTACGGCGAGGCTGCGATGTCGTGGTACGTTTCCAACCCATCTTCATCTCGCCCCCTAAGGGGAGGAATATGAGGTGGCCGGTTACACCGAGGCTAACGTGGGTCAAACAGGAGGTGAACGAGCCGCCCGCCTGGAGCATCAGCAAAAAAGCGGTTCATGCAAACGTGAAGGCCGCGTTACGCGGCTTTAATTGCCTTTCAACAGTGCGGCCCCATAGATGAGAACGCCGGTACTTCGCATCCATGGAGGAGGGATCTGGCCTCTGAGTCGGCATCGTCGGTGCCTTCGGATGGCGTGGGGACTTGCCCTGGGCATGGGGTTGCTGGGTATCGCGCTGCCCGCAATGGCAGCAACGGGCCCGTCCAGCTCCCAGTCCCCGTACATCGTGCCACTGGCGGCGGGTGTGGAGGTCCGCTCCATCCTGACGGTGGGTGACTGGGTCAACCGCAGGCCCGATGGCACGCCGTACCGCATGGCGGGCATTCCCGACGGGCTCGCGCTCTTCGACAACGGCGACGGGACCTTCACCGTGCTCATGAACCACGAATTCCCGGGCAACCAGGGTCTCACGCGAGCCCACGGCGCGCAAGGGGCTTTCGTTTCGCGCTGGATTATCCGAAAGTCCGACCTGGCAGTCCTGCATGGGGAAGACCTCATCCGCCAGGTGGTGACGTGGGACCCCAAGACGGCATCGTGGAACCCACCCTCCGCGGGTGTCGCCTTCTCCCGATTCTGCTCGGCCGACCTCCCGGCGCTTACTGCCTTCTACGACCCGGTGACGGGCCTCGGTTATCACGGCCGGCTCTTGACGAACGGTGAGGAATCGGGGGCCGAGGGTAGGACCTTCGCCCATACGCTGGATGGGATCAGCTACGAGCTTCCGTGGCTGGGCAAGCTCAGCTTCGAGAACGTCGTGGCCCATCCGGCCGCCGGCACCCGCACCGTTGTCGTCGGCCTCGACGATAGCTCCGGCGGCCAGGTTTACGTCTACGTAGGGGAGAAGCGGGCCAGCGGCAATCCCGTGGAGAAGGCCGGCCTGGTGGGCGGCGTCTTGTTCGGCCTGAAGATCGAGGGCGTAACGCAGGAGACCGACGCCCTGCAACTCGCGAAGGGGAGCCGGTTCACCCTGCAGCGACTCGGGGACGTCTCCACCTGGACGGGAGCCCGGCTGGAGGAGGAGTCTCGCCGGGCCGGGGTGACCGCGTTCCAGCGGCCCGAGGACGGCGCCTGGGATCCCAACCACCCCAACGACTTCTACTTCGTCACCACCGCAAGCTTCAACAACAGGAGCCGGCTGTGGCGACTTCGGTTCGACGATATCCGCCGTCCTGAACTGGGCGGCACGGTGGAGATGTTGCTGACCGGCAACGAGGGCCCTAAGACGATGGATAACCTGACGGTCACGACCGGCGGGCAGCTCCTGATCCAGGAGGACCCGGGCGAGAATCCCCACCTGGCTACCATCTGGAGCTACGACATCGCCACGGGGGCGCTCACGCCGGTAGCTCAGCACGATCCCGCCCGCTTCCGCCAAGGCGGCCAGAGCTTCCTCACCGAGGACGAGGAGTCTTCGGGGATCGTCGACGCCTCCCAGATCCTCGGCGACGGTTGGGTCCTGCTGGACGTACAGGCCCACTACAAGCAGAGCGACCCGGAGCTGGCCGAGGGCGGGCAGCTTCTGGCCATGCGGATACCTCGCCGGTGAGCCCCAAACAGGGCGGGCCTGAATCCGAAGGGGCGGCCCATCCGGCCGCCCCCCTTCTCACTGCCGCAGCCGGGCGGCGCGACGCGGGTGACAGGGGGTCGAGGACGGATGAAGCGACGGGTACTCTTCCTGTGCACGGGCAATTCGGCCCGCTCCCAGATGGCCGAAGCGCTGTTTGGTGGTCACAGTTTGCGATCAGGCGGCCGAGGCTTGCCCGGCCTGGCCGGGACAGGCTCGGCGGGTGCACCTGGGGTTTCCCGACCCGGCGGCCGTGCAAGGTTCGCCCGAGGCCATCCGGCAAGCCTTCCGCCAGGTACGGGACGGCTTGGCCGAGGGGCTGGAGCGACTCCTGCGGGAGGTGGAGTAGGGTTAGCGGCGAATTGAATGTCGTCGTCCGGGGCCAACACCTCGGTTACGGTCATCCCCGTGGCTTCTCGTAGGGCGTCCCGGGCGACGGGCGACAAGGGTTCGGCCGCGGCGACCACCAAGCCGGCCGGCGGTAGGCCCTGATTAGCTCTGGCGGTGCGTAATCCCTGTGCTCGGTCTTAGTCCACCGCGTTGGGGTAAGTGCCGACGAAAACCGTGTAGCGGCTACGCGGGTAGTTGACCAGCTCCAGCGTGGTCCGTAGCATTTCGCCAATGACAAGGGCCTCCTGCCAAGCAGGGACGAAGACGGCAATCCGCTTGAACGGCCCTGCCGAGAGATCGTGGAGCCGTACGCTGCGGCGAATCCTGCGGGCACGCAGGACATAGACCGCATCGAAAGCGAGGTCGTCCAGCCCCGATAACCACACGAGTAGTGCGACCAGTGTGACCAGCAGCAACAGCGGTTCAGGCAATCCTTCAGTCACCCTGCCCAGACGTTGCGCTTCCAGGAGCTGGAACGTTGGCTTCCTGCCCCGGGGGCGATCGGTCACGCTTGGTTGCCCTGGAGCGCTTTTGGACAGGCGATCCTTGCCATCCTCCAGGAATCGCCACAAAAGTGGGAGTCAACCGGCCGCTTAGGAGTCCAGTGCCTCCTCCGACCCGCCCACGCGTTGTGGCTGATCACAGTACTCCGGCTCGATGTTCACGTGCCAGCACGCTGGCATCCGAGACGACCACGTCGGGCCTGGCAGCCTGTCCGGGCTCCTGCGGCGTAGTCGACCCGAGCCACCACTCAAGACGGCCGCAGCATAACCGACTACGAGCACAAGAAGACAACGTCATCTCGTCGGCGGTAGCGAGGAGGGCGCGGCACGACGGCCGCGCCCGGGCCTCGGCCCCCAACCCCCGGATGCCCGCCGTAAGCCTGACGCATAGTCATGTTCTATAGCAGACATGCTATTCCCTTCCACGTCCCTCTGCCAGGAGCATGGGTGCCGGAGGACTTACCATGACAGACTCGCGGCGGCGACTCGGAGCACACCTGCGGGCGTTGCGGCGGGAGCGGAACCTGACTCAGGAGCAGCTCGCCGAGAGGGCGAACGTGCACCCGACTTACATCACCCGCATTGAGGCCGGCAGGTCCATGCCCGCTCTCGATGTGCTTGCCAGGCTGGCCGCCGCGCTAGGGGTTTCTACAGCGGAACTCGTCCGGGTGGTTGAGCAACGGGAGTCTGCGGCCGATGCTGACCTCATGCGCCAGGAGATCGGCCGCCTGCTCGACGGCGCCAGCTGCCAGCAACTCGCGCTGATCCGTGATTTCGCCGCGCTGCTACGAAAAGGTGGCTACTGCTCTGGCGATAGGTAAAGGTACGTCGGCAGGCGGGCCACGACCCGGCCCTTTCTTTGGCGCGACAACACCCAGGCGCGGTCCGGTCATCTTCCGGGGTTGCGACGGGCGGCCCGTGCAGTCCCTACGGCCCGGTTTCCTGGTGGGGAGAGCGCCAGGAGGGGCCGAGCCTTAGCTTCTCCCACATTGGCCGTTAGAGCCACCCAAGAGTCCGCGCCTGGCGTAGGATCCGCTCGGCCCCCTCCGAGGGCGGTACCCCTTCCGCCTGCGCTTTCCGCTGCACAGCGGCGCCCAACCCCTCGTCAACGTACCAGGCCAACGTCTTGCGGCGGCGATGAGCAGGTCTCCTTCGTCCCGCGGCTGGTGCGAAGCGGGGCCGTGTTGGGGTCGATGAGGTGGCGTCTCATGCCTGGCCAGCCTCGGCCGGGCAGCGACACCGACGAGGTGGAGGTGGCGCCACCCAACGGGGACCGGATACCCGGGGGGCTGGCCTACGGGCGCAGGCGAGACTGCCGGAGCGTCGGGTCGCCCCGGGAATGCGGAGTGCTTGCGATAATAAGTAATGAAGAACTCCACCGTAAGAGGAGGGGTGGGTCCCGGTGAGGATGCAACCCGTCGACCTGAGGCGTTGGTGTGGTCTGTTGGTCATCCTCGCTGTCGGCTGGGTTGGGTGGGGCTTCGCGACGGCGCTGGAGGCCGGCGCATCCGGGCCTCCCCCGGAAACGGGCGCGATCAGGGGGAAGGTGCGAGCGAGCCCGGGCACTCCGGTGACATTGCAAGGCACGGGCATCACAACACGCCTGGACGCGGGCGGCTCGTTCGAGTTGCGAGGCGTCCCAGTCGGGATCTTCTACACGCTGGTGATCGGGCCTTACGCGGAAGAGATCCCTCCGCACGTCCAACCGTACTACCTCGTCCTTTACAACATAAGGCTGAGCCGACCCGGGGAGACCGTGGATCTCGGGACCCTCGACCCGGGCCTGTCTCCAAAGATCGAGCTGCTGGCTCCGGCTTGGAGGCCCCTACCGCCACCAGACTCGCTGGGTACTGCCCCAGCGCCAGGCCTTGCGGTCGGCTCCATCCGAGGCAGAGCCCTGGTGCCTGCAGGCACGCGGGTGACCGTGGAGGGTACGGGATTGGCAGCCGCGGTGCAGGAGAGCGGCCTCTTTGAAATACATGGAGTGCCGACAGGGCGCTTCTTCACGGTGGTGGTCGGCCCCTACACTCAGCAGGAGCCACCTTACCGCGACGGACTGTACCTCGTGCGCTACAACGTGAGAATCCGCCGGCCCGGCGACGTCGTCGACCTGGGCACGTTGAGCCCTCCACCTCGGTTCGAGCTTCTTCCGCATTCTACCTGACGCATCCGGCTCATCCGGGCAGGTTGTCGCTACCATGGGGCCCCTCTCCTCCGACGACCTTGGCGGGTCCGTGGGGGTCGCCGACGGTGCCCGACCTGGCTGTCCAGGTGAACATGATGATGCGCGCCATCCCGGGTGATCCGGCGCAGATCTGGGTCGGCTTCGAGACCACCGACCCGGTCGCCGCCCCGTGGATCTCGCCCTTCGACCCGACGGCCATGCACACGGCCAGCCGGCTGTCGGGGCCGAGCTGGCCCTTCGTGCTGGGCACGGACTTCTACGGGCGGGATCTGCTGAGCCGGATCCTGTGGGGCCTGCTGCTGGGCCTGGCCATTGTGTGCTGGACCCCGGCTTCGCTAGCATCGTGGTGGCCATTGCCGTCGTCTACGTCCCCATCTTCGCGCGCATCGCCCGGGGGCCGACGCTGGCCGCTAGGGCGCAGCCCTTCGTGGAGGCGGCCCGGGCCCTGGGGCAGCGCGAGTCGGTCATCGTACTGCGCCACGTGGTGCCCAACATCCTGGGACCGGTGCCCGTGCAGTTCAGCAACAGCCTGGCGACGGCCATCCTCTTCGAGTCGGCGCTCAGCTTCCTGGGGCTCGGCGTGCGACCGCCGACGCCGTCGCTGGGGCAGATGGTGAGCGAGGCCCGCGCCTACATGGAGGTGTCGCCGTGGGCGGCCGTCTTGCCCGGCGCCGCTATCATGGTGGTGGTGCTGGGGTTCAACCTGGTGAGCGACGCGCTCCAGCAGCGCTTCGACCCCAAGCTGCGACACACGCGGCTGTGAAGCGGTCCGGAGTCGGATGGGGCTGGTCATGGCAGCGGGGGCATCCATCGACGAAACCGTGCGGCGATACCTGAGGCGAGACGCCGGATCCGGCGGCGCCTTCGCCGGGGCGGTGATCGCCGTGGCGAAGGAGGGCCGGGTCGTCCTTCACGAGGCGTGGGGCGCGGCCGAACTCTTCGACGAGGATCTGCGGGTGCTCGACGAGCCACGCCGCATGCGACCCGACACCATCTTCGACCTGGCCTCGGTGACCAAGGTGGCGGCCACCACGCTGGCGCTGGCCGCTCTGGTGGACGACGCCGGGCTCTCGCTGGAGGATGCGCTCCAACGTTTCCTCCCGGAGACGGCCGGCACATGGCTCGGCCAGGTGGAGCTCGAACGGCTGCTGACCCACCGCTCGGGCCTGCCGGACTGGCTGCCCTTCTACCTGCTGGTCGACCTCGACCGCCCGCCCGAGGCACGCCGCCGGGAGGCGGTGCGTCTCATCGCCCGGCTCGCGGCTGCCACCGACCCGGGGCCGCCCGACGTCTACAGCGACCTCAACTTCATCCTGCTGGGCCAGGTCGTGGAGCGGGTGGCCGGCGAGGCGCTGGACGCGTTCGTGGCTCGCCGCCTCTACCGGCCCCTGGGGCTGTCGACGGTGGGATACCAGCCCCCGGCCGCCTGGAGGGGGCGTATCGCCGCCACCTCCATCGGCAACCCCTTCGAGGTGGAGATGTGCAGGAGCCGCCGCTTTCCGCTGCCGCTTCGCCGGCGTCCCGAGGACGTGGCCGAGCTGCGGGAGCCGCGGGTGCTGGTGGGCCGGCCCAACGACGGCAACTGCCGCCTCGCGCTGGGCGGTGTCTCGGGGCACGCCGGGCTCTTCGCGGACGCCCTGTCGCTCGTCACGCTGGGGCGCATGGTGCTCGACGAGGGGACGGCCGGTGGGACGATGCCCCTGCTCCGGCCCGAGACGGTACGGCGCTTCACTCGAGACGGTCTCGGCTGGCGCAGGCTCCCCTGGAGCCCGGTCGATGGGGCCTACGGCCATACCGGCTTCACGGGCACGCTGCTGCACATCGACCCGGCCCACCGCATGGTGGTCGCGGTGCTGACCAACCGGGTGCACGGGCCCCTGCCCTACGTCCCCAGCCACGCGTTCCTGCGGCCGATCCTCGAGGCCGTCTACGGCGAGCTGACCGTCACCTCGCCCGACAGCCCGCCCACGGTCAGCCGGTAGATCCCCGGCTCCACCACCATCGGGGCCTCGCCCAGGATGTCGCCGGGCACGATGGCCAGCCTCTGCACCGGGATGGCGAGCCGCACCTCGCGGCTCTCGCCCGGCTGCAGGCGCACCCGCTCGAAGGCGACGAGCTGCCGCTCCGGCCGCACCACCGTGGCGAAGGGCTTGCTCGCGTAGACCTGCACGACCTCGTCGGCCTCTACCTCGCCGGTGTTGGTCACCGAGACGCGCACCTCGATGACGCCGCCGGCGCTGGCCTGCCCCGACACCTCCAGGTCCCGGTAGGCGAAGCGGGTGTAGCTGAGCCCGTAGCCGAAGGAATAGAGCGGGTCGTACTCCGGGGTCGGCGACTCCTCGGCCCGCAGGTGGTCGTAGGAGATGGGCACCTGCACCATGTCACGCGGCCAGCTGAAGGGCAGGCGCCCGCCCGGCGACGCCTCGCCGAAGAGCACGCTGGCGATGGCTCGTCCGCCCTGGCTGCCCGGCAGGTAGGCCATGAGCAGGGCGTCGGCCCCCTGGGCCACCTCTCCCAGGATCAGCGGTCGGCCTGCCAGCAGCACCACCACCAGCGGCTTGCCCGTCGAGGCCAGGGCCGAGACGAGCCGCTGCTGCTCGGGCGACAACCGGTAGCCCCGCACGTGCGCGTCGCCCTCGCCCTCGGCGTAGGGCGTCTCGCCCACCACCGCCACCACCACGTCGGCGTCCCGGGCCGCCGCCACCACCCCGCTCAGCTCCTCGGCCCGGCGACCGCCCGCCACGTGCCGCACCGTCACCTCGGGCGGAGCCGCCTGCCGCAGCGCCTCGGCCACCGACACGACGGTCGGCACCTCGCCGGGCGGCACGCCCTGCCACCCGACGCTCCAACCGCCGAGCAGCATGGCGACGTCGTCGGCCCCGGGCCCCGTCACCAGCACCGACCGGTGCCGTGCCCCGAGCGGGAGCAGGCCGTCCCGGTTCTCCAGCAGGGTGATGGACGCGACCGCGGCCCGCCAGGCCAGCTCCTCGCCCGCCTGCACCGCTTCTCGGGCTCCCTGCGGGTCGACGTACGGGCGCTCGAAGAGCCCGAGCTCCATCTTGAGCGTCAGGATCCGCCGTACCGCCTCGTCGATGCGTGCCATGGGGACGGCGCCCGTCTCGACGAGCCGCACCAGCGTCCGCGTGAAGCGCTCGGCGTCCAGCGGCACCATGTACATGTCGACGCCGGCCAGGATGCTGCGGCGCACCGCCTCCTCGAAGGTCGGGGCCACCCGGTGCACGGTGACGAGCTTGTCGATGTCCTGCCAGTCGGAGACGACCACACCGGTGAAGCCCATCTGGCGGCGCAGCACCTCCGTCAGCAGGTAGGCCGAGGCGTGCACCGGCACGCCGTTGACCGAGCCGCTGTTGGCCATCACCGTGCGGGCCCCCGCCCGCAGGCCCGCCTCGAAGGGGGGCAGGAAGACCTCCCGCAGCGTCCGCAGCGGGATGAGGGCGGGGCTGCGATCCTGCCCGTTGAGGGGCTGCGAGTAGCCCACGAAGTGCTTGAGCGTGGCGGCCACGGCCCCCTGCGACGACAGGTCCTCCCCCTGCAGCCCTCGCACCGACGCTGCCACCAGCTCCGAGGCCAGCAGCGGATCCTCCCCGAAGGTCTCGTAGAAGCGGCCCCAGCGGAAGTCGCGCCCCACATCCGCGACCGGCGCGAAGTCCCAGTGGATGCCGGTGGCGCGCACCGCCCGGGCCGTCACCCGCGCCACCTCCTCCACCAGCGCCGTGTCCCACGTGGCCGCCAGGCCGATCTGATGAGGGAAGAGCGTGGCGCCGAGCACGTTGTTGTGGCCGTGGACGGCGTCGACGCCGTACAGGATGGGGATGCCGAGGCGGGTCCGCTCCACCGCCCAGCGCTGCAGCGTATGGGTCACCGTCGCCCAGGTCTCAGGGTCGTTGGGCACGGGGCTGGCGCCGCCGCCGCTGAGGATGGAGCCCACGTGGTGGTCGACCAGCACCCGCTGGAGCCACGCCTCGTTGAGAGGGCCGCGATCCCACTCGTCGCGCCCCATGAGACGGGTCAGGTTGATCTGCGTCATCTGGCCGACCTTCTCGGCCAGGGTCATCCGGCTCAGCAGATCCTCGACCCGCGTCGGTACGGGCAGGGAGGGGTCCAGGTAGGCCGGGCGCTCGTCGGCCCGCACCCCTGTCCCCGGTCCGCCGCTGCCTCCGACGGCCAGCACCAGGAGCGGTGCCGCCAGCAGCGCCTTCCACGACATCCTCGGACGTCGCGCTCGCATGGAGATGACCTCCCTTGCCGGCGGCCCCGCCCGGCCCCGCGCTCTAGCCGTGCTCCAGCCGCAGCGTCATGCCGCCCTCGAGCGTGCGAAAGTCGACCCGTACCCGTCGCCCCGGCCCCAGCGTCGCCACCGCGTACGCCCCCGGGACGGGCCCCTCCGGGCGCCATCGCTCCAGAAACGATGGCACCGCGACGTAGGGGATCCCGCCCGTGACCCGTACGACGCCCCAGTGGACGTGACCGTTGAAGACGGCGACCACCCGCCCGCTGCGCTCCATGGCAGCGCGCAAAGCCTCCCGCTCTCGGGTGAAGGCCCACTCGGGAAACGGCGCGAAAAGCGGGTTGCCGTCGATGGCGTGGTCGTCGAGGGGATGGTGGGCCAGCACCACCACCGGGCCCTCTCCCTCCTGGAGCCACCGCTCGAAGGTCTCGGCCTGCTGCGGCGAGACCGAGCCGCCGACGCCACCGAGTGCGGGGTCGCAGGTGTCGAGCGCCAGGAGCGTCCATTGGCCGGAGGGGATTCGTCGAGGCCCGGCGTGGTGGGGAGCGGGCGGGGAGAGAGGGGCGGGCGCTCCGCCGTCGGTGTGGCGAGGGTGGTCGTGGTTGCCTCGCAGGTGCACGACCGGGGCCCGCAGCTCCCCGAGGATGGCGCGCACCTCGCTGTCTCGCCGAGCATCCTGGGCGGGGTCCACGTTGTCGATGCGGTCGCCCAGATCGACCACCAGATCGGGGCGCACCTCGTCGTTGACCACCTCGACGAAGCGCCGCAAGAGCCCCGGCGCCACGCTGCCCGGGCGGGTCGGCTTGTCGGGGCCGTGGTGGATGTCGGTGACGAGGGCCAGTCTCAACGTCGCAGCCATCCGTCGGACGCTCCTTCGTCTCCGTCATGGCGACGTAGGGCACGCTGCCGGGGGTGGGCCGCCCGGCAGACACCGCGTGCGTTCGCCCCGGATCGGCCAGCGTCCTGCCACCGCCGCCCGTTCGACCGCGCGCGAACCTTCATGAGATTGAATGCCAGGAAAGAACGGTTTCCTGCGGAGAGTTACTTTCCCACGAACACTATTGACATGGTTAACTGTTCGCGTTAACGTGAGGGGGCAAGAACTGCGCCAACCGTATGAAGAGGGTCAACCCCTCGCCGACGTCGGGCGGTGGCCATCCCAGTCGATACCCGGAGGGATGCGGGTGTCTCGACCCATGTTGCGCGCGGCGCTCTTGAGTGGTCTGGTGATGGTGGCCGCGTTCGCTCAAGTCGCGGTCGCCCAGGAACGCATGCTCGAGATCCAGCACGCCCTCGGCACGACCCGTCTGGAGGTGCCGCCCCAGCGTGTCGTGGCCTTCGACCTGGGCGTCCTCGACTCGCTGGAGCGGCTGGGCGTCGACGTCGTGGGGGTGCCCAAGGCCTCCTTGCCCGCCTACCTCTCCCGCTACCTCGACGCCCGCTACACGAGCGTCGGCAGCCTGACGGAGCCCGACTTCGAGCGCATCGAGGTGCTGCGGCCCGACGTCATCTTCATCTCGGGACGCCAGTCGAGCCACTACGCCGAGCTGTCCAGGCTTGCGCCCACCATCTACATGGGGATCGATACGGCCGACTACCTCGCCTCCTTCGAGTCCAACATGCGCCTGCTCGGCCGCGTCTTCGGCAAGCAGGAGCAGGTCGAGGCCGAGCTGGGCCGGATCCGGCAGAGCATCGAGCGGGTGAGGGCCCGGGCCCACGGCAAGACGGCGCTGGTCGTGCTGGTGACGGCGGGGCGTCTCAGCGCCTTCGGCCCCGGCTCCCGCTACGGCTTCGTCTACGACGTGCTGGGGCTGGAGCCGGCCAACGACGACATCCAGGTGTCGACCCACGGCCAGCCCATCTCCTTCGAGTTCCTCCTCCAGGAGGATCCGGACTACCTCTTGGTCATCGACCGTGACGCCGTCGTGGCCGGCGGCGGTGCCCAGCCGGCCCGGCAGGTCATCGAAAACGAGCTGGTCCGCCACACCCGGGCCTACCGCGAGGGGCAGATCGTCTACCTCGACCCGAGCTACTGGTACCTCTCCGGCGGGGGGCTCGACTCCTTCGCCCGGATGATCGCGGACGTCGCGGCGGTCCTGCGCTGAGGCGCCGGGGCCGCCCCTACCACGGCGGGGAGCGGGGGAGCCATCGATGGCGACGGCGCTTCTGGCAGGTGGCCTGGCGAGCCTGGCGCTGGTCTCCATCTTCGTCGGCGTGGTGCCCGTCACACCGGCCAGCCTGTGGGAGCTGACGCCGCTGCAGGCGCAGATCGTCTGGGCCAGCCGGCTGCCCCGGCTTGCCAGCATCCTGCTGGCGGGCGCCGGTCTGAGCATCGCCGGTCTCATCATGCAACAGCTGGCCCGCAATCGCTTCGTCTCGCCCACCACGGCAGGGGTCATGGACGGCGCCCGTCTGGGCGTGCTGGTGGCGGTGCTGCTGGCCGGGTCCTCCAGCATGCTGCAGCGCATCGCCATCGCCTTCCTCTTCGCGCTGGGGGCCGCCCTGGCCTTCATGGCCATCGTCCGGCGGGTGCAGCTGCGGGATCCCATCTTCATCCCCCTGGTGGGGCTGATGTTCGGCAACGTCATCAACGCGGCGGCGACCTACATCGCCTACCGCCACAACCTGCTGCAGACCCTGGTGGCGTGGCTGCACGGCGACTTCTCGACGGTGCTGCGGGGGCGCTACGAGCTGCTCTACCTGGTGGTGCCGCTGGTGGCGCTGGCCTACGCCTACGCCTACCGCTTCACCATCGCGGGCATGGGCGACGAGGCCGCCACCAGCCTGGGCATCGACTACCAGCGGGTGGTGCACGTGGGGCTGGCCATCGTGGCCAGCGTCTCGGCCGTGGTGGTGCTGACGGTGGGGTCGCTGCCGTTCCTGGGCCTCATCGTGCCCAACCTGGTCAGCCTCTACCGGGGCGACAACATGCGCTACGCCCTGCTCGACACCGCCTTGCTCGGCGCGCTGCTCGTGCTGATCTGCGACATCATCGGGAGGGTCGTCGTCTTCCCCTACGAGGTTTCGGTGGGGCTGGTGATGGGGATCCTGGGGAGCGCGGCCTTCCTGGCGCTCCTGGTGAGGAGCCGCTACCGTGCGGGTTAGGGGGCGGCTCGTGGCCGTGGCCGTGGTGGCCGCGGCCCTCGTCGCCGTCTACGTGCTGGTAGGCCTGACGGGCAGCTACGCCCTGTCGCGCCGCGTCGTCAAGATGGCGGCCGTGGCGCTGGTGGCCAGCAGCGTGGCGCCGGCCACCATCATCTTCCAGACCATGACCCACAACCGCATCCTGGCGCCCAGCATCATCGGCATGGACTCGCTGTACCTGCTGACGCAGACGGCCACGGTCTTCTTCCTGGGGGCGACGCATCTGGCCTGGGCCGACGCCCGGGTCAACTTCGTCATCGCCTCGGCCCTGATGCTCCTCTTCGCCCTGGGCCTGTACCGGCTCTTCGTGGTGCGGGGCGAGCACCACCTCTACTTCATCCTGCTGGTGGGGATCGTGCTGGGGACGCTCTTCCAGAGCCTGGTCTCCTTCCTGCAGATGCTCATCGACCCCAACGAGTTTCTCGTGGTGCAGGGGCGCATGTTCGCGGGCTTCAACAACGTGCCGGTGGAGCTCCTGGGAGTCGCTGCCGGGGCGGTGCTCCTGATGGCCATCTGGATGCTGCCGACGCTACGCTACCTCGACGTGCTGGCGCTGGGGCGAGACCACGCCGTCAACCTGGGGGTGGACTACCCGGCCCTGACCCGGCGGCTGTGGGTGGCGGTCTCCGTCCTCGTGGCCGTCTCCACGGCGCTGGTGGGGCCCATCACGTTCCTGGGGCTGCTGATGGCCAACCTGGCCCAGGAGCTGCTCGCCACCTACCGGCGCACGGTGCTGATGGCGGGGGCGACGCTGCTCAGCGTGGCGGCGCTGGCCGGGGCCGTGCTGGTGGTGGAACGGGTGCTGGGCTTCTCCACCACGGTCAGCGTCATCGTCAACCTGGCGGGCAGCGCCTACTTCCTCCATCTCATCCTGAAGGAACATCCGGCATGATCGAGCTGAGGGACGTCTGCAAGCGCTACGGCCAGCGCCTGGTGGTGGATCACGTCTCGGTGACCTTCCGGGAGGGGCGAGTCACCTCCATCATCGGCCCCAACGGCGCCGGCAAGAGCACCCTGCTGTCGGTGGCCAGCCGCCTGATTCCCAAGGACGGCGGCGAGGTCCTCGTCGACGGTCGGGAGATCGGACGCTGGGAGACCCAGGCGCTGGCGCGCCGGCTGGCCGTGCTGCGGCAGAGCGCCACCGTGTCGCTGCGCCTGACGGTGCGGGACCTGGTCGGTTTCGGGCGCTTCCCCCACTCCGGCGGGCGGCTGACCGAGCGGGATCGGGAGCCCATCGAGCGAGCCCTGCGCTGGATGGAACTGGAGCCGCTGCAGGACCGCTACCTGGACCAGCTCAGTGGCGGCGAGCGCCAGCGTGCCCTGCTGGCCATGGTGATGGCTCAGGAGACCGACTACATCCTGCTGGACGAGCCGCTCAACAACCTGGACATCCGCCACGCGGTGCAGATCATGCGGCGCATCCGCCGCATGGCTGACGAGATGGGCAAGACCATCGTCCTGGTGCTGCACGACCTCAACTTCGCCGCGGCGTACTCCGACGAGATCGTCGCGATGAAGGCCGGCCGGGTGGTCCAGACGGGCACGGCCTCCGAGGTGATCCGCCCGGACGTGCTGCACGAGGTGTACGACATGCCCATTCAAACCGTGCCCCTCCAGGGGCGGCAGGTGTGCGTCTACTTCTGGTGAAGGTTTCCTTTAGGACATCTGCCCTGCACGCGCAGGACATTTGACCTGGCGAACATACCCCGTGCACCCGTATACTGCGGCAGGCGCCGCCTGACCGGCGCTCGGTGGCGGCACCGACGGGTGCAGCCGGGGAAGGAGACGCGACGCGGTTGGGCACCGGTTCGGCCGTGTGGGTGGACAGGACCATCCGGCTACGCGACTACCTGGTCGTGACCAAGCCGCAACACGTGATCCCCTCCACGCTGACGGCCTGGGTAGGCCTGGCCCTGGCGGCGTCGGGGCCCGTCCCTGGCGGGCGCGTGGCCGCCACCCTGGCGGGTACGGCCCTGGCTGTGGCGGCCGCGCACGTCTTCAATGCGCTGCTGGAGCGTGACGTGGATGCGCTGATGAGCCGCACGGTCGACCGCCCCCTGGCGTCGGGCCGCATGGCGGCGAGCCACGCCGCGGCGTATGGGGGCGTGCTGGCGCTGCTGTCGGTCGTCATCATGGCCGCGGCCGTCAACGCACTGGCGGCGGGGCTGACGGTGGCGGGCATCGTCGCCTACGACCTGGTCTACACCCGATGGCTCAAGCGCCGCACCCCGTGGAATACCCTGGTGGGCGGCGTGGCGGGTGGCATCCCGCCTCTCATCGGATGGGCGGCGGCGACGGGCAGCCTGGCGTGGCCGGCGGTCGTGCTCTTCTCGATGATGGTGGTCTGGCAGCCTCTTCACTTCTTCGCCCTGAGCCTGCTGGTGGCCGACGACTACCGGCGGGCGGGCCTTCCCATGGTAGTCGTGGTGCACGGCGAGCAGGCCACGCTCGACCAGATCGCGGCCTACGCCACGGTCATGACGGGGCTGTCGGTGTCGCTGCACCTGCTGGGCGTGACGGGCTGGGTCTACCTGGCCGCGGCTCTGGTACTGGGTGCCGTCTACGTCGTGGCCGCCGTACGGGCGGCCCGGCGGGGGCCGGCCGAGGCGCGCACCCGGGGGCGGTGGCTGCTGCGCTACTCTTTCTTCTACCTGACCGTCATCTTCGCCATCGCCCTGGTCGACAAGCGGGCGTGACGTCCGCCGGCTGCTGCCGCCCCCGGGGTGGGGAGGTCAGGGGCGCGTGATCCGCAGGATGCGGTCGTCGCCGGGGCGAGGGCGACCCCGGCCGTCCCGGTTGCTGGTCAGGACGTACAGCGCCCCGTCGGGCCCGACCACGGCGTCGCGCAACCGGCCGTACGTCCCCTCCATAGGGCCGCTCGCCCACCACCGCTCGATGCTCGTCACGGCGTAGCGGCCGTCGTCGTGCCGTAGCGTCAGCCGCACCAGGGCTCCCGCCCGCAGCGAGGCGACGAAGAGGTCGTCGCTCCAGAAGGTCATCCCGGCAGGCGGCAGGCCCGCCGCCCAGTAGACGAGGGGATCCACGAAGCGCGCGTCGCCCGGCGCGCCGATCACCTCGGGCCATCCGTAGTTGGCGCCGGGGAGCAGGACGTTGATCTCGTCGTGGCCACGCCACCCGCGCTCGCCCGTCGGGCCGTGCTCGGAGGCCAGGAGGTCACCCGTGCGCGGATGCCACGCCAGCCCTTGCGGGTTGCGGTGGCCATAGGTGTAGACCTCGGGTCGGCCCCGCCTGCCGACCAGCGGATTGTCGGGGGGGATGGAGCCGTCGGGCTCGAGGCGCAGCACCTTGCCCGCCAGCGAGCCCGGGTCCTGTGCCCGGGCCCCTTGCGACCCGTCTCCCGTGGTGACGTAGAGCATCCCGTCGGGGCCGAAGGCGATGCGGCCGCCGTTGTGGACGTCGCTGCCTGGGATGCCGTCGATGATGACCCGATCCAGCTCGCCCCGCTCGCTCCGATCCCGCAGGCGCACGACCCGGTTTTGGGCGGCGCCGCCCGCCGTCACGGTCATCATGGCGTAGACGTAGGGCTCCTGCGGGTAGCGGGGGTGCAGGGCCAGCCCCATCAGCCCGCCCTCGCCCCGGTGGCGCACCTCCAGCATCGCCCAGGGCTCGGGGCGCAGCTGGCCGTCCACGATGAGACGGATGCGGCCGCGCCGCTCGCTCACCAGGGCCCGCCCGTCGGGCAGGAAGACCAGGGACCACGGCACCTCGAGACCGCTCACCCAGGTCTCGACCCGCACCCCTGGCGGGGTCGGCAGGAAGCGCTCGCCGATGACGGTCGCCTCACGGGCCGGCGGGTCGGCGGCGGGGGCGCCGGCGAGCCGGGTCCAGGCCAGCAGGCCTGCGACCAGCAGCGGCGCCAGCCCCACGGCGCGCCTGCGCATGGGCGTCCCTCCTCACGGGTCTCGGCTCGGGATCTCCAGCACGATCTTGCCGCGCCCGTGCCCGCTCTCCAGGCGGGCGTGGGCACGCGCCACCTGCTCGAGGGGCAACACCTCGTCGACGACCGGGCGGAGCAGCCCCCGCTCGATGAGCGAGCGCAGCGCGTCGAGGCGGCGGCGCTCGCGCAGGAGGAAGAGGAAGTGCACCGTGAGGTTCTTGCGGTGGGCGGCGTCGAGGGAGCTGGCGGCCGAGACGATGCTGACCAGGCGGCCCCCGGGGCGGGTCGCCTCGATGCTGCGGGCGAGGAGCGGACCGCCGACGGTGTCGAAGACCACGTCGACGCCCTGGCCGTCCGTCTCGCGTAAGGTCCGCTCCACGAAGTCCTCGGCCTCGTAATCGATGGCCACGTCGGCACCCAGCTCGCGCACGAAGTCGAGGTTGCGCCGGCTGCAGGTGGCCAGCACCCGGCAGCCGGAGGCCCGGGCGATCTGCACGGCGAAGTGACCCACCCCGCCGGCGCCCCCGTGGATCAGCACGGTCTCGCCGGCACGGACGCCGGCGCGCACCACCAGCGCGTCCCAGGCCGTGCCCCCGGCCAGAGGGACGGCGGCCGCCTGCACGTGATCGAGGTTGCGGGGCTTGCGGGCCACGATGGCGGCGTCGACGACGTGGTACTGAGCGTAGCTGCCGGGGCGGCCGCCGAAGATCTCGGGGGTGTAGTAGACCTCGTCGCCCTGGCGCCACTCCGTGACGCCAGGCCCCACCGCATCCACCACACCCGAGACGTCGTAGCCGATGATGGCGGGCGGCCGGACGCCGGCCCAGGCGCCGTTGCGGCGGATCTTGTAGTCGACGGGGTTGACGCTGCTCGCCGCGACCCGCACCCGCAGCTCGCCCGGGCCGGGCGTCGGGTCGGGCACCTCCTGGAGGTCGAAGACCTCGGGGCCGCCGAAGGCCCGTATCACCATGGCTCGCAAGCCGTGCCGCCCCCTCCCTGGCATCGTGGATGCACTGGCCGCAGGGTGACGAGCGTGCCAACATTGTACCACACGGCCCGGCTATAATGGGCCGGGACGATGCGGCGGGGGAGCGGGGGCGCCACGACGAGGAGGGTGTCGGCTTGGCGACGCTGCGCGATCTCCTCTATCTCGTGGCCCTCGCCTGGTGGACCGGCACGGCCGCCTACTTCGGCGGCAGCGCGACGCCGTCCGTCTTCGCGCGCTTCGGGCGCACCGAAGCGGGGCAGATCGTCGAGGTGCTCTTTCCCGGGTACTACCGCACCGCGCTGGCGACGGCGACGCTGCTGGTGACCGTGGGAGCGTGGCGGCTCGCGGCCGGCCGGCCGCGAGCCGGGCTTGCGCTGGCCCTGGCGGTGGTGATGCTGGCGATGGCCCTCGTCGGCGCGCTGGTGCTGCAGCCGCGGATCCACGCCCTGCGCGTGCAGGCGGCCGAGGCGGGCCCCGCGCGGCCCCTGCCGCCTGCCTTCGGGATCTTGCACGGGCTGTCGGTGGTGGCCAGCGGCGTCTCGGTGCTGGCCGCCCTGGCGTCGTGGGCCATCATCGCCTCGGCCGGCCTGTGAGCCGACGCGGCGCCCGGCTCACTTCAGCGCATCCAGGAGCAGCGCGTACAGCGAGACGAACCGCGCCTCGTCCAGCGCCTGGTCGGCGTTCCACGTGGCCGCCACGCAGAGCCGGCGGCCGTCACGGGCGGTCAGCGCCGTGGTCAGGTTGAGTACGCCCGGCTCCGAGCCCCCCTTGAACGCCACCGAGGCCCACTCCTCGGGGCGGGCGACGCCGGGGTTGATGCCCATCAGGGGCAGGTCTCGCACCCGCTCCATCAGCGCGCACAGCTCCGTGCCGGTGAAGAACCACTCCACGTCCAGCGCCCGCGGCTCGCCAGTCAACGCCTCGACGCCGGGCAGCGGTTGCCCCGCGATCTCGGCCAGCAGGGCCCGCCGCCCGGCCTCGTCGCCGGCGCGGTAGCGGGCGAGCAGCGCCTCCCCATCCGGGCCCTTGAGTATGAAGGCCTCGCGGGTGCTCAGGAAGGGGCGGTTGCGCGGGGCCAGCGCCTCGACGGCCTCACGGCCCGCCAGGTGGAGCAGGGCGTCGGCTGCCGTGTTGTCGCTGACCGAGATCATCAGGGCAGCCAGGCTGTACAGCGTCAGCGGCGCACCGTCGGGCCACGCCTGGAGGATGCCGGAGGGCAGGCTCTTCCACCCCGGCTCCAGGTGGACCACCTCGTCCCACTGGCGCTGGCCCGAGCGGACCTGGTCGGCCAGGGCGGCCAGGATGGCCAGCTTGAAGGCCGAGCCGACGGCCATCGGCTGGTCGGCCGCCAGGGCCTCCCGGACTCGCCCGTCCTCCACGACGACCACGCTGACCCGCCCCGGCAGCGCCTCGAAGGCGGCGACGGCGTCACGCACGGCCGAAGCGGACGAGTCACCGGCCGCCCGGGCCCGGGGCGGGTGGAAGAAGAGGCCCGTGAAGCGGCCCTGGCCGTCGAGCGCGACCTGGGTGGGGATGAGCCCCCGCTCGAGCACCACGACGTAGGAGGCGCCCTCGCGCTCGACACGCTCGAAGCGGCCCAGGGCCGCCGTCAGCTGCGCCACGATGGCCTCCACCTGGGCGGCCGGCACCTGGCTCAGGAAGGACGGCGCGAACCAGTCGGGCTGCATGGGCCGCTCCACGAAGAGCCGCTCCAGCGCCCGCTCGGGCGTGAGGGGCTGCGCACGGGCGCTGAGGGGCCCGGCGCCCGCCATCCCACCCGCCACGGAGGCGGCCACCAGCCCGATGACGATGCGACGCCACGGGGTCATTGGCAAAGCGATGCCCTCCTCGACGGCGGTCGGCCGGTCGCCGGGGCCGCACGTTGCCCCGTGCCGGTGCGACCGCCGAGGAGTTCTCGTCGGGCTCCGGGCGATCCTGCGCGAGGGGCTGGCAGCACGGGGCCGGGGAGGCTTCGGCGCCTGCCCCGACCCCTGCTGCCCTAGAAGGACCACGTCAGCCGGGTAGCCAGGCCCTCGACGCCGTCGCGCAGGGCGCCGAGCTCCGTCCCGGCATCGCCCACCACCGCCAGGTAACGGGCGGAGAGCTGCAGCCCGGGGCGGATCTCGTGCGAGACGCCCGGAGCGACGACGGCGCTGCCGTCGCGCAGGCTGGCCAGCGTCACGAGCTCCCACGTGGTCGAGCCGAGCGGCGGGCTGTGGCGGACGAGCCCGATGGCGTAGAGACCGTCTCCCTCCACGCCGGGCTCCCGGTACGGCGAGAGCAGGCGTCGACGCTGGAGCCCCATCAGTTGCCCCGACACGTGGAGGTCCCCCCAGCGGTAGTCGGCGCCGACGATGGCCTCCCAGCGCGGCTCGTTGTCCGACAGGGGCGTCAGAGGACCGGTCTCGAGCTCGGGCACCTCCTCGGGCACGACATACGCGGCCTCGGCCCACAGGCCCACGCCCTCCACGCTGCCCGCCAGCGCCAGGCCGACGTGCTGCTGGCGGCGATAGCGCCCTTGCACCTGCACAGTGGAGTCCGAAGTGAGGGCGACCCACAGCGCCGGCCAGTCCTCGACGCCGTTGAAGTAGCTCAGGTAGAGGTCCCAGGCGCCCAGGGCCATCTCGCCCCGCAGCCCCAGCTCGTAGCGGTCGCGCCCCTGGGGCTCCTCGAGGGCGAGCCACGGGTCGGGCAGGGAGACGTGCGATGAGGACTCGACCCGTTGCTTCAACAGGGTCTCGGGCAACGGCGCCGGCACGAAGTCGGCGACGCCCACGGCGGTCACGGCGAAGCGGGGCCAGGCGAAGACGGCCGCCCTGACGGCGGGCACGGGCAGCCGGCTCACCTCGCCCGTGGCGAGCGACCCGAGGCCGCTGGCTCGCGGGTTGACCACGTCGGTGGGGTTGAAGCCGTCGGCCGTGCCCCACGCCACGACCTGGCGACCCAGGCGCAGGTCCACCATCGGCAGGTAGAGGTCCACGTACGCCTCGTCGAGCTCCGGCCAGGCATTCTCGGGGGGCGCCTCGAAGAACGGCGACGGCGTCACCGACGACAGCCCGACGCCGCCCTCCACGGAGACGTAGACCTGTCCGTCCCAGTCGGGCCGCACCCGCAGGGCGAGCCGGTAGGCGAGCTCGTGCTGGAGCAGGTCCTCGGCCAGCGTGCCGTAAAATAGGTGATGGCCCAGGCGGCCCTCCAGCTGCCAGGAGGTCGCACCGGCCGGCCCGGCCAGCGCGGCCGCCAGCAAGGCGGCAGCCGCAAAAGCCGCCGCTCCCCTCCCGAGCCGGCGACCTGCCGGCTCCAGCCCTCGTGCTGCGTCTCGTCGCATCCCGCCATCCCTCCGTCTAGCGCCTCAGGTAGCGCACGGTGAAGTACTCCTCGGGCACCTGGCCCGGCTGGTACTCCAGCACCCGCACGATGGTGCGGGTCTGAGCCTTGGCGTTGGCCATGGTGATGAGATGGGGCATCCACCCGCCGTCGTCGCCCTGGCGCAGGTCGTCCGCGCTCAGTCGCTTCTCGAGCTCTCCTCGCTTGTCGTAGAAGTCGATGCGCCTCGGCACGAAGGTGGCCTGGTCGATCCACATCTGCACCGAGCCGTACCGGCTCGAGGGGTCCTTGGGGACGAGCCGCACCACGTAGACGGGCTGCCCGTCGAGCTCCGCGTCGGGCAGACGCTCGGAGGCGTAGTCGGTCTTGTAGGTGGCGCCTCCTGCGATCTCCTCGTAGGTAAAGTCGGTCCCCATGAACGACTGCTGCACGTCGGCGCCGGCGACGCGGCGCTCCCGCCCCAGGGCGGGCAGGTAGAGCCAGATCTGCGCCTCGCCGTCGGGCTGGCCGAGGCTCAGGAGCTTGGTGCCGCGCACGTCGGCCGGCTCCAGGTACTCCAGGAGCTGGCGGTCCGAGCCGTCGGGCCCCTCGGCCCGGTAGATCTGCAGGCGGTAGGCCCGCTGCTGGCCCCGGCGATTCTCCGTCACCAGCTCGAGGCGGGCCTGGCCGCTCCCGCTCAGGACACCCGTGCCGGCCACCCGGTCCAGGATCTCAGCGGCCGATAGCTCCGCCGCCGCGGCACTCGCCCCGCCGGCGGCGGCCAGCAGCCCGAGGGTGACGGCCGACAGGACCGAGGCCACCCACCATCGGCCCCCGGTATGGCCCCGGGCTGCCGGACGGGACCGTGCGATGGAGATGCACGTCATCTCACGCTCCTCCTTCCGACTCTCGTGCAGGATGGCGGGCGTCACGGATACCAGCCACTACGCCTGCGGCCTCCTCGGGGGGAGGGTGCCGGCGCGCGCCTGGCCGCCCGAGAGACCGTGAGCCGCACCCGCCTCCCGCCGGACGTCCTCGTCGGCGACCCGTACCAGGCTGGCCGCCAGGGGCAGCAAGGTGGCCAGAGCCGAGACCAGCATGGTCAGCGCCAGCAGCAGCCCCAGCACCGAGACCGCCCGGAAGTCCGAGAAGATGAGCACCGCGAAGCCGGCCGACAGCGTCACGGCGTTGACTGCGACCGCTCGCCCCGTGCTCGCCAGCGTCGCCTCCAGGGCAGGGCCGGCGGGCAGGCCGGCTCGCCGTTCCTGGCGATAGCGGCTGATGAGGTGGATGCCGTAGTCGACCCCCACTCCGATGGTGATGGCCGCGATCATGGAGGTGGCGATGTCCAGCGCGATGCCCGCGAAGCCCATCACGCCGAATTGCACCGCAACGGTCAGGACCAGGGGCATCAAGGCGAGAAGGCCCGCCCGCCACGAGCGCATCAACAGGGCCACGATGACGGCCACCACCACGAAGGCTAGGGCGATGCTCTGTAACTGGCTCGAGACGAAGCGCTCCTGCAGGCGTACCACGATGCGAGGGGTGCCCGCCACCGTCACCTCGACGGGCAGGCCCGCGAAGGCGTCCCGGGCCTCGGCCTCGATGGCCTCCACCAGCGCACGCGACTCGTGCGTCGGCAAGGTGGCGACCCTGGCCATGATGCGCAGCTTGGAGTAGTCGTAGTCGACCAGGGCGTCGAGGCCGCTACCCCCCTGGAAGGTGAAGAGCAGCAGCTCCTGGGCCACCGCCTCGGGCGTCGGGGGGATGCGGTCGGCCGCGGGGTCGTCGGCGTGAAGGGCCCGGTTGACCTGCCGCAGGACGTCGGTGATGGACTGCACCTGCGCGACGGCCTCCATGCCGGCGATGGACTGCTGGAAGCGATCGACCCGCTCCAGGAGGGTCGGATCCTTGACCCCGTCGGGCTGGCCCGTGTCGACCACGACGGAGAGCGTGCTCGCGCCCCCGAAGAGCCGCTCCACGTCACGGGTCGCGGCCACCACCGCGTTTTGCGGCCCGAAGTACTCGAGCAGATTGGTCTCGATGCGGATCCGGGGGATCCCGGTGGCGAGCCCCAGGGCCACCAGCACCCCGGCGGCGATGATGGCGACGCCGGTGGGCCTCGTCATGGCCGCCGAGAGCCGCCGGGCCTGGTGCTGCCATGGGGTCGCGGGGCCGAGGCCCTGGCCCGGCTCCTGGTCTCGACGCCCGGTGGCACCGCTCGGCCCACCGGCACGCCTGGTCGGCATGGAGGGCTCCCGCAACGCGAGGATGGCCGGCACGGCGGCGAGGCTCGCCAGCAACGCGAAGAGGACGGCCACGGCCGTAAAGACGCCGAACTCACGAACCGGTCGTGCGAAGGCGGTGACCAGCGAGGCGAAGCCGGCCGCATCCGTCAGCGACACCATCACCAGCGCGGCGCTCAGGGAGTGGACGACGCGCCGCACGGCCTCGTGATGGGGCAGGCCCTGTTGGCGGAACCCCTGGTAGCGGCTGAGGATGTGGATGCCGCTCGCACTGCCCACCACGACCAGGAGCACGGGCAGGGCGGCCGACACGATGGAGAGGCGATACCCCAGGGCCGCCATCAGGCCCAGTACCCAGACCAGCCCCATGCCCACGGGCACCATCGGCAAGACGAGGGCCGCCGGCGTGCGGAAGCTGGCGTAGAGGCTCGCGAGCACCACCAGCACCGCCAGCGGGAAGAGGAAGAAGAGGTCCCGGCGGATGCTGTGGGAGATGGTGTAGCTGAGGTAGGGCTGCCCCACCACCCGGACGGACTCGGGGCCGCGATGGGCGGCCACCACGGCCTCCAGCCGGGGTGCGACGACCTGGTTGAACTCTTGGCCGTAGGCCATGTCGGGCTCCAGGGTGACGACCATGGCCAGCGCCGTGCCGTCCGTCGAGACGAGAGGCGCTGCCGCCGGGCTGCGGGCCAGGCGGGCGCGGAAGGCCGCGATCTCCTCGGGCGTCGAGGGAGGGGCGGAGGCGACCGGCTGGATCTCGAGACCCAGCTCGGAGCCGGTGACGAGCTCCGCGTCGAGCGGCGACAGCACCGAGGCGACCCCTGGGATGGCTTCGAGCTCTTCGGCGATGCGCCACGCCTTCTCCAGGGTCTCCGGCCGGTAGACGTCGGCACCGGAGATGACCACCATCAGCACGTCCTGCGAACCGAACTCGGTCACGACGTCGACCAGCTGGCGCACCACCGGATCGTCTTCGGGCACCATCGACGCCACGTCGCTGGAGATGCCCAGCCTCGGGAGAAAGGCGGCGAAGGCGACGGTGATCGCCAGCAGCACGCCGAGCACCAGCCACGGTCGCTGGAGTACGAGCCTGGCCAGAAGGTTCACGCGCGATTGCCTCCTCGTCCACGTCCGCTCGCCGCTACTGCCCGGCGGGACTCACCGCGGCCATCAGCTCACCGAACCAGAGGGGCTCCGAGGCCTGGTCCGCGCCCTCCACCAGCAGCTGCAAGGCCAGGCCGTACAGCGTGGCGACCACGACCCGCCCCAGCGCGGTCGGGCTCAGGGCGCCTGGCCAGGGCTGCAGGCGGCCTCGAACCGTCCCGGCCCGACCCGTTGCGGACATCTGCCACAGTTGCGGAAACCGACGGCCCGCCTCCTCGGACAGCTCCTGGAAGAGCCGCCGGACCTGCTGGCGAGCCTCGGGGTCACGGGAGGCCAGGACCAGGCTGTCGAAGAGCAACCGGAACCAGCCGGGGTCCTGCCGCAGCTTGGTGCGGATCAGGGCCAGCAGCCCGTGCACGCGCCGCTCGGGGGGCAGCTCCGCCAGCCGGCTCACCGTCTCCCGCACGTGCTGCTCCATGGTGCGGCGCAGCACCTCCACGAGGAGGTGGTCCTTGGAGCGGAAGTAGTAGTGCAGCTGGCTGAGAGCCACGCCCGCCTCCCGGGCGATCTGGCGCATGGAGACCGCCGCGTATCCGTTGCGGACCATGCAGCGGTACGCCGCGTCGAGGATCGTCTGGCCCGTGGGGCTGGCAACCCTGGCCTGCATGGGCATCCTCCCATCGGTCGGACGACCGACCTAAATCTTACCGGCTCCTCGCCGTCCTGGCAAGTTGAGGGTCACCGCCGCCTGGGCTCGAGTGCCCGTGGCCGAAGGCCACGCAGATGTGCCCAACGTCGCGGTCCACGGCCTGGTCGGGCTCGCCTTCAGCTGGTGAGGAGCTCCGGGGCCTGGCGTCTGCCAGGCCCCCTACCTCTCCGCGGCCATCCCGCCCACGGCAGGACTGCGGCCCGAGCCTCCGGTAGATCCTGACGCAGCGGGGGTGGCGAGATGGCCCGCACGACCCTGCTCGCGATCGACGTGGGGACCACCGCCTGCAAGGCCGCCCTGGTCGACACCGAGGGGACGGTGGTGGCGGTGGGGCAGGCCGAGTATCCCACCCACCACCCGAGACCTCTGTGGGCCGAGCAAGACCCCGAGGATTGGTGGCAGGCCGCCATCGCCGCGACGCGCGCGGCCCTCGAGGCTGCCGAAGCGTCCACCCCCGAGGTGGCGGCCATCGCCTTGAGCTCCCAGCGGGAGACGGTCGCGCTGACCGACCGGGACGGCCGCCCTCTGGCTCGTGCCATCTCGTGGATGGACCGGCGAGGCGCCGAGGAGATCGGCGCGCTCGTGCGGCGATGGGGGGCCGAGGCCATCCACCGTGCCACCGGCATGGTGCCCGACGCGACCTTCACGCTGGCCAAGCTCCTGTGGCTCAAGCGCCACGAGCCGGCCCTGCTGGCCCGGACCCGATGGCTGCTGCAGCCCCGCGACTTCGTCGCGCACCGGCTCACGGGTCGCTTCGTGACGGACCCTTCCCTGGCGAGTCGCACCATGATGTGGGAGATGGAGCGGGGCCGCTGGTGGGCGCCGGCCTTCGACGAGATCGGCATCGACCCCGAGCGCTTCCCACCCGTGACGCCGTCGCACGCCGTCGTGGGAGGCCTCTCCCCGGAGGCGGGCCGCGCCCTGGGGCTTCGCGCAGGCGTGCCGGTGGTGACGGGCGGAGGCGATCGCTGCTGCGAGGCCTTGGGGGTCGGCCTCGTGGCCGGCGAGGCCATGGAGTCGACGGGGACCACCTCCAACCTCTCGACCGTCGCTTCCTCGCTCCCGGCCCAAAGAGACCCACGTCTGACGTACACCGCCCACGTGCTGCCCGGGCAGTGGCTGGCGGAGCAGGGACTCAACGCCACGGGCGCGATCCTGCGATGGTTGCGGGCGCTGGCCTACGCTGAGGAGCATCGTCGAGCCCGAGAGGCCGGAGAGGACGTCTACCGACTCATGGGCGAGGAGGCGGCCAGGGTGCCGGCGGGCGCGGAGGGGCTCGTGATGCTCCCCTACTTCATGGGGGCCCGAGCGCCGCGATGGCAACCCCTGGCCCGGGGCGCGCTGGTCGGCCTGACCCTCGAGCATGGCCGGGCGCACCTGGTGCGGGCGGCCCTGGAGAGCGTCGCCTACGAGCTACGGGCCTGCCGCACGGTGCTGGAGGAGGCGGGCCTGTCGCCCACCACCGTCGTGGCCATGGGAGGCGGTGCTCGTAGCCGTCTGTGGCTCGAGATCAAGGCGGCGGTCATGGGGATGCCCGTGCGCACGCCCAGGGTGGGGCTGGCGGCCTCGCTGGGAGCGGCGGTCCTGGCGGGGTGGGGCATCGGCCTCTTCTCGGAACCGGTCGCGACGGCCCGGCGCTTCAACCCCGGGGCGTTCACGGTCACCCCGGAGCCGGCCCTGCGGGCGACTTACGAGGCGCTGGCCCGCCGCTACGAGCGTCTCGTGCGGCGCATGCTGGCGCTCTATGAGGAGATCGAGTGAGGGGCGGACGGTGCCGTGTCCTACGTCCTCGTCGCCGGAGAGGCCCTCGTCGACATGGTCTCGCAACAGCCGGGCGTCCCGCTGGAGCAGGTCGTCTCCTTCGAGCGCTGCCCCGGCGGGGCGCCGGCCAACGTGGCCGTGGGCCTGGCCCGGTTGGGGGTGCCGGTGCGGTTCGTGGGCGTCGTGGGCGACGACCCCTTCGGCAGGTTCTTGCGGGGCTTCCTCGCGGACAACGGCGTGGACGTGTCGGGGATGCGCCTGACGGCCGAGGCCCTGACGACCCTGGCCTTCGTCGCCAACCGGGAGGGCGGGGAGCGCCAGTTCGCCTTCTACCGCAAGCCGGGGGCCGACACGCTGCTGCGGTCGGAGGACCTCGACGCCGGGACGGTGCGGCGAGCAGCCGTCTTGCACCACGGCACCGTGACGTTGGCCGACGAGCCGGGGCGGTCCGCCCTGCTGGCCGCCCTCGAGGAGGCCCGGGCCGCCGGCGTCACCGTCTCGCTGGACGTCAACTACCGAGCGGCGCTCTGGGGGGATCCCGCCCGGGCCCTCGACGAGATGCGCGCGGCCATCGACCGGGCCGACCTCGTCAAGGTGAGCCGGGAGGAACTGGCGCTCCTGGCCGGCCGGACCGGCCGGGAGGGAGCCCTGCGCCTGCTGGCGGCGCACCGTCGCGTCGCGCTGCTCGTGGTCACCGAGGGAGCCGACGGGAGCTGGGCGGTGGGGCGGGACGGCCAGTCGGCGGCCGCGCCGACTTTTGCCGTCGAGGCCGTGGACACGACGGGGGCGGGCGACGCCTTCTGGGCGGCGCTGCTCTGGCGCCTTTGGGAGGCCGCCACCCGGCAGGGAGTGCCGGTCGTCGAGGCGGCCCGCCGGATGTCCCCCGCCGAGCTGGCGCGGGCCTTGCGCTTCGCCAACGCGGCGGGCGCCCTGGCCGTACGGGTGAGGGGCGCGATGACCGCGTTGCCGACCCGGTCCGAGGTGGAGACGTTGGTCGAGGCAGGCTCCCGGTGAGCCGGGCCCCCGGGAGCCTGCCTCGACGCTCAGACCTTGAAGGCCTCGACGGCCTTCATCAAGGCCTGGGCCATGTCCGCCAGGGAGCCTGCGGAGCTGGCGATCTCCTGCACCGCCGACGACTGCTCCTGGGTGGTGGAAGCCACTTCTTGGGCGCCCGCGGCGTTTTCCTCCGTGATGGCGGCGATTTCGTCCACCGCCTTGACCACCTGGTCACCGGCCTCGGCCATGCGCTGAGCGGTTGCACTTACCTGGTGGAGCTGCTCCACCATGCGATTCACGGCGTGGGTGATGGCCTCGAAGGTCTGGCCCGAGGCCTCCACCTCCTGGACGCCCTCGGCCACCGCCAGGGAGCCGGCCTGGGTGTTGCGCACTGCCCGCTCCACCTCCTCGCGGATCTCGCTCACCAGGGTGGCGATCTGGGCGGCGGCTTGCCGTGACTGCTCGGCGAGCTTGCGGACCTCCTCGGCTACGACCGCGAACCCGCGGCCCTGCTCGCCGGCGCGGGCTGCCTCGATGGCCGCGTTGAGGGCCAGGAGATTGGTCTGCTCGGCGATGCCCGTGATGACGTCGACGATCTGGCCGATCCGCTGCGAACGCTGACCCAGGTCCTGAACGGCCCGGCCGGACTCGCCCACGGTCTCCTCGATGTGCGCCATGCGCTGGGTGATGGCACCCAGGGCCGCCTGGCCGTCGCGGGCGAGGCGGGCGGCCTGGTCGGCCTGCTCGGCCATCTGGCGGGTGGCCTCCGCGACCTCCCGCACCATCTCGCCCATGGCCCGGGCGTTTTCGGAGGTGGTGCCGGCCGCGGCCGACTGGCGCTGACCGCCCTTGGCCATCTGGTCCACCGTCTCGGCCACCTGCTCGACGGCGCGGCCCACCTCCTCGGCCGAGCTGGCCAGCTCCTCCGAAGCCGATGCGACCTGCTCGGCGCTCTGGCGGACGGTACGGATCAGCCGCAGCAACCCCTCGGCCGCCTCGTCCAGCGCCCGGGCGGCCATCCCCACCTCGTCTCGGCCAGCGTGGCCGACGCGCCGGGTCAGGTCACCGACCGCCATGCGCTGGGCTCCGGCCACCATGGCGCCAAGCGGCCGGGTCACCAGGCGAGCCATGCCCATGCTGACCGCGATGCCCAGCACGGCGCCGACCACGATGAGCGCGAGGAGCCCCGAGCGGGTGGAGCCGTAGAGCCGCTGATTGTCGTCGTGGCGCTGGCGGGCCGCGTCGACGTTGAGCCCCTGGAGCTCCTCGATCTGGCTCATCAGCGTCTGGCGAAGGGGGACTACGTCCCGCTCGAGGGCCTGGATGACGGCGGCGGTGTCTGCGCCGCTGCGGGCCAGGGCGGTGAATCCAGCGACGGCCCGCACGTAGGGCTCCCAGGTCGCCATGATGCGCTCCACGAGCTGCCGCTCGCCGGACGACGGGGAGGTGGCCAGGTACGACTCGACGGCCGCCTGGAAGTCGGCCTGGTAGCCCCGGATGTTGGCCTCATAGGTGGCCAGGTCCGAGGTGGCTCCGGAGGCGGCGGCCAGGGCCATGGTCAGGCCCTCGACGGCGATGCGGCGCGCCGCCCGCTCCGCCTGGGAGGCCGCCTCCAACGCCAGCACGTCGCCCTGGTAGACGCGCTCGAGGGCCTGCTCCATGGTGCCCATGCCCCGGATGGCCCAAGCCCCGATGACCACCGAGATGGTGACGTTGATGGCTACGATGAGCAGGACCTTGATCGAGACGCGCAGGTTGCGCAGGAAGGTCAATGAGACGGCCTCCTCGTGACGGGTGCTCGGATGGTGTGTACCACCTCCTTCATCGGTACCCACCTTCGAGGGTTTAGGCCCGGTTGCCCATGTCTCGGGTCCTGCTCGCCGCCCGGCGCGCCGCGCACGTCCGGGCCGTTCGGATAGCCCGAACCCCCGCCCCCCTCTCCCCGGAGCGGCGCGGTACCATGAGGGCAACCTCGACCTCGGCCTGCTCCCGCAGGAAGCGCTCGGGCTCGTAGAAGGCCGGCTTGAGCTCGAAGGGCCACTTGCCGCCGACCACCAGCACCTCGCGGCCGTCGTCGCGGCGCTCCCATCGCGCCCCTACGTCGTCCGCGTGCCGCCGTAGCCAGTCGAGGACCGGCGGCGGGATGAAGTGCGCGTGCAGGTCGTACAGGTCGGACGCCCCCCGCCCAGCCTACCCGGCGGGCGAGGATGGGGGCGAGGCATCCATTCCGCCATGCCGAACGAGGCGCCGGCATGGTCCCATGGGCGAGTCTGCTGGCGATGGCCCTGCCCCTGACGGCGCTCGCCGGCCCCGCGCCGGGCCGGCGTCGGGTGGGAAAATCATTTTCCCGGTCGATAGCAGATCTGGAAGGTATTCTCGCTCCCCCTGTCGAACCGGTTGCGGCGAAGGAGGGTACCGATGCGACGCCAGCCCACGGCGCCAGCCGACCAGCTGCCGGAGGCCTGCCTGGCCCGGATGCGCGGGCTGTATGCCCGGCTCCGCCCCTCGGAGCGCCGGGTGGCCGACTACATCCTGAGCCGGCCGGCCGAGGCGGTCCACCTGAGCATCACGGCCCTGGCCGAGCAGACCCGCACCAGCGAGTCGACCGTGGTCAAGTTCGCGCAGCGCCTCGGCTACGAGGGCTACCAGCAGATGCGCATCGCCCTGGCGGTCGAGTCGGGCGCCCGGGAGCCGGCGACCTCCCTGCCCGTCTACGGGGAGATCGAGGCGGGCGATGACCTGCCGACCATCCGCCAGAAGCTGCTGGCCCACTACCAGCAGGCGCTGCAGGAGACCCTGGCGCTGTTCGACGAGCGAGTCTGGGCGCGGGCCGTCGACGTCATCGTCCAGGCGCGCCGGCTTCACTTCTACGGCGTGGGGGCCTCCGGCTTCGTCGCCCTGGACGCCCAGCACAAGTTCGCCCGCATCGGCCTGGATGCCTGGGCCTACCTCGACCCGCACCTGCAGTCGACCTTCGCGGCCCTGCTCGGGCCGCGTGACGTAGCGGTGGCCATCTCGCACTCGGGCGGCACGATCGACACGCTCCACGCCATGCAGACGGCCGCCCGGGCCGGTGCCACCACCATCGCCGTCACCCACCAGATGGAGTCGCCCATCGCCCAGCGGGCCGACATCGTCTTCTTCACGGGAGGGCAGGAGGGACTCTTCCGGAGCGGCGCCATCGTCTCCCGCATGGCCCAGCTCGCGGTCGTCGACGCCCTGTTCATAGCCGTCACCATCCGGATGGGGGCCGGCGCGATGGAGCGGCTGATGCGCAGCCGGCAGGCGGTGGCCGACAAGCACCTGCGACCGGGTGCGAGAGGGGGTGGGGGCGCGAGGGGTTCGCCGAGGCGAGGACGGTCCGTGGAGACGACCCACGACGACGAGGAGGTGCTGCGGTGACGTCTTCGTCCAATCGACGCGCCTGGGCGATGGCGCTCGTGATCGCGGCGGTGATGCTGGCGGCGTTGCCCGCCGGCCCGGCCATGGCCGCCAAGACGACGCTGACGTTCTGGAGCTGGCGCACCGAGGACCAGGCGGCCTACGAGCAGTTCATCCGGGTCTTCCAGGCCTCTCATCCGGATGTCGAGGTGCGCTTCGTGCCGTATCGCAACACCGAGTACAACACCATCCTGGCGACGGCCCTGCAGGCCGGCTCGGGTCCCGACATCATCCAGCTGCGGGCCTACGGCGGCCTGGAGCCCCTGGCCAACGCGGGCTACCTGATGGCCCTGGACGGCAGGGTGCCGGCCCTGGAGGGCTTCTCCAAGGAGGTGCTCGGCGGCGCGCGCAGCATCCGCGACGGCCGCATCTACGGGGTGCCCTTCGCGGTGCAGACCGTGCAGATCCTCTACAACCAGCGCATCTTCGACCAACTCGGTCTGCGAGAGCCGCAGACCTGGCAGGAGTTCCTCGACCTGGCCGGCAAGGTGCGCAACGCCGGCTACATCGCCTTCGCCAACGGCTCCAAGGACGGCTGGACCATGGAGACCTTCTTCGGGGCGGTGGCGCCCAACTTCTACGGAGGCACGCCCTTCTACGAGGACGTGGTGAGCGGGCGCACCACCTTCGAGGATCCGCGCTTCCTCGACGCGTTGCGCAAGATGCTGGAGCTCAAGCCGCACCTGCCGCCGGGGTTCGAGGGCATCGCCTACACCGACATGCAGGCGATGTTCGCCCAGGAGATGGCGGCCATGTGGATGGCCGGCTCCTATGAGCTCGGCACCATGAAGGCCATGAATCCGGATCTGCGCATCGGCGCCTTCCTGGTGCCGCCGGAGCGGGCGGGCGACCCGGTCTGGCACACCATGTACGTCGACGGCTCGTACGGCATCAACGCCTCCACGGCGCACCCGGACCAGGCCCTGGCCTTCGTGCGGTGGCTGGCCACCCGGGAGTACGGGCAGATGTTCACCGACCGGCTCGAGCAGATGTCGGCGGTGCCCGGCACGGTGCCGTCGTCGCCGACGCTGGCCAAGCTCGCCGACCTGATGCGCCGGCACGGCACGCCGTACTTGATGCTGACGGCCTTCCGCTACGACCAGCCCAGCGGCTCGACCCTGCTGCAAAACACGCTGCAGTCCCTCTTCATCGGGCAGATGACGGTGGAGCAGGTGGCGCGGGAGATCCAGCAGGGGCTGGCCCGCTGGTACGCGCCCTTCCAGGGCCGCTGACGCAAACGTATGGGGCGAGGGGATGGACATGCTGGACCGGTGGCTGGGACGACGCGTCCATCTGGCCTTCCTGTTGCCAGGTGTGGTACTCTACGGCCTCTTCATGGTCTATCCCCTCGCCTCGTCCCTGGGCTACAGCCTCTTCGAGTGGGACGGCCTCGTGCGGGAGGGCTTCGCGGGGCTGCGCAACTTCCGCACGGTGCTCCTGGAGCCGCCCTTCAGCGTGCGCTTCGTGGGGGCGCTCAAGCACAACGTCCTCTTCTTCACGATGACCTTCGTCATCCAGAGCACGCTGGGGCTCCTCTTCGCGCTCCTGTTCCGCCAGAAGCGCCCGGGCTTCGGCTTCTTCCAGGCCGCTTACTTCCTGCCCTACACCCTGTCGCTGGTGGTGGTGGGCTTCCTGTGGCTCTTGCTGCTCAACCCGCTGTGGGGCGGCTTCAACCAGCTGCTGCGCCTGGTGGGGTTGGGGCAGTGGGCCCAGCCGTGGCTGGGGCAACCCCGGACGGCTCTCGTCAGCATCATCCTCATCAACGCCTGGCGGTGGCTGGGATTCCCCATCCTGGTCTTCCTGGCGGGCCTCCAGGCCATCCCCGCCGAGATGGAGGAGGCGGCTCGCGTCGACGGGGCCAACGCCTGGCAGACGCTGCGCCACGTTACGCTGCCCCTGCTGGCGCCGGTCATGGGGATGGTGACCATCCTCACCTTCATCTACGACTTCAACGCCTTCGAGCTGGTCTTCGTCATGCAGGGCTCCAGCGGCGGCCCGGCCTACTCCACGGACTTGCTGGGGACCTTCTTCTACCGCACCGCCTTCGGAGACTCCACGACGGGCGGCGAGCCCGGCCAGGTCGGGATCGCCTCGGCCATCGCGGTGCTGATGTTCATGATGGTGGCGGCGGTCTCGTGGCTGGGGATCCGGCTCTTGCAGGGACGGCAGGTGGAATACTGACGTGGCGACGCGGCGCCTCTGGGACGTGCTGCTCTACGCCTTCCTGACGGCCATGGCCGTCGTCTTCCTGGCCCCGCTCGCGTTGATGGTCGTGACGGCCTTCAAGAGCACCCGGGAGATCTTCATGAACCCCTTCGGGCTGCCGGCCTCCTGGAGCCTGGAGCCCTTCGCTCGGGTCTGGAGCCGGGCCAGCTTCTCGGTCTACTTCCGCAACAGCGTCTGGGTGACGGGCGCGTCGCTGGCGCTGGTGCTCACCTGCGCCTCCATGGCCTCGTACGCCATAGCCCGGCTGCCGTTTCGGGGGCGAGATTGGGTCTACCTCTTCTTCCTGGCCGGCATCATGGTGCCCGTCCGGCTGGGGATCCTGCCCCTGTTCCTGCTGATGAAGCAGCTCCGGTTGCTCGATACCCACTGGGCGCTCATCTTCACTTACGCCGCCAGCGGCATGCCCATGTCGGTCTTCCTGCTCACCGGCTTCTTGCGGTCGTTGCCGGGCGAGCTGCGGGAGGCGGCGCGCATCGACGGCTGCACGGAGTTCCAGGCGTTTTGGAAGGTGATGCTTCCGCTGATCCGCCCGGCCCTGGCCACCGTCGCCATCGTCAACTTCGTCCCCTGGTGGAACGACATGTTCTTCCCACTGCTCTTCATCCAGTCGGACCGGCTCAAGACCATCCCCCTGGGTATGACCATCTTCTTCGGTCAGTACCAGACCGACTGGGGCCTGCTCTTTTCGGGGATGGTGCTGGCGAGCCTGCCGCTGGTAGCGCTGTACCTGGTGATGTCCCGGCAGTTCATCGCGGGGCTGACGGCCGGTGCCGTCAAGGGTTGACGGGGGCGCGTGGCGGCCGGGGCCGTGTTGACCGGGCGAGCGACGGGGCGCTAGACTACCCCGGGGGGTATCATCGCTCATGCAGCACAACCTGGCGTCGTGGGATCGCGCCGTTCGCACCGTCGTGGCGCTGGCGCTGGTGGCGGTGGCCATCGCGTGGGCCTCGCCCTGGAGGTGGGTCGCGCTGGCCATCGGCGTCATCCTGGGCGCCACGGCCGCGTCGGGCTACTGCCCTCTCTACGGGGTCTGCCGCATCAGCACGGCGACGCCGCAGGCTGGCGAGCAGGGCCGCCGTCCGTAGCCGGCGGTCCTGCGTGCCGCGACGCCACCCGCTGGGCGAGGGCGGCGACCAGGTCGCGCAGCTCGGGCGGCTCCACCGCCTCCGCCTCCCCCGCGTAGCCCAGCACCAGCTCGGCGCAATACGGGAGCTCGGGCGCCGGCAGGCTGAGGCGGGCCTCCATGCCGCCGTCCGCGAGTCGCTCCACGCAGCCGCGGAAGAACCGGTCGTCGACGGCGCGCCGTGCGGCCCGGGGTGAGAAGCGCACCCGCACCGCCAGGCGCTCTCCGGCGTCATCCGCCATGGCGAAGGTCTGCTGCACCCACCGGCGGACGTCGAAGTCACGGGGGTAGGGGTAGCCGCTCTCCAGCAGCTCGGCCCGCTCGATGCGGTCCAGCCGGAACGAGCGCAGACCCGCGCGCAGGTGGCAGTAGGCGGGAGCGTACCAGCGACCCTGGACGCAGGCCAGGCCATACACGTCGACGACCCGCTGGGTCGTCTCGCCGGTCGCCGGCACGTGGTAGCGGATGAGGAGCTGGCGCCGCTCCCGCAGGGCCCGCACCACCGCGGCGAAGACGCCCTGGCCCACCCGCACCTCGGGGCCCATGCGGCTCACGTCCACGGCGGCCCCCACGTCGACGATGGAGCGGCGCAGCTCCTCGGGCAGGGCGGCGTGGATCCTCAGCCAGGCGCCCCTCAGCGCCTCGCGCAGCGGGTGGTCGGGGCCGCCGAGGGCCTCGACGGCCACCCAGACGGCCACCGCCTCGTCCGGGGTGAGGGTGAGCGGCGTGAGCCGGTAGGCGGGTGGCAACTCATAGCCGCCCCCCGCCCCCGGCACGGCGACGAGCGGCAGCCCTCCCTCCGCGAGGGCCTGCAGGTCGCGGTAGACGGTGCGCTCGCTCACCTCGAAGGCCCGGGCGATCTCGGCGGCCGTCACCCGGCGACGAGCCAGCAGGTAGAGGGTGATGGCCGCCAGGCGCTCGGTCCGGTTCAAGGGTCTCCCCCCGAATGACCGTTCGCCTCTCGTGGCGGGATTCCTGGGGATCCTCACAGGCCCAGCAGGCCGAGCAGACGCATCATCCCGCGGCGGAGGCGGCGGGCGAGCCGGCGGCGACGGCGTGCGGCGTCGGCGGCCATGGCCGAGCGCAAGGCCAGGGCCCACTCCTCCCGGCTGCGATACTCCCCGCGCAAGGCGGGCTCGGCGCGGGCGTACCCCTCGCGGGTCCGGGCCCGGATGGCCTCCTGCGTCCACCAGAAATTGCCGCAGGGGTCGAGCATGGACGATCCTCCCTCGGGGCGGCCCGTGGGGCGCCGCCTCGGGGAGGATCGCCGCGTCCCCTCCCTGACAGGGGTCCGTCAGCCTTCGTTCGCCCCGGGCCTCAACGCCCGGAGGCGCCCATGGCCGGGGCCGTGACCGCGCCCGGCTCCACCGGATGCCCCGCCGTGAAGTCGGGGTAGGCCACCACGCCGTGCTCGTGCACGTCGAGCCCGTGCGCCTCCTCCTCGGGGGTCACCCGCAGGCCCATGACGGCCTTGATGGCCGCGAAGGCCAGCCATGAGACGCCGAAGGTCCAGACGAAGCAGGCCACCACGGCGATGAGCTGGCTGACGAGCTGGGCCGGGCCCGCCCCGTACAACAGGCCCGTCTCCAGGTCGAAGAGCCCGACGGCCAGGGTGCCCACCGCGCCGGCCACGCCGTGCACGGGGATGGCGCCCACCGCGTCGTCCACCCGCCACGCCTCCAGGAGCAGCGTGGCACCGTACATGGTGGCGCCGCCCAGCACCCCGATGATCAGGGCCCCGATGTCGCTCACGTAAGGGGCCCCCGCCGTGATGGCGACCAAGCCGGCCAGGGTGCCGTTGAGGGCGGCGTCGACGGCGAACTTGCCCCGGTGCAGCTTGGATAGGAACAGGCCGGCCAGCGCTCCCGTGGCGGCCGCCAGGTTGGTGTTGACGGCGACCCGGGCGGCCAGGGCGGCCCGATCCCCGGTCACCCCCAGCGTGCTGCCAGGGTTGAAGCCGAACCAGCCGAACCAGAGGATGAAGACCCCGAGGGCAGCCAGCGTCAGGCTGTGGCCGGCCACGGCCGGCTCGATGCCGTTGCGGGGCCCCTGCTGGGAGAAGCGCCCCATCCGGGCTCCCACGGCCAGGACCCCGGCCAGCGCCGCCCAGCCGCCCACGCTGTGGACGACCGTGGAGCCCGCGAAGTCCTTGACGGGCACCGCGAGGCGTGCCAGCCACCCGCCTCCCCAGATCCAGTGGCCCAGGATGGGATAGATCAGCGCCGAGATGACGAAGGCGAAGGTGAGGTAGGACGCGAAGCGCGTGCGCTCGGCCATGGCGCCGCTGACGATGGTGGCGGCGGTGCCGGCGAAGACCACCTGGAACATCCAGAAGGCCTCGATGGGCAAGCCGGTCCACTCGAGCCCCGTCACCGACCAGGGGCTCGCGAAGCCGCTCGTCCCGAGCAGGCCTGCCGCAGAGGCCCCGTACATCAGGGCGAAGCCCACCAGCCAGTACGCGACGCTGCCGGCAGAGAAGTCCATCAGGTTCTTGAGGACGATGTTGCCGGCGTTCTTGGCGCGGGTGAAGCCCGCCTCCACCATGGCGAAACCCGCCTGCATGAAGAAGACGAGGAAGGCCGCCACCAGCACCCACGACGTGTCGATGGCACGGGCCAGACTCTCGGACGTCATCGCCGTCCGCCCCCTCCCTGGACAGTCGATGGATCGAGGCGTGTCATGTGCTTGTCATGTCTAAGGAGGGGAAGCGGGGTCGACGTGCGCGCGGGCGGCCATCATCTCGACACCCCCTCCGGCCTACCGAGACCGGTCCCGGCTGTTGGCGCGCATTATGGCACGGGCCGGCGGGTGTGTCAAGAGTACGTTAGATAGATGTCACGTGTTAGGCGCGGGCGACCCGACTCATCTCCCACCCCGGCCCATCCAGATCCGCACCGGCCCAATGGTGGGTGGGGCCGTGACCGGCACCCAGGGGTACGGCGGCCTGGATGGCACGGGAGACGAACTCCTTGGCCTGGCGGATGGCCTCCACCGGATCGAGCCCGCGAGCCAGGTAGGCGGCGATGGCCGCCGAGAAGGTGCAGCCCGTGCCGTGCGTGTGGGGCGTGTCGAACCGAGGGCCGGCGAGCTCCACGAAGGCGGAACCGTCGTAGACCAGGTCGACGGACTCGTCCCGCCGGTGGTGCAGGTGCCCGCCCTTGACTACCACGTAGCGAGCCCCCATGGCGTGCAGGCGTCGAGCCGCCTCTCGCATCGCCTCGGGGCCTTCGACGGCCAGGCCGGTCAGGCGGGCGGCCTCGGGCAGATTGGGCGTGAGCACCAGCGCGACCGGCAGCAGCAGCCGGCGCACGGCTTGCACGGCGTCGGCGGACAGGAGGGGATCTCCGCTCTTGGCCACCATGACGGGGTCCACCACCAGCTGTCGCAGGCCGTGGGCCCGTACCCGATCCGCCACCGCCTCCACGATGGCGGCGCTGGCCAGCATGCCGGTCTTGGCCGCGTCGACGCCGATGTCGGTGGCGACGGCGTCGATTTGCTGCGCCACCATCTCGGCCGGCACCTCGTGGACGCCCTGGACCCCCAGGGTGTTTTGAGCCGTCAGGGCCGTGATCGCGGACATCCCGTAGACGCCCAGGGCGAAGAACGTCTTGAGGTCAGCCTGGATGCCGGCCCCGCCGCCGCTGTCGGAGCCGGCGATGGTCAGCGCCCGGGGCAGCCCGACACCTTGCACCATGGCACTCTCGTGCTCCCTTCTCTTGGGGGAGGGCGACTCCCGGAGGCGAGCCGGCCAAGGCGGGCACCAGCAGGCGAGACCGCCCGGTGCAGGCGCTTCACCCGACGACGCCATCCCTACGCCGGCATGACCCGGATCAGGTTCGAGGGGTCTGCGGCCACCACCGCACTCTCAGCGCCACACGGGGCGCTCCCCCGGCGTCCTGTCGGCTTAGCCATACGACCCCGACCGGGGGACTGTCAAGGGTCCGGCACCTCATCCAGGGAGCGCACGATGGCCTGCGTCATCTCCCGGGTGGTGGCGGAGCCCCCGAGATCGGGGGTCTTGACCCCTCGCTCGGCGAGGGCGTGCTCGATGGCCGCCAGGAGCCGCCGGCCGGCCCTCGGGTGACCCAGGTGCTCCAGCATCATGGCCCCGGACCAGATCTGGCCCACCGGGTTGGCGATGCCCTTGCCGGCGATGTCGGGGGCCGAGCCGTGGATCGGCTCGAACATCGAGGGGTACTGGCGCTCGGGGTTGAGGTTGGCCGAGGGCGCGATGCCGATGCTGCCAGCGATGGCCGCCCCCAGGTCGGTGAGGATGTCACCGAAGAGGTTGGAGCCCACGACCACCCCGAAGTGGTGGGGATGGGTGACGAACCGGGCGGCCAGGGCGTCGATGTGGAACTGGTCCGTCGCCACGTCCGGGTAGCGGGCGGCCATCTCCCGGAAGACCTCGTCCCAGAACGGCATGGTATAGCTGATGCCGTTGGACTTGGTGGCCGACGTGAGCCGCCGCTTGGGATGGCGGCGCGCCAGCTCGAAGGCGAAGCGCATGATCCGCTCGACGCCCCGGCGGGTGAAGATGGACTCCTGGACGACGATCTCGTGGGGGGTGCCGGCGAAGAGGCGCCCGCCTGCGTTGGAGTACTCGCCCTCGTTGTTCTCCCGTACGACGACGAAGTCGATGTCGTCGGGCCCCCGGCCCCGAAGCGGGCTGGTGACGCCCCGCAGGAGCTTGACGGGCCGCAGGTTGACGTACTGCTCGAAGGTGCGCCGGATGGGCAGCAACAGCCCCCACAGGGAGACGTGGTCCGGCACCGAGGGGTGCCCCACGGCTCCCAGCAAGATGGCGTCGTAGCCCCGCAACTGCTCGAGCCCGTCGGGCGGCATCATCCGTCCCGTCTCGAGGTAGTGGTCGCACCCCCACGGGAATCGGTCGAAGGCGAACCGGAAGGAGCCGTCCAGGGCGGCGACCGCTTCGAGCGCCTCGAGGGCCGCGGGGACGACCTCGTGCCCGATGCCGTCGCCAGGTATGACCGCGATGCGGTGGACCTGCGCCGATGCCACCTGCTCCACCTCCGCCCTCTCGTCTGACCCGGCAGCCGGTGGCCGCCGGCTCGCCGGAGAGTTGGCGGACGAGCTCGGCGTCCCCTGCGCGCCCGCCTCGGAGCAGGTGGGTCAGGGCGGGAGGCTCACCCCGGCGCCCGGGCGGGCGGCGAGGTGGTGACGATGACGCGGCTGGCTCGGAGCTCCTCGATGGTCTGCGGCGAGAGCCCCAGCACCTCGGCCAGCACCGCCGCGGTGTGCTGCCCCAAGAGTGGGGGCGGGCCGGCCGGCGCGGCCGGGGTACGCGACAGACGCTGCAGGGGGCTTGAGACGACTGGCAGATCGCCCAGGCTCGGATGGGGCACCCGCCACACCACGCCTCGGGCGACCGCCTGGGGGTCGGCCAGCGCCTCGCCCAGCTCGTAGACCGGCGCCGCCGGCACGCCCGCCTGCCGCAGCGCCTCCAGCCAGGCCTGGCGGGGGCGGCTCCGCAAGAGCGCGGACAGGATGGGCACGAGCCGGTCCCGGTGGCGCACCCGTCCCTCGTTGGTGCGGAAGCGCTCGTCGTCGGCCAGGTCGGGGCGCCCGAGGGCCTCGCACAACCGCCGGTACTGCGCGTCGTTGCCCACCGCCACGATCAGCCATCCGTCGGCGGCCTCGAAGGCCTGGTAGGGTACGATCTGGGGATGAGCGTTGCCGACGCGGCGTGGGGAGACGCCGGTGACGAGGAAGCTCTGCGCCAGGTTGGCCATGGCCGAGAGCCCCACCTCCAGCAGGCTCAGGTCCAGGTGCTGGCCCCGCCCGCTACGCTCGCGCTCGTGCAGGGCTGCCAGGATCCCCACGGCCGCCATCATCCCGGTCATCACGTCGATCCAGGCCACCCCCACCTTGGTGGGGGGCCCGTAGGGCTCGCCGGTGACGCTCATGATGCCCGTCATGCCCTGCAGGGCGATGTCGTAGCCGGGCTCGGCAGCTCGGGGTCCGTCCTGGCCGAACCCCGTGATGGAGGCGTAGACCAGGCGCGCGTTGAGCCGGCTCAGCGACGCGTAGTCGAGGCCGTAGCGGGCCAGGTCGCCCACCTTGTAGTTCTCCACCAGCACGTCGGCCTGCCGGGCCAGTTCCCGCACCAGGGCCTGGCCCCGCGGATCCTTGAGGTCGATGGCCAGGCTCCGCTTGCCGCGGTTGACGGCGAGGAAGTAGGCGCTCTCGCCCTCGACGAAGGGCGGGCCCCAGCCCCGGGTCTCGTCGCCCCAGGGGGGCTCCACCTTCCAGACCGTGGCGCCCAGGTCGGCCAGGATCTGGGTGGCGTACGGCCCGGCCAGCACCCGGGAGAGGTCGAGTACGCGGATGCCTGCCAGCGGCGCCTCCATCGGCCCATCCCCCCGTGCCACACCCGCCGGCGTCGTCGGCCGGCCGGGTACCCCCCGTCGGCGACGCTCTCACTCCAGCGCCGACAGCCCAGTCACGTCCCGACCCACGATGAGGGTGTGGATGTCGTAGGTGCCCTCGTAGGTGTCGACGCTCTCCAGGTTGAGCATGTGGCGGATGGCGTGGTACTCCAGCGTGACGCCCGAGGCGCCCAGGATCTCGCGGGCCATGCGGGCCGCGCGCAGCGCCGCCCGGACGTTGTCGCGCTTGGCCAGCGAGACCTGCGTGTAGCGGAGCCTGCCCTCGTCCTTGAGACGACCCAGGCGCCAGGCCAGCAAGAGACCCTTGGTGTGGTCGGCCACCATCTCGGCCAGCTTGGCCTGCACCAGCTGGCGGGACGCGATGGGCTGGCCGAAGGTGACCCGGCTCCGGGCGAATTCGAGCGCCTCGGTGTAGACCGCCTCCAGGGCGCCCACGGCCCCCCAGGCGATGCCGTAACGTGCCTGGGTGAGGCAGCTCAAGGGCGCCCGCAGCCCCTCGGCCCCCGGCAACATGGCCGAGGCGGGCACCCGCACGTCGTCGAGGATCAGCTCCGAGGTGATGGAGGCGCGCAGGCTCATCTTGTGGGGGATCTCCCGAGCCGTGAAGCCGGGTCGGTCGGTGGGCACCAGGAAGCCCCGCACGACCCCCTCGTCGTCCCGCGCCCAGATGACGGCCACATCGGCGATGCTGCCGTTGGTGATCCACCGCTTGACGCCCGTCAGCAGCCAGTCGCCGCCGTCCCGCCGGGCGCGGGTGGCCATGGTGCCGGGGTCCGAGCCCCCTTCGGGCTCCGTCAGTCCGAAACAGCCCACCGCCTCGCCCCGGGCCAGGCGCGGCAGCCACTCGCGGCGCTGCTCGTCGGAGCCGTAGGCGTAGATGGGGTACATCACCAGCGCGCCCTGCACGCTGGCGAAGCTGCGCAGCCCCGAGTCGACGCGCTCCAGCTCGCACATGACGAGGCCGTAGGCGACGTTGTCGAGACCGGCGCACCCCCACTGTTCCGGCAGGTTGGCCCCCAGGAGCCCCAGCTCGCCGAAGCGGGCGATGAGGTGCCGGGGAAACTCGCCCCGCTCCCACCACTCCCGGACGTACGGCAGCGCCTCGGCGTCCAGGAACCGCCGCATCTCCTGCTGCAGCTGGCGCTGCTCGGGGGAGAGGAGATCCAGGGCGTCGAAGTAGTCCAACACGGCCCCATCACGCTCCGGGCCGGCGTTCGACGTTCGAGACCGGTTTCCCTGGCCCGGTCACCGGCTCCCGAGGCCATCGCATACCTTGGGACGGCGCTCGCGTGCGCCTCGATGGGCCAGCATCGTGGGAGGCGGGGCAGTGTGACGCAGGTGCGGACCCGACCCCTCGCGCCGCTCGGCCTGGTGCTGAGCGGGGGCGGCGCGAGGGGAGCCTACCAGGCGGGGGTGCTGCGAGCCGTGGTGGAGCGGCTCGGGCCGTCACCCTTCGCGATCATCAGCGGCAGCTCCATCGGGGCGATCCACGGGGCGATCGTGGCCGAGGGCATCGAGTCGGGCGATCTGCCCGGTGCACTGGAGGCCCTGGCGCGCACGTGGCTGGAGCTGCGGGGTACCGTGCGGATCCAGTGGCGGGGGCTCCTGTCGGCGCTGGCGCGGCTGGTGATCTGCGGTCCCAGGCCGGCCGTCTGGCGGTCGGTGCGCTCGCTGCTGGACCACGCCCGTGCCGTGGAGCGTCTCTGCCGTTTCCTCCCGCCGCAGCGTCGCCTGGGCGATTATCGCCGGGTGGAGCTCTTGGTGACCGCCGCGGACCTCAACGCGGGCAGGCCGGTGGTCTTCGACCGCTCGACGCCCGACGTGCGGGTGCTGGACGCCGTGCTGGCCTCGTCCGCGCTGCCTGTGGCCTTCCCGTCGCGCCGCATTGGGGAGCACTGGCATGCGGACGGCGGCGTCTTCGACAACGCGCCGCTGGCACCCGTCATCCGCCGGGGGGTGGCCGACGTGCTGGTGGTCGCCACCACGCCCCGCTGCGGCGGTGACGGCCCGGCGCCGGATCCCCATCCCATGCCCGACGTCTTCTCGGTGCTGCGCCGCCTCTGGCCGGTGATGCTGGACCGGCTGCTGTACGAGGACCTGCGGGAAGCCCGGCGCATCAACGAGATCGTGGCGATCATCGAGCAGAGCCCCGACCCCGACGGCCCCGTCATGCGCCGGCTCAAGGCGGCCATCGGCTACGAGAAGGAGGGGCGCCGCAAGCGAGTGGTAGGGCTGGTGGAGATCTGCCCCGGCCACGAGCTGGATCCCCCCGGCACGCTGGGCTTCGATGACCGGGAGGCCATCGCGGCGGCCATGCGGGCCGGGTACGACGACGCCCACCGGGTGCTGGCGCGGCTGGGGCCCTAGGGGACGCCCCTCAGGGTGCCAGGGCGACGCGGATCGCCCCGGAGCCTCCCTTGCGGCTGGCCGTGCGGACCGCGTCCCGCCACCTTTCCAGCGGGAACGTGTGGGTGACCATCGGCGCCAGGTCCACCCTGCCCTCTGCCATCAGCTCCAGCGCGTAGGCCATGGTGCGGATCCGCCGCCCGTCGGGCAGGCGCTCGTAGCCGTAGCAGTAGGTGCCCCGCAGCTCCAGCTCCTTGAGCCAGATGGGGGTCCAGTCCACCCCCCGGGGCATGGCGGCCAGTCCGGCCAGCACCACCCGCCCGCCGGCACGCGTGAAGCGCAGGGCGTCGCCGATGCTGGCGGCGCTGCCCACGCACTCGTAGGTGACGTCGGCGCCGCCCACGGGCACGGGCCTGCCCAGGATGGGGCGCAAGAGCCTGGCGTCCAGGAGCGACGCCAGCCGGGCATCCAGCGCCGCCCCCCGCTCGGTGACCACCTGATCCGCGCCGAGGCGGGCGGCCATGTCGGCTTGGTGCCGGTGACGCGCGACCGCCACCACCCGTATCCCTGGGACGAGGGCGCGAAGCGCTGCCACCACCCCGAGGCCCACCGTGCCCGCGCCGATGACGAGCGCCGTCTGGCCCTGGGTCGGCGGCCAGCGCAGCACGGGGTGCAGCGCCACGGCGAAGGGCTCGGCCATGAGGGCGGCTTCGTCGGAGAGCGTCTCCGGCACCGCGAGCAGCTGCGAGCGGTGGGCGACGAAGTACTCCCCCCAGCTCCCGCCCGTGTCGCGGCAGGTGCCGATGAGGGTGCCCGGCGCGAGCCTGCCCTCGGTGAAGCGATGGCAGAGCTGATAGTCGCCCCGCTGGCAGGCAGGGCACGGCGGGTCGATGCCGCGGGCCTTGCAGCCCAGGACCGGATCCACGACGACCCGCTGCCCGACCGAGAAGCCCTCGACCTCGGGGCCCAGGTGCTCGATGACGCCCACGTTCTCGTGGCCCAGGACGAAGGGGAAGGAGGCCAGGGGGGAGGTGGAGGGGCTCGTCTCCAGGAAGATGGTGTGGAGATCGCTCCCGCAGACGCCGCCGAGCCGAGTGCGGATCAGGGCCCAGTCCGGGCCGGGCAGCGGTGGCACGGGCAGCTCCCGCAGCCGGGCGGCCCCGAGCGGGCCCGTGTAGGCCTCGGGCGTCACGCGCCCGGCCAGGCGCGCCGCTACGTAGCGGGGGATGGTCACGTCGAACTGGACGGCCTTCACGGCCAGGCACCTTCGTCTCCCGGCGGCCACTTCCTGCCGGGTGCGCGATCACCGATAGAGGGGCGGGAGAGCATGCGGGCGCCGAAGCGGATGGTGGCGTGCATCACGGTGCGGGGCGAGCCCCGTCAGTTTCCTGCCGAGGCCTTGCGGTTCAGGCCGGCCGCCTACGGCATCGCCTTGCGGGACGGGTGCGTGCTGGTGGCACGATCCCGCTTCTCGGGGCGGTGGGAGCTCCCGGGCGGCGCCGTCGCGCCGTGGGAGACGCTGGAGGAGGGGCTGCGGCGGGAGTACGAGGAGGAGACGGGGCTGCAGGTCTCGGTGAGGGCGTTCGTGGGGTTCGATCAGGGCTTCGTCGCCTTCTTCCAGCACGCCTTCAACTCGTTGCGGTTCTTCTACCGGGTCGAGGCCCCTGACGTCCCGGTCCGGGCGCAGCTCGACGAGGTGACGGAGGTGCGCTGGGTCGAGGTGGCGGCCCTCAGCGACGAGAGCATGGCCCCGGGCCACTACGCCTTCGTCCGCCGCTGCCTGGCACCCCGCGAGGAGCGGGGCCGTTGACGCCGGTGGGGGACCGGTTCATAATTGAGACGATGTCTCAATCAACTCGCCCGAGCCGTCACGACGAGACCCAATCCGGCGTCGAGCGCCACGGCATGCCGTCCGGCGAGCGCGAGGCGGCCGGGGCGGTCATGCTGGAGGCGCTGCGCAAGGCCGGCTACCGCCTGACGGCGGCGCGGCGGGCGGTCGTGGAGGCGATGCAATCGGGGGAGCACCGCAGCGCTCCCGAGATCGTCGCCGAGGTGCAGCGCAGGCATCCGGGGGTGGGCCGGGCCACGGTCTACCGGACCCTGGCCATCCTGAGCCGGCTGTGCGCGGTGCAGCCGTCCCTGTTGCGCACGGCCCAGGCCCACTACGCTGCGGCCGATGGGGGCCACCACCACCACTTCATCTGCAACAGGTGCCATCGGGTGATCGAGTTCGGGCGCTGCGACGCCGATGCCCTGGCGCTCCAGCTGGAGCGCCAGTGGGGCGTGAGGGTGCAGGGCCATCTGCTCGAGTTCTACGGGCTTTGCCCGGCGTGCGCGGGCGAGGGGTGACGCGCCGGCTCCGGGCCTGGAGCCCGAGCGGGGGGAGATAGCCATCCGTGTCATGAGACAGCGTCTCAAGAGCCTGCTCGGCGGGGCCATCGCCGCCCTCGCCGTCGGGACCGTTGCCATGGCCGCCTCGCTCATGGCCGCCTCCCTCGAGCCGGGGGCGCGGGCGGCCGCGGCCACACGGCGCGCCGTCACCTCGACCACCATCCTGGCGGACCTGGTGCGGCAGGTGGCGGGCGACGAGTGGTCCGTGGTCTCCCTGCTCCCCGTGGGGGCGGACCCGCACGCCTACCAGCCAGGCCCCGGCGATGCGCAGCGCCTGTCGGGAGCCGATCTGGTCGTGATGGTCGGGGCGGGGCTGGAGCCGGCGTCGCTGTCACGCCTGGTCGCGCACACCCCGTCGCGGGCGACGGTGCTCGAGCTGGCGCCCCGGGTGGCCCTGCGCTGGGACGATATCCCCGCCGAGCAGGGCACGGCAGCGCCCGACGGGCACGCCCACGACCACGACGAGGAGTCCGAGTGGGATCCCCACTTCTGGTGGAGCGTGCCGCGGGTGGCCATGGCCGTGGAGGTCGTCGCCGACAGCCTCGCCCGCATCGATCCGGCGGGGGAGGCGGGCTACCGCGCCCGGGCCGCGGCCTACCACGAGCGCCTGCAGGCGCTGGATGCGTGGATCCGGCAGCAGGTCGCCACCATCCCGCCCGAGCGGCGGCTGCTGGTCACCAACCACGACGCGCTGGGGCACCTGGCCGTCGAGTACGGCTTCACCCTGGTGGGCACCGTCCTGCCCGGCACCAGTACACTGGCCGAGGCCTCGGCGGCGAGCACCGCCCGGCTGCTCGATCGCATCCGGTCGCTGCCGGTCGGGGCCATCTTCGCGGAGGCGACGGCCTCCCCGGTGCTGGCCGAGCGGGTGAGCCGGGAGACCGGCCTGCCCCTGGTCACCCTCTACACCGACTCGCTGGGGCCGCCGGGCTCCGGGGCCGAGACGTACGAGGGGTACATGCGTACCAACGTCCAGCGGATCGTGGAGGCGTTGCGGCCATGAGCGACGAGTGGGAGCCCGTAGCGGGCCGGCCCGTGCTGGAGGTGGAGGGACTGACCGTCGCCTACGGCCCCCGGGTCGTCCTGCGGGACGTCACGTTCGCCGTCTTCCCGGGGGAGCGGGTGGCCGTGGTGGGGCCCAACGGCGCCGGCAAGTCCACGCTGTTCAAGTGCATCGCGGGGCTGCTGCGGCCGACGCAGGGGCGCGTCGCCCTCGCCCCGCGGGCCGAGCGTGGCGCCCCGGCCCTGGCCTATGCGCCGCAGCAGGAGGCCGTCAACTGGCACTACCCTGCTTCGGTGTGGGACGTGGTCATGATGGGGCGCTATCCCTTCTTCGGCCTCTGGCGCCGCCCGCGCCCCGAGGACCGGCGGGCCGTGTGGGAGGCCCTCGACCAGGTGGGGCTCGCCCACCTGGCGCGCACACCTATCCAGCGCCTGTCGGGCGGTCAGCAGCAGCGGGTCTTCCTGGCCCGGGCCCTGGCCCAGGGCGCGCCGCTGATGGTGCTCGACGAGCCCTTCAATGCCGTGGAGGAGGGGGCGCAGGCCGCGCTGGTGGAGGCTCTCTCGCAGCTTCGCTCACGTGGGGTGGCGGTCATGATCTCCACCCACGACCTCGACTTCGTGGCGGGCAGCCACTGGTTCGACCGGGTGCTGGTGCTCAACGGGCGGCTGCTGGCCTACGGGCCGCCGGATCGGGTCTGCGCCCGGCCCGGGGGTGGCTCGCCGCCCGCATCGTGGCCCGAGCCGGTCGTCTGCGGGGGGCGGATGGCGCCGTGAGCGCCGTGGAGGTCCTCCAGTCGGTCTGGCTGTGGCTGCGCCAGCCATTGGAGTACGGCTTCATGCGCCATGCCCTGGTGGCCGTCCTCCTGGTCGGAGGCGTGGGCGGGCTGGCCAGCACGTTCACGGTGGTGAGGGGCACGGCCTTCTTCGCCGATGCCCTGGCGCACGCGGTGCTGCCGGGCGTGGCCGTGGCATACCTGGTGGCCGGGGCGGGCAGCGCGGCCCTGTTCTGGGGTGCGCTGGCGGCAGCCCTCGTCGCATCGGCGGCCATCCACGCGGTGGCGCGGCAAGGCCACGTGCGGGAGGAGACCGCCATCGGCGTGGTGATGGCGGCGGCGCTGGCCCTGGGGGTCGCCATCATCTCGACGCGGCGGGCGTACGCGGTGGACCTGGCCCACGTGCTCTTCGGCGACCTGTTGGGCGTGGGCCCGGCCGACCTGATGCGGGCGGCCGGGCTGGCCGCGGTGGCCACCACTCTCGTGCTGGCGCTGTGGAGGCCGCTGGCCATCGTGGCCTTCGACCCCGTGCTGGCGGTGACGCTGCGGCTGCCGGTCGGATGGCTGCAGTACGGACTGCTGGCGCTGGTGGCGCTGACCACGGTGCTCGCGTTGCAGACGGTAGGCGCCACCATGACGCTCGCGCTGCTGGTGACGCCGGGGGCGGCGGCCCGACTGGTGGCGCGCAGCCTCGGCGAGATGGCCGCCCTCTCGGTGGGACTGGCCGTCGCCGGCTCCGTGGCGGGGCTCTACCTCTCCTACTATCTGGCCATCCCGTCGGGCCCGGCCATCGTCCTGGCGCTGACGGCGGCCTTCGCCGCGTTGCGGGCGGCGGCGCGCCGCTAGACGGGTCTCAGCCGCCGCCCCCGATGGCCGCCACCCGGGCTCGCGTGGCGCGGCGCAACTCTCGAGGGTCGGCGGCGAAGAGGGCCTGGGCCGTACCGGCAGCCGCCCAGACCTGCGGGTAGGCCAGCAGGGCCTCGTCCATCACGACCCGCAGCGGTCGCGCATGGCCCACGGGCGGGATGGCCCCGACGGGGAAGCCCGTCGCGGCCTCGGCCTGCGCGGGCGAGGCGGGACGGGCCGGGACGCCGAGCACCGCCTCGAGCCGCCCCAGGTCGACGCGGTGGGCGCCCGAGGCCAGCACCACCACCGGCTCGTCGCCGGCGACGAAGACCAGGCTCTTGACGATGCGGCCCACCTCGCACCCCACGGCGGCAGCCGCCTCCCTGGCGGTCCGCGTGCTGGCCCCCAAGCGCCGCAGCTCGAAGTCGACGCCTCGCTCCCGAAGGGCGTCGACCACCCGCTGCACGGGAGACGGCAGGGTAGACGAAGAGTCGGGTTGGACCGTCACCGGCAGGTACCTCCGGCCCATCCATTCGACCCGGCCACCACGGGCTCCTGGCCAGGATCCCGGGACCCCTGCAGGAAGAGGTCCGGTGGTATAATGGGGACGCCCCATCGCAAGGTATGGGCTTGGCCGTGCTAGACGGGGAGGTAGCGGTGCCCTGTACCCGCAATCCGCTATAGCGGGGTCGAATGCCCGCCCGCGGCCGGCCCCTGTGGGGTCCGGCCCCGGTACGTGGCGCTGACGGCCGGGTCTTGCGCAGCAGGGACTCACGAACCCCGCCAGGTCCGGGAGGAAGCAACGGTAAGTGAGCACCCCTGGGTGCCGCAAGGGTGCCTGGCCCGAGCTGGCGGCCGGGGTATCGCCCGGAGGGGTCGCGTCAACGGCGGGTGCACGGCCACTTCTGTCGGGCGGCTCGTCCTCCTCGCCGAGGGCGAGCCGCCCTCGCGCCGGCCCGGCATGAGGGGCGGGGCCCGGCGTCGAACTCCTGACCCGTTGGGGTCGCAGGTGAACGCTCCGTTGCAGCCGCATCTCACGCTCTACCGCAAGTGGCGCCCGCAGCGCTTCGAGCAGGTCGTCGGCCAGGCGCACGTTGTGCGCACGCTGGCGCATGCGCTGGCCCGGGGCCGCACGGCCCACGCGTACCTCTTCGCCGGGCCGCGGGGCACCGGCAAGACCACGCTGGCCAGGTTGCTGGCCAAGGGGCTCAACTGCGCCGAGGGGCCCACCCCCGAGCCGTGCAACGCCTGCGCCTCCTGCCGGCAGATCACCGAGGGCTCCTCCCTCGACGTGATGGAGATCGACGGCGCCTCCAACCGGGGCATCGACGAGATCCGGGAGCTGCGGGAGCGGGTGCGCTTCGCGCCGGCCCAGTCTCGGTACAAGGTCTACATCATCGACGAGGTGCACATGCTGACCAACGAGGCGTTCAACGCCTTGTTGAAGATGCTGGAGGAGCCTCCGCCGCACGTCGTCTTCATCTTCGCCACCACCGAGCCCCAGCGCGTGCCGGCCACCATCCTCTCCCGCTGCCAGCGCTTCGACTTCCGCCGGCTGACGGCCGACGAGCTCATCGGCCACCTCGCCGCGGTGGCGCGGGCCGAGGGGGTCGAGGCCGAGCCCGAGGCCCTGGCCCTGCTGGCCCGTCACGCCGACGGTGGCGTGCGCGACGCCCTCTCCATGCTGGAGCAGTGCATGGCCTACAGCCCCGAGCGGCTCGACGCCTCGGTGGTGGCCGAGGTGCTGGGCCTGGTGCGCCCGGAGGCGCTGGCCGAGCTGGCCCGGCACTTCGTGGACGGAGACGTGGCGGCGGGGCTGGCCCTCATCGGCCGCCTCACGGCCGAAGAGGGAGTGGACCCCCGTCTCGTGGCCAAGGATCTCTTGAGCCTGCTGCGGGATGCGGCCGCCCACAAGCTCCTGAGTGGCAAGCAGGAGGCAGGTCTCGGGGTACCGTCGCCGACCCCTGGCGCGGCCGCCCTCGGCGAGCGCTCGCCCCTGCCACGCCTGGTGGCGGCCATGGAGAGCCTCATCGCGGCCGAGCCGCAGATGCGCTGGGCGCCCGATCCCCGTCTCGTGCTGGAGCTGGCGCTGATGCGGCTGGCGAGGCCGGCCCCGGAGGCGACGCCTCCGCCGCCGAGCCGACCGGTCGCCGAGCCGTCTTCGCCCTCGGACCCGGTGCGTGCCACCGCGCCGGCGCCCTCCCCTGCGGTGTCGCCGCCGGCCGCGCCTCGACCGCAAGGGGGGCCGTTGCTGCTGGACGAGGTGCAGCGGCGGTGGGGCGACGTGCTGACCACGCTGCGCAACCAGCAGCGCCGGAGCGCCGCCAAGGTGGAGGCGTTGCTGCGAGAGGGCCGTCCCATCCGGGTCGACGGTCTGGAGATCACCATCGGCTTCCCGGAGGACAGGGCCTTCCATCGCAATGCGGTCGAGGGCGACGAGAAGGCCCGGCAGCTGGTGGAGAAGGTCTGTGCGCGGCTGTTGGGCCGCCCGGTCACCATCCGCACCGAGATCGTCAACGGGGAGTCGGCCTCGCCTCCGGAGCCCGCGGCCTCCGTGGCCGAGGAGCCGGCCGAACCTGCTCCTCCGCCGCGCCCGCCGGCGCCGCCGGCGCCTGCCCGGGTGGGCCGCCTTCGGCCGCGCCACACGAGGTGGCGGCAGCCGAGGAGCCGCCCCGGCCCGGGCACGTCCGGCGGCGGCCCGGGCGGCCCGGCGCCGGCGCGCGGAGTCCGATGAGGGCGAGTGGGACGAGGCGACGCTGCGGGCGGTCCTGGACATCCTGGGGGCCCGGATCATCCGGGAGTTCGAGGAGCCGCCCGATGCCGACGGCACCGTGCCCGACCCGCAGTCCCCGAGCGAAGGAGCGTGAGCTCGTCATGCCCGGTCTTCCCGGTCCGTTCAACATGGCCAAGGCGATGAAGAGCCTGCAGAAGTTCCAGCAGTCGCTGGAGAGCCTGCAGCAGGAGCTGGCCGAGCGCACCGTCGAGGCTTCGGCTGGTGGCGGCGCCGTCACGGCGGTGGCCGATGGCAGCGGACGCCTGCGGGCCCTGCGCATCGACCCGACGGCCGTCGACCCGTCCGACCTGGAGATGCTCCAGGACGTCATCGTGGCGGCGGCCAACGAGGCGCTTCGCCAGGCCAAGGTCATGGTGGAGAGGGAGATGGCGCGCCTCTACGAGGAGCTGGGCCTGCCGGGGCTGCCCGGCGCCTGAGGCGGAGAGGAGCGCGGCCCGTTGGAGTTCGCACGCCCCATCGCCCGGCTCGTGGACGAGCTGATGCGCCTGCCGGGCATCGGCCCCAAGACCGCGCAGCGGCTCGCCTTCCACATCGTACGGATGGGCCCCGACCAGGCCCGCCGCCTGGCCGAGAGCATCGTGGAGGCTCGTGAGAGGACGCGGCTATGCTCGGTCTGCTTCAACTTCACCGACGCCGACCCGTGCCGCCTATGCCAGCCAGGCTCGGGCCGGGACCGCTCCGTCATCTGCGTGGTCGAGGAGCCCAAGGATGTGACGGCCATGGAGCGCACCCGGGCCTTCAAGGGGCTCTACCACGTCTTGCACGGCGCCCTCTCCCCGATGGAGGGGGTGGGCCCGGAGGCGCTCAAGGTCCAGGAGCTGATCGCCCGGCTGGGATCCGGGGAAGTCAGGGAGGTGGTACTGGCCACCGACCCCAACGTCGAGGGCGAGGCCACCGCCATGTACCTGGCCCGGCTCATCAAGCCGCTCGGCGTACGGGTGACCCGCATGGCCCATGGCATGCCCGTGGGCGGTGACCTGGAGTACCTGGACGAGGTGACGCTGGCCCGCGCGCTGGAGGGCCGGCGCGAGATCTAGCGAGCGCCCGCCGGTCGGAGCGTGGCATAGCCTCCCCGGATCCGCATACCCTTGCACCGTGGGCGGCGCCGCGAGGGCGTCGACCGCCCGAACGGAAGGGGTCGTCTGCGGTGCCAGCGCAATCGTCGTCGGGGGCCGGGCCGGAGCCGGTCGCCCTCACCCCCGCCGTACCGGCCGAGGTCGCCGCCCTCGTCGAGCAGGCCCGCCGCGAGTGGATAGCGGCCCAAAACGAGTTCGACTCGGTGACCGATCCGGACCTGGTGGATCACGCCATCTTCGCCATGCAGGCGGCGGAGCGCCGCTACGTCTACCTGCTACGGCTGGCCAACCGTCTTCGCCGCGAGGCGCTCGAGGCGCGAGAGGCCGCCGCGGCCCCGCTCACGGCGCCGTCACGACGTCCAGCAGCGACCCCGCCAGCACGGACAGCCCGACGGCTGCGTGAACGATGAGCACCCGCCGGGATGCGGCCGGGTCGCCGGCCGGGCGTGCGGCGTCGGCGTGATACCAGGCCAGGAGGGCTGCCGCCAGGGCGATGCCACCGAAGTACCACCCGACCCGTCCGCATGCCCACCCGGTCATCACCCACAACGCCACGGCGCCCGCGTGGGCGAGACGCGTGCCCGGCGAGCGGACGTCGACGCCGCGGCCGAGCCACAGAGCCGTGGCAGCTGCCAGCAGCCACGCGGGCCCCTCCACGATCCCACGAACGGCTACCCAGCCGGCGACGGGCCCCATCGCTTGAGCCAGGGCCGGCACCCACCCCGGTCCGCCGCGGCTTCGCGCCTGCCCGGAGGCGACCCAGAGCGCGGCCGGCAGCGGTGACAGCCACAGGCTCGCGCGGTTGAGCTGGCCGGCGGCCACGATGAGCACCAGTGCTCCGCCGACGGCCAGCGCGAAGAGTCTTGCCGCACCGGGGCCCCGCTCGAGGTGCGGCGCGCCGCCGGCCGGCTCCGGATGCACGATCCGACCGATGGCACCGACGACGACGGCGGTGCCCGCGGCTGCCAGCGTGATCCATGCCCAAACGGTCGCCGGCGCCAGGCCGCCGTACGCCAGGACGCAGGCGGCGTAGAGGGCGGGCAGCCCCAGGGCGGGCAGATGAGGCGGGCCCTCGCCGCTCGCCGGTCGGAGGGGGAGCGTCACGCCCGGGCCTGCCAGCCGATGGCTCGCAGGACGAACCGGGTCAACTCGGGGGCCAGCTCCGCCAGCGGGCGCTCCTGCGGTCTGCTCAGCCACCAGACGACCACCTCGTTGAGGGCGCCCAGGATGGCCGCACTGGCCAGCGCCGTGTCGCCCACGGCCAGGGGATGCCGGGAGGCGGCCTGTTCGAGGTACCCCCGGATGACGTGGGCGAAACGATCCATCAGCTCACGGCGCTTGGCCTCGAACTGCGGGTTGATGCCGACCGCCTCGATCAAGAAGAGCCGGGTCAGCTCCGGATACCGCCCCATCAGCTCGAGCCCCGCCGTGATGGCCGCCTCGACCCTGCCCGGGCCGCCTCGGGCCGCGTGGCGCACGGCATGCTCCAGCGCGCCCGCCAGCCGGCCGGCGAACTCCTCGACGAGGCGCAAGAAGAGGGCCTCCTTGCTCTCGAAGTGGAAGTAGAAGGCCCCTTTGGAGCTGCCGCACTCGGCGACGATGTCGTCCACCGTCGTGCCGTAGTACCCCTTGCGGGCGAAGACCTGGATGGCGGCCTCCAGCAAGCGGCGGCGGGTGGCCTCGGGTGAGCGGCGCTCCAGTGCCGGGGACGTCGCGGCTCCTCCCCTTCGAAACCGACCGGTCGGTCGCCGCCATCGTAGGCAAGAGGGCGGTTCCTGTCAAGGCGTCCGTGGAGCCCTACCGCACTTCGGCGGGCAAGCGCCGGCCGGCGCGCGTCCCGGCCAGCACCCGCCCGATGCCTGCCGCCGTCGCCACCGCTACCATCTGCAGGGCGGAGACGGCCCACCAGGCCAGGGAGTGGTGGCCGCCGACGTGTTGCACGAGCCACCCGAAGGCGGGTGGGGAGAGCATGGTCCAGACGTACAGGACCGTCATGCTCAGCCCCAGCATCACCGCCGCGGAGGAGCCCGCCCGCTCGGAGAGGAGGGTGACGTAGAGGCCGTTCCATCCCAGCATGGTGAAGCCGCTCAGCAGGGCGGCCCCCCCGGCCACGAGCGTCGAGAGCGGCGAAAGCCCCGCCAGCGACGCGACCATCGCGGCCGACATCGAGGCGGCCCAGGCCGCCAGCGCCAGCGGCCGAACCCGGTCCGCTCCCAACAGCCGGTCGGAGATCCATCCCCACAGCAACCGGCCGGCGATGCCGCCGGCGTGGACCAGCAGCAGCAACCGGGCGGCCCCCGCAGGGGCCCAGCCGAAGACGTCCACCATGTACAGGGGCAGGTAGCCGGTGAGGCTGAACTGGCCCGCGGCCAGCAGACAGGCCGTCAGCGTGGTGAGCACCAGGGTGGGGTCCCTGACGAAGCGCCACGGCGCCTCGACGAACGAGGGAGCCGCCCCGGCCGGGGGCTGCGGCTCGGGACCGACCCGCCGAAGGTCCGCCAGCCCGATCCATGTCGCCAGCCCCGCGGCCGCGCACCAAGCCGCCGCCACCAACAGTGCCAGCCGCCATCCGTACCGTGTCGCCAGCCAGGGCAGGAGCCACGCCCCCGCCAGACCCCCGATGGGAAGCCCCGCCTGCCGTACGCCCATGGCCAGCCCTCGCTCGCGGAAGCCGAACCAGCTCAGGACCGCGTGGCTCCCCGCCACCTGGCTCGACGCAAAGCCCGTCCCGGCCGCGGCCAGCACCAGGGTCAGGACGACGAGGGAAGGGGCCATCGAGGCGGCCGCCGCCAGCAGGCCCGTCAGCAGGGCGCCCACGGCCATGACGTGCCGCTCGCCCCACCGCTCGGTCGCGACGCCGGTCACATAGAAGGCCAGCAGCGCGCCCAGGTCGAAGGCTCCGAGGACCGCCCCGGTCTGAGGGAGCGAGAGCCCCATGTCCGCTCGGACGAAGGGAGCGAGCGCGGGCAACCCGAAGCGTACGAGCGTCAACCCGGCCTGCTGCAGGGTGGCCACGGCGAGGAGCCGCCAGCGTTGGGGCGGCGGCGTATCGCCGAAGGCGTGCGGGTACATGATGGATGCTCTACGCCCCCCGAGGGGGCTTTCCTCCCGGAGGGTGCGGGCGCTAAAGTGGACCTCGGAGGCGATGCGAGGAGCTTGGTGGCGCAGGCGACCCGGGCGAGGTCGGCTCCGCTTTTGCGAGCCCTGAGCCGAGCGGCGAGGCGTCGACCCGTCGTCTTCCACACCCCTGGCCACAAGCGGGGGCAGTGGGTGCCGGCCGGATGGATGGCTCGGACCGGGGTCCCGTGGGCCTGGGACGGGGGCGACGCCGTCCGGGACCCGGCTCACGGTGACGACCTGCTCGAGGCCGCCTCGGAGGCGGCCCGGCTGGCGGCCCGGGCGTGGGGCAGCGAGCGGAGCTGGTTGCTGTGGAACGGCGCCACCGCCGGGGTCCTCGCGATGGTGCTGGCCAGCGTGCCCCCCGGCGGCCGGCTTTTGATGCCGAGATGGGTCCATCGCTCGGTCATCGATGCCCTGGTGCTGGCCGACGCCATGCCCGTCTTCCTCCCCTGCCGATGGCTCGAGGGATGGGGGATGACCCTGCCCCCCACCCCGCAGGACGTGGCGGCGGCCCGAGCCGCCGGCCCCGACGCGGTGCTGGTGACCAGCCCGACGTACGAGGGCGTCGTCGCCGACGTGCCCGGCATCGCCGCCGCATCCCGTCCGTCACCGCTGCTCGTCGACGAGGCGCACGGCGCGCACCTCGCCTTCTACCCGGCGCCCGCCCCGCCGACCGGTGTGCGCTGCGGGGCGCACCTGGTGGTGCACGGCGCGCACAAGACCCTGCCCGTGCTGACCCAGGCGGCCTTGCTGCACTGGACGGGCCCCCACGGCGAGCCGGACGCCGACCGGGTCGACCGGGTGCTGGCCTGGGTGCAGAGCACGAGCCCGCAGCCGGCGCTGCTGGCCTCCCTGGACGCGGCGCGGTTGGAGATGGAGCGGCACGGGCCCTCGCGTGTGGCACGGGCCGTTGAGCTGGCCCGCCGGGCGCGCGCCGCCATCGAGGCGTCCGGCCCGTACCGCTGTCTGGCGCCGACCGACCTGCCGGCATCCTACGTCCTCGACGAGACGCGCCTGACGGTGGACGTGACGGGCTTGGGGTTGCCGGGTTGGGAGGTGGCCGCGGCACTTCGGCGCCGCCACGGCGTCTGGCCGGAGATGGCCGGCGGGAGCTACGTCGTCTTCATCGTGACGGGGGCCGACGACGAGGCGAGCGTCGGGTCCCTCGCCTCGGCCCTGGGGGCGCTGGCGAGGGAGGTGGCCGGCGGGGACGGCCGGCGAGCCCGGTGCGATGGCTCGACCGGCCGGTGGGGAGATGCCATGCCGCCGGCCGGGCCGCTGGTGATGCGGCCCCGGCGGGCAGCTCTGGGGGCGGCCCGGCGCGTCCTCTGGGAGCAGGCAGTGGGGCACGTCTCGGCGGCCACCGTGACGCCCTATCCGCCGGGGACCCCCCTGGCGATTCCCGGGGAAATGATCACAGACGAAGTCGCATCGTTCGCCCTGCGGCTCGTGGCGTCGGGAGCCCAGCTCCGAGGCAGCCCGGGCCAGGGGCGAGAGGCATGGGTCGTGGATGCATGAGTCCGACGAGGGTGGTGAAGGGCTGATTGCCCACCATCAAGCCGGCCGCACGCCGTGAGGTCATGGACAATCTGGCCCAGCTGCTGGAGGTATTGCCGCCCCACATCCGGGCCGAGCTGGAGGGCATCGACCGGGTGCACGAGCTGCTGGAGATCGTGCTGGACCTGGGGCGTCAGCCCGAGGCCCGCTTCCCCGACGGCTTCGTCTACCTCAGCGACGACTTCGTCACCCGCGAGGACCTGGACTACGTCGTCAAGCGGGTCGGCCAGTTCGGTCAGGACAACCGGGCCGGGATCGAGCGCACCCTGCACCGCATCTCGGCCATCCGCAACCGCAACGGCCACATCATCGGGCTCACCTGCCGCATCGGCCGGGCCGTCTTCGGCACCATCGACATCATCCAGGACGTGGTGGAGTCGGGACGCAACATCCTCCTGCTGGGGCGGCCGGGCGTGGGCAAGACCACGATGCTGCGTGAGGTGGCCCGCATCCTGGCCGACCAGTTCGGCAAGCGGGTCATCGTGGTCGACACCTCCAACGAGATCGCCGGGGACGGCGACGTCCCGCACCCCGCCATCGGCCACGCCCGCCGCATGCAGGTGCCGCGGGTGGACCTGCAGGCCCGGGTCATGATCGAGGCCGTCGAGAATCACATGCCCGAGGTCATCGTCATCGACGAGATCGGCACGGAGCAGGAGGCCCAGGCGGCCCGCACCATCGCCGAGCGGGGCGTCCAGCTGGTGGCCACGGCCCACGGCAACACGCTCGACAACCTGGTGCTCAACCCCACCCTCTCCGATCTGGTCGGGGGTATCCAGGCCGTCACCCTCAGCGACGAGGAGGCCAAGAAGCGGGGGACTCAGAAGACGGTGCTGGAGCGCAAGGCGCCCCCGACCTTCGACGTGGTGGTCGAGATCCAGGACCGAGATCGTCTCGCCATCCATCACGACGTGGCGACCACCGTGGACCTGCTGCTCCGCGGTATCGAGCCATCGCCGGAGGTGCGGGTGCGCAGCCCCGAGGGTACCATCCAGGTGCAGGAGGGCGCGCCTCGACGCCCGCCGGAGGCCGACGCCCCCGACAACCGCTTCGACGCCCGGCCCCCCGAGGTGCACGGCGATGGCGGCGGGGGGGCTCGCGCCTTCGTGGTGCCGAGGGACGTCCGCTCCTCCGGCCGGGACGGACAGACGCCTCCGAGCCCGTCCCGCCTCTGGGGTGGGAGTCGACCGGCCCGGATCTTCCCCTATGCCGTCAGCACCTCCCGGCTGCAGCGGGCGCTGGCATCCCTGCCCGTGCCGGTGCAGATCACCCAGGATCTGGACTCGGCCGACATGGTCCTGACCATCAAGGGCCAGTACCGCAAGATGCCCAAGCGCCTCAAGGAGGCCGAGCGCCGGGGCGTCCCCATCCACGTGATCCGCTCCAACACCCTGGCCCAGATGGAGCAGTTCCTGGAGCGCACGTTCTTGAGCCCCGAGGACGCCAGCGCCCTCATGGAGGCGCAACGCGCCGTCGAGCAGGCGCGCCAGCTGGCCCGCCCCGTGGAGCTCAGCCCTCAATCGGCGTACATCCGCAAGCTCCAGCACGAGCTGATCGAGCGCTACAACCTGCGCTCCACCAGCATCGGCGAGGAGCCCAACCGGCGGGTGCTGGTCCTGCCCGAGGAGATCCGATGAGCCCCCGGGGGCTTCTCATCACCCTGGAGGGGTTGGACGGCACCGGCAAGAGCACGCAGGCTCGGTCGCTGGCGGCCTGGCTTCGCCGCCGGGGGCTGCAGGTGCGGCACACCTTCGAGCCGGGCGGGACGGCGCTGGGGCGTCGCCTGCGGACCCTGCTCCTGCGAGGAGGTGAGCCGGAGGGGATCCCGGTGCCCGAGGCCGAACTGTTGCTCCTGATGGCCGACCGTGCCCAGCACGTGGCCCAGGTGCTGCGCCCCTGGCTGGAGCGAGGCGCTGTGGTGGTCTGCGAGCGCTACGCCGACTCGTCGGTGGCCTACCAGGTCTTCGGCTCGGAGGTGGACGGCGAGCTCGTGGAGCGACTCAACCGCTGGGTGACGGGCGGCCTGCAGCCAGACCTGACCTTCTGGCTGGACCTGCCGGTCGGCCAGCGCCTGCCCGGCGCCGGGGCGCCGGAGCGGGATCGCATCGAGTCCCGGGGGGAGGCCTTCTTCCGGCGGGTGAGGGAAGGCTATGCGGCCCTGGCGGCCCGTTACCCGGAGCGCATCGTCCGGGTCGAGGTGACGGGCAAGCCGCGACGAGCCGTCCAGTCGGAGCTGCGCGACGTGGTGGTGCGCCGGTTGGGCGAGCGCTTGCAGGAGCTGGGGTGGGAGGCACCGGTGCGACGATGAAGCTGTTGGTGGCGGTCGTGCAGGACCAGGACGCGCCCGCGCTGATGGCGCGGCTGGTGGAGCGGGGCTTCGGCGCGACGAAGCTGGCCAGCACCGGGGGGTTCCTGCGGGAGGGCAACACGACGCTGCTCATCGGCGTCGACGACCATCGCGTGGGGGCCGCCCTCGACTGCATCCGGGAGGCCTGCCATCGTCGGCGCCACGCGGGGAGCCGCCCCGGCACCGAGGTGGAGGTGGCCGGCGCCACCGTCTTCGTGTTGGGCATCGACCGCTTCGAGCGGGTCTAGCCCCGATGGAGGGGTCGCGCATCGAGGGCCTGCCCCGTCGGCGCCGGGCACCTCAGGTGACGACGGCGCGCCGGGGCAGCGCCCGGGCGGCGACGGGGGGACGGGCGCCGGCTCGGGCGTTCAGCACCGAGCTCGTGGAGGCGGATCGCCGGCGCTACCAGGAGGCGCTCCAGCTGGCCCTGGACCAGGTGGAGCGCGCGGGCGACGCCTTGCGCCGCTCTCCTGGCGAGTCGACGCTCTTCGCGTACCGGCAGGCCGTGCGCCGCTTCTGTCAGCTCGCCCTGGCCCGCACCTACGCGGTGGACCGGCAGCTGCGGGTGGATCCCAGGGGCGGGCGGCGTCTGCACGTCGTGGTGCGAAAGGTGGACGAGGCGCTGGACCAGCTGGCCCGGGAGGTGCTGCAGGGGCAGCGCGCCGCGCTGGCCGTGGCCGCCCGTCTCGACGACATCAGGGGGTTGCTGCTGGACCTTGTCCGATGAGGGCTCTCCCCGGAGCGAGGCCGCGAGCCGGTCGCACCCGTTGCGGTTCTCCGAGATCGTCGGCCATGCCCGGGTGGTGCAGTGGCTGGCCCGCACCGCCTCCGAGGGACGGGGGCCGGGCGCTTACCTGCTGTACGGCCCCGAAGGCGCGGGCAAGACCAGCCTGGCCTCGGCCTTCGTGGCGGCGCTGGCCTGCCGCCGTCGCTCCCCCGAGGGAGAGGCGTGCGGCGTCTGCGAGGCGTGCCAGGCGGTGGCCGCGCGCCGCCACCCGGACGTCACCTGGGTCGAGCCGGCCGCGGAGGCCGACGGGATCGGCATCGACCAGGTCCGGCGCCTGCGCAGCTGGCTCGGGATGTCCGCCACCTCGGCGTGGGGCAAGGCGGCCGTCATCCAGCAGGCCGATCGGATGAGCCTGCAGGCGGCCAACGCCCTCCTCAAGACCCTGGAGGAGCCTCCGGGTCCGGCTGCCATCCTGTTGCTGGCCGCCGACCTGCAGGGCATCCCCGAGACCATCCAGTCCCGGTGCCTGCGCTTCTTCGTGGGGCCGGTGGCGGCGCCCGTGCTGGCCCGTGCCCTGGCATCCCGCTTGGGCCTGGACGCCGACGAGGCCCTCACCCGGGCGGTGCTGGCCGGAGGCCTGCCGGGCCGTGCCCTGGACCCCTCGGGCTCAGCGGTCGCCGCCTCGCGGCAACGGGCCATGGAGTGGATCGAGCAGGCGGTCGACGGCGCGCCGCGCGAGCTCATCGGGCTCGCCCGGGCCGCGGACCAGGCGGCGCCGTGGGAAGTGGACGCGCAGATGCAGGCGATGATATGGTTGTGGCGGGATGTGGCCGCATGGGGCTGGGCGAGGAGAGCGGACTGCCTGATCGACGCCGGCCTGCGCGACCGGGTCGTCGCCGTCGGCCAGCTCGTGGACCCCGTACGCGCCGTGGAGGCCCTGGAGACGCTCTTGACGGCGCGGCGGATGCTGGGCGAGTACACCCAGCGAAGGCTGGTGCTCCACTGGGCATGGATGACGTTGCGCCGGGCCCGGACGGGGCCGGCGGCCAGGGCGAGCCATCCGACACGGTCCGCGTAGCGGAGGTGCGCTTCCCCAAGACCCGCAAGGTGCACGACTTCGACGCCGGCGGCCTCGATCTGGCACCCGGCGACTGGGTCGTGGTCGAGGCCCAGCACGGCCACGAGACGGGGCAGGTGGTGTCGGCGCCGCGTCTTGTCCCGCGCCACGAGGCGCCCGACGGGCTGCGCCCCGTGCTCCGGGTGGCGACGGACGAGGACATGGCCGCCCGCCAGGCGTGGACCGAGCGCGAACCCGAGGCGATGCAGGCCGCCCGGGCCATGATCGAGCGGCACCGGCTGCCGATGCGCCTCATCGATGCCGAGTACGCCTTCGATGGGAGCCGGCTCACCTTCTACTTCAGCGCCGAGGAGCGGGTCGACTTCCGGGGGCTCGTCAAGGATCTGGCGGGGCATTTCCAGACCCGCATCGACCTCCGCCAGATCGGCGCCCGCGACGTGGCTCGCATGGTCGGGGGCATCGGCCCGTGCGGGTTGCCGCTCTGCTGCCGGACCTTCCTGCAAGACCTGCGGCCGGTGACGCTGCGCATGGCCAAGGAGCAGCGGCTGGCCCTCAATCCCGACAAGCTCTCGGGCCTCTGCGGCCGGTTGATGTGCTGCTTGGCCTTCGAGGTGCAGGGGGCGGCCGCCTGTCCGTGCCGCGGCGGTGCGGCCACGTCCCAGGCCGGGGCCGGCCCGACGGCCAGCCCGGAGCTGGAGGACGGTCACCCGGCGGCGTGAGCGGCACGCTCTGGGTCTGCGCCACCCCCATCGGCAACCTGCAGGACGTCTCGCTCAGGCTCCTGGAGACCCTGCAGCGGGTGGACCTGATCGCCGCGGAGGACACCCGACGTACCCTCAAGCTCCTCAATGCCCACGGCATCCGGAGGCCGCTGGTCAGCTTCCACGAGCACAATGCCCGCCAGCGGCTGCCGGAGTTGCTGGCGCGCCTGCACGCCGGCCAGAGCGTGGCGCTGGTGACCGACGCCGGCACCCCCGTGGTCTCCGACCCGGGTGCGGATCTGGTGCGGGCCGCCCACGAAGCGGGCGTCGCGGTGCGGGTGATCCCGGGCGCCTCGGCGGTGGTGGCGGCCCTGGCGGTCGCGGGGCTGCCGGCGGAGCCCTTCTGGTTCGAGGGATTCCTGCCGGCGAGGCGCCGGGCGCGGCTGCGGCGCCTGGAGTGGCTGCGGGCGCTCCCTGCGACGCTGGTCTTCTTCGAGGCGCCGCACCGGCTCGGCGAGAGCCTGGCCGACATGGCCGCCGTCCTGGGCGACCGGGAGGCGGCCCTGGCACGGGAGCTGACCAAGGTGCACGAGTCCGTCGTGCGTGACACGCTCTCCGGCCTGGCCCGGCGGGTGGAGCAGGGCGAGGTGCCTGCGGTGGGCGAGCTGACCCTGGTGGTGGCTCCGCCTGCTCCCGGATCTCCGGAGCCCGGCCCCTCCGGGGAGCCCGGCTCCGACTGACCTGCCGCCCTGTCCCGGCGGCGGGCCGCACTCCCATCCAGTATACATTCGCAAAAGGCATTGTGAGCGTCGCTCCCTCCTGCTACAATGCTCGCCAAACCCTCGGGGCCTCCCCCGAGGGGCGCCGGCAGGCGGTGCGGGCGGGCACGGCCGTCCCGTCGCCGGGTCGATGGGCGTCCCGCCGGGCGCACCCCGGCCCGCCTCGCCGCCGAACGCCGGCTCGACTCGCCGGGAGCCAGGGGGGCTTTGCGGATGGAGCCCTTGCGACTGGTGGCCAGTCGGCCCGACGCCTATGCCCGCCGATACGAGCACGGGAGCTGTGGCCTGGTGGCCGTCTTCGCGAGAGACCCCGCGCCTTCGCGGCGGACGCTGGATGCCGCCCTGGAGGCGCTGCAGCTCCTGACGCACCGCGCCGGCCGCATCGATGGCGAGGGTGACGGGTGCGGCGTCCAGACCGACATCCCTCGGGCGATCTGGGCGGAGCGCCTGCGACGCGCCGGACACGACCCTGACCTCGCCATGCAGCCGTGGTTCGCCGTCGCCCACCTGTTCGTCGGGCCGACCGGCACGGGTGCGGCGCTGCCGGACGGCGAGGCAGTCCTCCAGGGCATCGAGGCGCTGCTGGCCCGTCGCGGGATACGGGTGCTGGTGAGCCTCGACGACGGTTTTCGAGCCGACGCGCTCGGGCCACGAGGGCGAAGCCAGGCGCCGGCCTTCTGGCAACTCGGACTGTGGGTGGAGCCGGAGCACCAGGGGCTGTGGCCACCCTCCACCGCGCTGCAGGGCGACGGGACGCTGGCCTCCGGCCGCAGACGGGCCCAGACGGCGGCCGGCAGCCGGCTGTTCGAGGCGGCGGTAGCCATCGAGCGACGCTTCGCCGGGGTGCACGTGGTCTCCATGAGCACCCACACCGTGGTCTACAAGGTGGTGGGAGATGCCCGCGGGCTCGCCGCCGCCTACACCGACCTGACGGACCCGGCGTTCGCGACCCGGGCGGTCATCGGGCACAACCGCTACTCCACCAACACCGCCCCCACCTTCGACCGGGCACAGCCCTTCTCGCTGCTGGCGCACAACGGGGAGATCAACACCATCCGCCGGCTCGTCATGGAGGCCGACCAGATCGGGGTGCCGACCGTGCCGGGCGGCAGCGACTCCCAAAACCTCAACCGCACGGCCGACACCCTGGTCCACCGGTGGGGCTACTCGCTGGCGGAGGCGGTGGAGATCCTCTTCCCGCCCATCCTGGACGAGATGGAGCGGCAGCCCGAGCCCATCCGGGCCTGCTATGCCCACTTCCGCCGGGCATGGGGGCCCTTCGCCCAGGGGCCCGCGGCCATCCTCGCCCGGCACCGCGACGAGGCGGTCATGGCGGTGGACGCCCTGGGGTTGCGGCCGTTGTGGGAGGTGCCGACCCGGGAGTGGGTCATCTTCGCCTCCGAGCCCGGCATCGTGCCCACCGCCCAGCTGGTGGACGATCCCCGTCCCCTGGGGCCCGGGGAGAAGGTAGGCGTGACGCTGGAGCCGGGTGGGGTGCGCGTCATGCCGTATCCGCTGCTCCAGGAGCGCATCGTGAGCCGCTGGCGCCGCCGTCTGGGCCCGCTCCTCGACGACGAGGCGCGCGACGACCGGGCGGCCCGCCCCACCGCACCGCCGCCGACCGAGTCCCCGAGCCCTGACCCGGCCGTCGAGATGCCCGAGGCTTCGCTGCAGCGTCTGATGGCCGCGTGGGCATGGCAGGCCGACGACGTCAAACTCGTCGAGGCGATGGTCGAGACGGGCAGCGAGCCCATCGGCTCCCTCGGCTACGACGCGCCCCTGGCGGCCCTCTCCCCCGACCTGCACAACCTGTCCGACTACTTCAAAGAGACCGTGGCGGTCGTGACCAACCCGGCCATCGACCGCGAACGCGAGATGGAGCACTTCTCCACGCAGGTCGTCATCGGCGGCCGCCCGGCCCTGCAGGCATGGCAGACGGTCCGCGACCCGGCGCCTCTCGCGCTGGAGCTGCGGCTGCCGCTGCTGGTGGGCGGCGCCCCGACCGGGTCGGTGCTGGGGCCTGGCCAGGCGCGGCAGGTGGCCGAGCGGCTGGGGACGCGCCGCTGGGAGGACCTGCTCGTCGAGTTGCCGGCCGTGGTGTTGCCGGCCCGCCGGCGATCAGGGGAGTCGCTCGAGCAGGCGCTGCAGCGTCTGGGTCGCCAGGCCTGCGAGGCGGTCTCGTCGGGTAAGCGGCTGGTCGCGCTGGACGACGAGGGCCTCTTCGAGGACGAGGCGGGGGGCGTCTGGATCGATCCGCACCTGGCGGTGGCCGCGGTCGACGCCGCCCTGCGGCGAGCTGCCGGCTTGCGCCGGCGCGCGGGGCTGGTGCTGAGGAGCGGAGCCCTGCGCAATCTGCACGACGTGGTCGTGGCCCTGGGCTTCGGCGCCGATGCGGTCGCGCCGTGGATGATGATGGAGCTGGCCGCCCGGCGGGCAGCCGCCGGGGGCGACGTGGCAGCCGGCGTCGAGCGCCTGGCGGAGGCGTTGCGCAAGGGCATCGAGAAGGTGCTCTCCACGCTGGGGATCCACGAGCTGAGGGGCTACGCCCGGCTCTTCTCCTGCATCGGGCTGTCGCCCGATCTCGTGCGGCTGCTGGAGGTGGACGGCTATGCCGCCTCCGAGCGGGCCGGCATCGGGTGGAGCCAGCTGGAGGCCGAGACGGCTCGTCGCCGTGCCATCGCCGCCGGCCGGGAGCCCGCGCAGCTGGTGCGGCCTCCCCGGCACTGGCCTCGCCTCTGGAAGGCCGTGGGCGCGGTGGCGCGGGGAGAGGAGGCGTACGCCGGACTCGCCGCGCGCATCGAGGCGCTGGAGCGGGAGAGCGCCGTGGCGCTCCGTCACCTGCTCGCCCTGCGCCCGCCCCGCGACGTGGCCCCGGTGGACCCCGTGCAGGTGGACCTCTCCATCGGAGAGCACGCGTTGCCCTTCGTCATCAGCTCCATGTCGTTCGGCTCGCAGGGTGAGCGGGCTTACCGGGCCTATCTGGAGGCGGCCGTGCGGGCGGGGATCGTCTGCCTCAACGGGGAGGGCGGCGAGATCGCCGACCTGGTGGGCCGCTACCCGCGTCACCGGGGGATCCAGGTGGCGTCGGGCCGCTTCGGCGTCGAGGCCGCGATGCTCAACGGCGCCTGGGTCATCGAGATCAAGATCGGCCAGGGGGCCAAGCCGGGCGAGGGAGGGCACCTGCCGGGCCGCAAGGTGTCGGCCAAGGTGGCGCAGGCCCGCCACGCCCGGCCGGGGGTCGACCTCATCTCGCCCTCCAACAACCACGACATCTACTCCATCGAGGACCTGGCCCAGCTCATCCACGAGCTCAAGACGGTCAGCCCCCGCTCCCGGATCGCCGTCAAGGTGCCGGTGGTGCCGGGGATAGGCACCATCGGCGTCGGGATCGTCAAGGCCGGCGCCGACATCGTCAACCTCAGCGGCTTCGACGGGGGGACGGGGGCGGCCCGGCAGCACGCGCTGCGGCACGTCGGGTTGCCGGCGGAGCTCGGGATCGTCGAGCTTCACCGGGCCCTGGTGGCGGCAGGGCTCAGGGAGCGGGTGGAGATCTGGGCCGACGGCGGCATGCGCAGCGCCCTCGACGTGATGCGGTGCATCCTGCTGGGCGCCAACCGGGTCGGCTTCGGCACCCTGGCCATGGTGGCCATCGGCTGCACCATCTGCCGCGGCTGCCAGCTCGACACGTGTCACGTCGGCATCGCCACCCAGATCGAGGACCTCGAGGAGGCCCTGGCCCGGGGGCTCAAGCGATTCGTCCCGCGGCAGACCGAGCAGGCGGCCGAGGCCCTGGCCCGGCTGCTGGCGGCCATGGGCGACCAACTCCGGCAGCTCGCGGCGGGGCTGGGGGCCTCGAGGCTGCAGGATCTGGTAGGCCGCAGCGACTGCCTGGAGCAGGTGGCGCTCCAAGACCGCGTCGACCTGGGGGAGCTGCTGCAGCCGGCATGGCCCGTCCCCGGTCGGGCGGCCCAACCCCATGACGTGGAGGTCGACGACCAGCTCGTACCCGCCGCCGTGGCCGTCGGCGCAGGGGAGGGGCCCCAAGCCACGACCTCACCGACCCTGGTGGTGGACGGGGCCGGGTGCTGCGACCGGGTGCTGGCCACGCCGCTGGCCGGCCAGCAGGTGCGGCGGCGGCTGACGTCCACGACCCGGCTGGAGGTGCAGGGCGCCGCGGCCGTCGGCAACGGGGCGGGGGCCTTCCTGGTGGAGGGCCTGGAGCTCGTGGTGCAGGGCGGTGCCCAGGACGGCGCCGCCAAGTGCGCGAGAGGCGGGCGAATGGTGATCCTGAAGGGCGTGGGCGCCACCGGCCGACGGGTCAACGGTGCCGTGGGCAAGAGCTTCGCCTACGGGGCACAGGGCGGCCGCCTCTTCGTGCAGGGAGAGGCCGACTCTCGAGCGGCCATCCGGCTCTCGGGGGCCGACGTGGTCTTCGGAGCGCTGCCCCGGGCGCCCATCGACGACGCGCGAGGCCACATGACGTGCACGGCCCAGCTCAAGGGCTTCGCCTTCGAGTACATGACCGGCGGCCGAGCGGTGGTGCTGGGGGACCCGGGGCCGTGGATCTGCTCGGGCATGACGGGCGGCGTGGTCTACCTGCGCCTGGCGCCGCACCTGGGGCTCGACGAGGCCGCGCTGCGGCGCCGGATCGCCAGGGGCGCCAGGGTGGAGCTGCGGCCCCTGGACGAGCGGGGCGTGGCCGACATCCAGGAGCTGCTGGGCGAGTACGTCGGTTACCTGCGCGAGAGCGGCCAGCATGCCGAGGCCGCCGAGGTCGAACGGCTGGCCGCCGACTGTCGGGCGTGCTTCGTGGAGGTGCGGCCGATCCACGAGCAGGTCGACCCGCACGTGTCGACCGAATGAGATGGGCCGGGGCGAGGCGAGGGGCGGCCTCGATGTCCCTCGGCCCGCCCCGGCGTCGACGGTGCTCTCAGGAGACCTGGCGCAACTGGTGCAGGCAGTCGGCGCAGATGTTCTTGTCGCGGTATCGGTGAAGGTTTTCGGCGTTGCCACAGAAGATGCACGTCGGCTCGTACTTCTTCAGGATGATCTTCTCGCCGTCGACATAGATCTCGAGCGGGTCCTTCTCGTTGATCTGCAGGGTGCGCCGGAGTTCGATCGGGATGACGACACGGCCCAGGTCGTCGACCTTGCGCACGATGCCGGTCGACTTCATCGTCCTCGCTCCCCTTCCCCGGTCGAGGCACGAATTCCTATCGTTTCCAGATTAGCGCGCATTACATTATATGGAATAACCGCCATTGCGTCAACACAACCGGCAAGAAACGGAAGCTCCCCGGCCCCTCACAACAGGCGTGCCATCAGGGCCACCAGGCCCGCCGCCACCAGGGGGCCTACGGGGATCCCGCCCAGCGCCCAGACCCCGGCCAGCGAGCCCAGCACCAGCCCCAGCAGCACCTCCGGGCGCTCCCGCATGAGGGAGACGCCGTCCGCGGCCAGGCGGCTCGAGACCAGCCCGACCACGAAGCTCAACAGGCCGGTGCGGGTCAGGGCCACCCGCCCGAAGAGCTCGGGCGCCCCGGCCACTCCGCCCACCGCGGGCAGCAGCAGTCCCAGCACCAGGAAGAGGATGCCGATCTCGGTGCTTTGACGGGCCACGCTCTCCACCGTGCCGGGCGTCCCCAGGGTGCGCAGGGCCAGGGCCAGCAGCGCCGCCAGTCCGACGGCGTCGTTGCCCCCGGCCAGCCCCAGGGCGCCCAATGCCAGCAGCAGCAGCGACTCCCACATGTCCACGCGAGAGATCCTATGCGCCCGGCCCGGCGGCTCTGCCAGGGGAGGATGCCGCGGACGAAGGACGGCTCAACGGGTATAATAAGTCGTCATCGGGGGGTGCGACGCACATGGCAGCCTCGCCGTTGACCGAGGACGCGGTCCGAGAGGCGCTCAAGCAGGTCGTCGACCCGGAGCTCGGCATCAACGTCGTGGACCTGGGGCTGGTCTACGGCATCTCCATCGAGGGCGGCAGGGTGCACGTGCGCATGACGCTGACGGCCATCGGCTGCCCGCTGGCCTTCATGGTCAACCAGATGGTGGACCAGGCCGTTCGACAGTTGCCGGGGGTCCAGGAGGTCGAGGTGGAGCTGGTCTGGGATCCGCCCTGGACGCCCGAGCGCATGAGCGAGGAGGCCAGAGCGCTTCTCGGCTTCTGGTGAGAACCAGAGCGAGGGGAGGGGTCCGTACGGAGGCGTCGATCGCATCGGGTGACGGGGTGGCAGGCCTGCCGGAGTCGGTGTTGGTGGTCATCGAGGTGCCCAAGGGCACCCAGAACAAGTACGAGTACGACCCCGCCACCGGCCGCATGGTGCTCAACCGGGTGCTCTACTCGCCCATGTACTATCCCGGCGAGTACGGCTTCGTACCCGATACGCTGGCCGAGGACGGCGATCCCCTGGACGTGCTGGTCATCTCCAGCATCGCGACCTTCCCGGGGTGCGCCGTGCCCGTGCGGGTGCTGGGCGCACTCGACATGGAGGACGACAAGGGGCCCGATACCAAGGTCCTGGGCGTCGTAAGCGTCGACCCGCGGCTGGAGGAGATGGATACGCTGGCCGACGTGCCCCACCATTTCCTGCGGGAGGTCGAGCACTTCTTCAAGGTCTACAAGGAGCTCGAGGGCAAGCCCTGCATCATCCGTGGCTGGCACGACGCACGCCATGCCTGGCGGCTGATCGTGGAGGCCCGGCGGCGCTTCCTCAGTGGCGCCCGTGACATCTCCTCCCCGTCCTCCGTCGCCTGCGGCGAGCGACCCCGCTAGAACTCCAGCCCCAACAGCTCGACCGCCGCTCGCGTGGTCAGCTGTGCGACGGCCTCGACAGGCAGCGCGTGCAGGCGCGCCAGGCTCTCGGCCACCAGCGCGACGTAGGCGGGCTCGTTGCGCCGGCCGCGGTGGGGCACCGGCGCCAGGTAGGGCGCGTCGGTCTCGAGGACCAGACGCTCCAATGGCGCCGCGCTGACGACGGCCCGAATGGCGTCGGCGTTGCGGAAGGTCAGCATCCCGCCCACGCCCAGGTACCAGCCCAGCGCCAGGGCCTGCTCGGCCTGCTCCCGGTCGCCGGCGAAGGCGTGCAACACGCCCCTCACCCGCGGGTAGCGCCGGATGGTCGCGAGCACGGTGGGCTCCGCCTCCCGCGCGTGGACGCAGACGGGCTTGCCGATCCGCTGGGCCAGGTCGAGCTGCCGCTCGAAGAGCTCCTGCTGCACGTCACGCGGCGAGAAGTCGTAGTGGAAGTCCAGCCCGATCTCGCCGATGGCCCGCACCTGAGGCTCGGCGGCCAGCCGCTCCAGCGCCTCGAGCGCCGCCTCGATCGAGCCGACCCGGCCCGCCTGGTGGGGGTGGACGCCGACCGCGACGCCCACCGCTGGCATCGCGTCGCCGGCGGCGAAGCGGCGGGCCAATGCCAGGGTGTACCGGGCGCTGTCGAGGTCGGTGCTGCAGCTCAGGACAGCCCGCACGCCGCTCTGCCGAGCCCTGCGCAGCACCGTCTCCCGGTCGTCGTCGAAGCGTGTGTCGTCGAGGTGCAGGTGCGTGTCGACCAGCGGGGGGGCCTCCGCCCCGGAAGCGGCCGTCACTTGACCACGCTCCCCGGTGGCACGGGCTCCTCGACCGTCACGAGCGTCAGCTGGCCATCGGGAGCCGTGGCGGCCAGGAGCATCCCCTCCGAGCGCTCGCCGCGCAGGGTGGCCGGCTTGAGGTTGGCCACCACCACGATGCGCTTGCCGACCAGCGACTCGGGGGCGTAGTGACGCGCGATGCCCGCCACGATCTGGCGGGGCCGCCCCTCGCCCAGATCCACCTGGAGCTTGAGCAGTCGATCCGCACCGGGTATCCGGCCGGCCTCCAGCACCGTCGCCACCCGCAGTCTCACCCTGGCGAACTCCTCGATGCCGATCAGGCCGTCATCCTCCTGGGCCTCGCCGCCGGGCGCCGGCGTCTGGGCCACGCCTGCCGCGGCCCGGGCCGTCGCACCCTCGGAAGCGGCGGGGGCGCCTTGGCTCTCCTGGCCCACCGGTACCTGCCGGGCGCTCTCCTCGCCGAGGATGCGGGGAAACAGCGGCTGGCCCCGCCGCGTGCGGGTGCCGGGCCGGATCCGTCCCCAGCTCAGGTCGGAGAAGCGCTGGCTCGCCAGCGGCTCGTCGATGCCCAGCTGCTCCCAGATGGCCTGCCCGGTCTTGGGCAGGAAGGGTGCGACCAACAGCGCCGTCACTCGCAGCGCCTCGGCCAGGTGGTAGAGCACGGTGCGCAGCCGCTCCGCGGCCGCCGGGTCCTGCGGGCGGCGCCGGTTGAGCTGCCAGGGCTCGGTCTGGTCGATGTACTTGTTGGCGCGGCCCACGAAACGCCAGATGGTGGCCAGCGCCGTGTTGATGTCCAGCTCCAGCATCCGCCGGTTGGCCTCGGACGCCACCTGCTCGGCCAGCTCCACCAGCTCGCGATCGACGGGCTGCTCCGGTCCCGGCTCGGGCACGATGCCCTGCTCGTAGCGCTCCAGGATGCTCAAGGCCCGGTAGACCAGGTTGCCCAGGTCGTTGGCCAGATCCGCGTTGGTGCGATCGATGAGGGCCTGCTCGGAGAAGTTGCCGTCCTGCCCGAACGACACCTCCCGCAGCAGGAAGTAGCGGATGGCGTCACTGCCGTAGCGGTCGATGAGCACGTTGGGGTCCACCACGTTGCCCCTCGACTTGCTCATCTTCTGCTGATCGAACAGCAGCCACCCGTGCCCGAAGACCTGCTTGGGCAACGGCAGGTCGGCCGCCATCAGGATGATGGGCCAGATGATGGTGTGGAAGCGTACGATCTCCTTGCCCACCAGGTGCAGGTCCGCCGGCCAGTACCGGGCGAACTTGGCCGGCTCCTCCAGGTAGCCGACGCCGGTCAGGTAGTTGGTCAGCGCGTCGAACCAGACGTAGATGACGTGGCGCTCGTCGACGGGCACCGGAATGCCCCAATCGAAGGTCGTGCGGGAGACGCACAGATCCTCCAGCCCCTGCTCGATGAAGGCGACCATCTCGTTGCGCCGGCTGGGCGGCTGGATGAACTCGGGGTGCTCGCGGATGTGCCGCAGCAGGCGGTCGGCGTACTTGGAGAGTCGGAAGAAGTAGCTCTCCTCCTCGAGCCACTCGACGGGCCGCCCGCAGTCGGGACACTTGCCCTCCACCAGCTTGCTCTCCAGCCAGAAGGTCTCGCACTGGACGCAGTACCAGCCCTCGTAGGTGCTCTTGTAGATGTCGCCCTTCTCGTAGATGGTCTTGAAGATGTACCGGGCGACCCGGACGTGGTCGGGGTCCGTGGTGCGGATGAAGCGGTCGTACTGGATGTCGAGCCGCTTCCACAGCTCCTTGAAGGTGGCGACGATCTCGTCGACGTACTGCTGGGGGCTGACGCCTCTCGCCTCGGCCTTGCGCTGGATCTTCTGGCCGTGCTCGTCCGAGCCGGTCAGGAAGAAGACCTCCTCGCCCAGGAAGCGATGCCAGCGCGCCAGCGCATCGGCCGCCGTGGTCGTGTAGGCGTGGCCGATGTGAAGCCGATCGCTCGGGTAGTAGATGGGCGTCGTCACGTAGAACTTGCCGCTCGTCTCACCCATCCGACCAACGACCTCCTCATGAGGGCCTGGACTGGTGCGGGCCAAAACGAAAAGCCCCTCGCCTCCCCTGGGGGCGAAGGGCTTGCGCGCCTGCGCGGTACCACCCCGGCTTCGCTGCCGCCTCGCGGCGGACAGCCTCCACGGGTACGCGGCCCGACCCCGGCCGGATACCCTGGCGCGATAACGGGCGCACCCGGCTCCCTCTACTGATCGCCGGCGGGGCGACGTTGGAGGGGCCGCTCCGGGGCCATGTTGGGCGGGTCCTTGCCGCCGGCTCGCACCCTCCCGGCTCGCTGGGAGGCAGGTCTCCCGCCTACTCGCTCCCCTTCATGGCGGCTGACTTTGACCTATACTGGATGTGGCCCTATTCTGTCGTCCTCGCATCCTGGATGTCAAGGGGCCGGGTGCCGACCGGCCGGAGGGGGCCGAGATCCATGCTGCTGGCACGATTGCGGGCAGAGGTGGTCGGAGTCGGCCGGAGGCTCTTGCAGACCGGGCTCGTGGTGGGTACCTCCGGCAACGTCAGCGCCCGGGACCCCGAGACGGGCTACATCGCCATCTCCCCCTCGGGGATGGAGTACGACCGCATCGAGGCCGACGACGTGCCCGTCGTCGACGGACAGGGTCGCCGGGTGGAGGGGCGCCGGCGCCCCTCCACGGAGCTCCCGACGCACCTGCTCGTCTACCGCCACCGGGCCGACGTGGGGGCCGTGGTGCACACTCACTCGACCTACGCCACCGTCCTGGCGGTGCTCGGCTGGTCGCTGCCGCCCATCCTGGGGGAGGCCGCCGCCGTGCTGGGCGGGGAGGTGCGGGTGGCGGAGTACGCCACCACGGGCACCGAGCAGCTCGGTCGGTACACCGTGGAGGCCCTCGAGGGGCGCCAGGCGGCTCTCCTGCGCAACCACGGGGCCATCGCGGTGGGCCGCGACCTGCGCGAGGCCCTCCAGGCGGCCTGGGTGCTGGAGTCGACCGCGCGTGTCTACTGGGCGGCGAGGGTGGCCGGCTCGCCGCTGCTGCTGCCCCCCGACGAGGTGATGCGGGTGCGCCAGGGCTATTTGGCCCACTACGGCCAGCGACCCGGCGGCTCGGGGCCCCGCAGCGTCGAGGGGGTGCGCACCTCGCCGTGACCATGCACCGGCTGCGCATCGCCCTGGCTCAGATCGACGCGACCGTCGGAGACCTGGAGGGTAACGCGCGCAAGATCGAGACCCTGGCCGCGGCGGCTTACGAGGCCGGCGCGCAGCTCGTCGCCTTTCCCGAGCTGGCCCTGACGGGCTACCCGCCCGAAGACCTGCTCCTCCGTCCGGGCTTCGTGCGGGAGAACCGTCGGGTGCTGGACGCCCTGGCCCGGCGCCTGCCCCCCATCGTGGCGGTCGTGGGCTTCGTCGACGCCGACGACGACATCTACAACGCCGCCGCGGTGGTGGCGGCCGGGCAGATCCGGGCGGTGCATCGCAAGATGCTCCTGCCCAACTACGGCGTCTTCGACGAGCTGCGCTACTTCGAGGCCGGCCGCCGGCCGCTGGTGGTGCAGCTGGGCTCCTGGCGCATCGGCATCAACATCTGCGAGGACATCTGGTACCCCGACGGCCCCGCCCGGCTCCAGAGCCTGGTAGGCGGCGCCCAGCTGCTGGTCAACCTGTCGAGCTCGCCGTACCACATGGGCAAGATCGCCCAGCGGGAGCGGATGCTGGCCACCCGCGCCACTGACTATCGCGTGGCCCTGGCCTTCGTCAACATGGTGGGCGGCCAGGACGAGCTGGTCTTCGACGGCAGCAGCGCCGTCATCGACGAGGACGGCCGTACCGTGGCGCGAGCCCCGTGCTTCGAGGAGGCGCTGGTGGTGGCCGACGTGGACCCGGCGTCGGTCTTTCATCGCCGGCTGCACGACCCCCGGCGCCGCCAGCAGCGGCTCTACCTGAGCCAGCACGAGGCAGCGCCGGCCGTCGAGATGGTCGCCCTCGACCCGCGGCCGGCACGGCCGTCGGCCCCCGCCCCTCCAGCGGCCCCGGTCTCCGTGGTGACCGATGCCCACCCTCTGCCCGAGCCCGAGGCGGAGGTGTGGGGTGCCCTGCGTCTGGGCCTGCGTGACTACGTGGCCAAGAACGGCTTCGAGACGGTGGCCGTGGCGATGTCGGGTGGCATCGACTCGTCGCTGGTGGCGGCCCTGGCCGTCGACGCCCTCGGGCCCCGGCGGGTGGTGGGCGTGACGATGCCTTCCCGGTTCACCTCCCCCGAGAGCCTGCAGGATGCGCAGGAGGTCGCGCGGCGACTGGGCATCCGCTGCGAGGTCGTGCCCATCGAGCCCGTCTTCGAGGCCTACCTGCAGGCCTTGGCTCCTCTCTTCGGCGGACGTCCCTTCGACACGGCCGAGGAGAACCTGCAGGCCCGCATCCGCGGCACGCTGATGATGGCGCTCTCCAACAAGTTCGGGTGGCTGGTGCTGACGGCTGGCAACAAGAGCGAGCTGGCCGTGGGTTACCTGACCCTGTACGGTGCCGACACGGCCGGCGGCTTCGCCGTCATCAAGGACCTGCCCAAGACCTGGGTCTACCGCCTGGCCCGCTGGCGCAATGGTCGGGAGGACGAGCCGGTCATCCCCGAGCGCGTCCTGGTCAAGCCCCCCTCGGCCGAGCTGCGGCCCGGCCAGCGCGACACCGACGAGTTGCCGCCCTACGAGGAGCTGGACCCCATGATCGCCGCCTACGTCGAGGAGGACCGCGACGCTCCCGAGCTGGTCGCCATGGGCTTCCGGCCCCAGACCGTGGAGCGCTTCGCGGCCATGGTGGCGCGCAGCGAGTTCAAGCGGCGGCAGGCGCCCCCGGGGGTCAAGGTGACCCCCCGGGCCTTCGGCCGGGACTGGCGCTTCCCCATCACCAACCGGTACGTCGAGCGCCTGCCGTCGTAGGCCGCCTCAGGAGGGCCGTCGCCAGCGCAGGATCAGCCCCGCCGGGATGGGGGGCCACGGGCGCACCGAGTCGGCGGGGATGGGGTTGCTGTCGAGGGCTACGGTCAGCAGTTGCTGGGGCGATGGGGGCGGCAGCAAGAAGGCGGCCGCGGCCTCGCCGCGGTCCACCCGCTCGATGGCGCCCGGCGCCGACTCCTCCACGTCGAGGGGTGGCGCGTGCAGGCGGCTCGCCTCGAGGCCGATGCCCAGCGCCCGCTCGAAGGCCAGCGCGTGCAGCACGTTGACGTCCATCGCCCGCCACGTCGTCCGGCCCAGGGGATGGGTCCAGTTCTCCATCAGCATGCGTCCCTTGGAGCGCGCCACCTTGACCCGCCCCCCTCCCAGGTACAGGACGAAGCCGGTGAACTCGTCGCGAGCCCGTCCCAGCTGTGCCAGCGCCGCATCGACGAGCTCGAGGGAGGCGGGAGCCTCCGCCTCGGTAGCGACGTCGATCAGGCGGAAGTAGGCCGAGAGGCGCCGCTCCACGCCTGCCGCATCGAGGCGTGACGATGCCAGCAGCAGGCGGTGCACCGGCAGGATCGCCGGGGTCTCGCCGGCATCGGCGGGCGAGTCGCAGGGCGTGAGAAATGCCAGCACCGACGGCGGCACCCCGTTGACCCGCCCGTCGGGGGACTGGGCCGCCAGGCGCCGGAGGGCCTCCACCTGCAGCCCGCCCTGCACGACGGCGATGGGCACCTGCGAAAGGATGTCGGCCAGCTCCTGGGCGAGGTCGACCTGCAGGCGCCAGACTCGGTGGGAGCTCCCGTCGCCCGCCTCGATGGCCAGGACGGGCTCGCCCTGCTCGACGGTCCCGGCCAGGATCTCGTCGAGCCGCGTCCGCCGGGGACCAGCGGCCGCCTTGGCGAAGAGGCCCCAGACGGGGGCGACGTCGACGGCGAAGGCCTTCATCACGGGCATCATGGGGTCGACGGCCGCCGGGTCGAGGCTCTCGACGCGCCTGGGTGGCGCCGGCTCGCTCACCCCCAGCGCCGCCACCACGGCCCGGTAGGAGGCGATCTCGGCGACTCCGGGGCCGTGCCGCCGCTCCTCCGGCACCGGGCGCCTGGCCTCGTAGAGGTAGAGCGTGGGCTCCTCGTCGCGCACCAGCAGCCCCCTGGCCAGCCACTCGCTCACCACCGTGCCGGCCCAGTCGGAGAAGAGGCGGGAGGCATGGGGGCGAGCGTCGCTGGTGCCGGTCTCGGGCCCGCTCTCGAGCCGCGACGGCCCTCCCGCCGGTCGGCGGGCCAGCGGACGCCAGTCGGCGGCGTCGGCCAGCAGGGTGCCCACGTCGCCCACGCGGGCCGGATCGTAGCGGATACCCGACAGCAGCCAGACCTTCGGCATTGCCCTTGTCGCCATCCTTTCCCAAGGACGAGGGGTTTCGGCGGTCGTCCGACGTATCCTGGTATCGTCCCTCACACCCACCTTGGCGAGGAGGCGGCCGTGACGACCACGATGCGACGTCCTGACAGGATACCCGATCCGGGCCTGCTGGAGGAGGGCGTGCTGGCCAAGTTTCTGCGCTACGTGCAGGTCGACAGCCCCTCGGCCGAGGGAGTCGCCCAGGTGCCGTCGACTCCCGAGCAGTGGGAGATGGCCCGTCTGCTGCGAGACGAACTGGAGCGCATGGGTCTCGAGGACGTGGAGCTGGACGAGCACGGCATCGTCCTCGGCACCCTGCCCGGTACCGTCCCGGGGCCGGCCATCGGCCTGCTGGCCCACTACGACACGTTTCCGGGGGTGCCGGGCCGCTCGGTCAAGCCCCTGGTGCATCGCGCCTGGGACGGGCGCCCCATTCGCCTGCCGGCGGGACCGGTGCTGGATCCGGCCGACCAGCCGGCGCTGCTCGCCTGCGTGGGCCACGACCTGGTCAGCTCCGACGGCAGCACGCTCCTGGGCGCGGACGACAAGGCGGGTGTGGCCGAGATCATGGAGGCCCTCTGCCGGCTCATCCGCGAGCCCCATCGACCCCGGCCGCCGGTCCGGGTGGCCTTCACCCCCGACGAGGAGACGGGGCGCGGCATCGGCTTCCTCGACGTGCGTCGCTTCGGGTGCGTGGCCGCCTACACGCTGGACGGCAGCGGCGCCGGCGAGCTGTCGGGGGAGAACTTCGACGCCCGCAACCTGCGGGTGACCATCGAGGGCCGCAGCGCCCACACGGGCACCGCCCGTGGCCGCATGATCAACGCGGTGCGGCTGGCCGCCGACTTCATCGCTCAGGTGCCGGCCAGCCGGTTGCCCGAGACGACCGACGGTCACCTGGGCTTCATCCACGTCGACGCCATCGAGGGCAACGTGGAGCGGGTCACGCTCAAGGTGGCGCTGCGGCACTTCAGCGTCGAGGAGCTCGACCGGCTCCACGAGATGGTGCGCCAGGCCCTCCAGGGGCTCGAGCTGCGGTATCCGGGCGCCCGCACCGCCTTGGAGGTGACGGGCGGCTACGCCAACATGGCTCGCCGGCTGGCCGACCACCCCGAGGTGATGGAGCTGGCGCGTGAGGCCATCCGCAAAGCCGGCCTCGAGGTGGTGGAGGTACCCATACGGGGGGGCACCGACGGCGCCCGCCTCACCCAACAGGGGCTGCCGACGCCCAACCTCTTCACGGGCGGGATGAACTACCACAGCCGCACCGAGTGGGCGTCGGTGCCATGGATGGAGAAGGCGGTGGAGACGGTCATCCACCTGCTGGAGCTCTGGGCCGAGCGCATGGGGCGGTGACGGGCAGGCAGGTCACCGCCTACCGGCCGTGCCCGGCCAGGGCCCGGCGGATGCGCTGCACCACCACGTCCGGCGCGGCGACCAGGTCGCGGTTGGCGACGTGCAGCACCCGGTAGCCCATCTGCCGCAGGGCCTGGTCCTTGCGACGGTCCTTGGCCTGCACGCCGGAGGCCAGGTGCACCAGGCCGTCGAGCTCCACCACCAGGCGCTGGCGCGGGAAGAGGAAGTCCGCCTCGTAGATGCCGACCCGCACCCGCCGGCGAAAGTCGGCCAGGCCGGCCCGGCGCAGGACGAGGGCCAGGCGCTCCTCCATGGCGTGCCGCTCATGGTCGGGAGGCTGGCGGCGGGCCGGGGCGGAGCCCGGACGTCCCTGCAGCGCCCGCAGCTGCTCCTCGAAGAAGGAGTCCTCGGGCGGGACGCGGGGCGACCGTGACCGTGGCCGTCGGGGCGGGCTCATCGCCGTCTCGCCCCTGTCGGGGCCCCGGCCAGGCGAGCGTGGCCGGCCCCGCCGTCTGCTGGCCGCCCCTCGGGCGAAGAGAGCGACGGCTCGGCGTGCCACCAGCGACGGGCGAAGCGAAACCATGGGATGGCCACGGCCAGGCCAGGGCCCACCAGCGCCGCCACCACGATGCTGCCGACGCCGACGGGGCCGCCGAGGGCGTAGCCGGCCAGCGTGGCGCTGCCCTCCAGCAGCACGCGGGCCATGCCGACGCCGGGCTCGCTGCGCACTCGGGCGCCCGCCGGGGCACGGCTTCCGATCCGTCCGCGGGCGAGGCGCCGGGCCAGGGCCAGTGTCATGCCGTCACGAGGGCCGGCGCCGAGGCCAGCGCTCAGATACCACGCCGAACCCACCGCCAGGAGCGCGATCCCCGCCAGGAGGGCCACCCACGCGGCCAGCATCCCCCCGGGCAGCGGCACCAGCTGCCAGGCCTCGATGAGGTCGTAGGCGGCGCCCACGTACCACATGTTGAGCAGCGTGCCCAGGCGAGGGGGCTCGCCCATGGCCCAGGCTCCCAGGACCAGCACCAGGCCCACCAGCTGGTTGGCCTGGCCGAACGTGATGGGCAAGCGCAGGCTCAGCCCCATGTGGAGCACGTCCCAAGGGCCGAGCCCCAGGCTGGCCACCACCTGCAGCCGGATGCCCCACGCGATGAGGGTCATGCCCGCGACCATCCACAGCCAGCGCATCGGCGATCGCCATCTGCCGCGGATGGCCAGGGAGCCCGATCGGCTCGAGGGGGCCGACGGAAGGTCCATGGTGTATGCCATTATATCGAAAGGAGGGGCGCGAGGATGGAGGCGGCAGAAGCCGAGGGCATCGAGCTCCAGGTGGAGGGCGTGCGCCTGGTGGCCCTGCAGGGCGATATCACCCGACAGGCGGTCGACGCCATCGTCAACGCGGCCAACTCCAGCCTCATGGGAGGCGGTGGGGTGGACGGAGCCATCCACCGCGCCGGCGGCCCCCGGATCCTGGAGGAGTGCAGGGCCATCGTGGCGCGCCAGGGCCCCCTGCCGCCGGGGCGGGCCGTCATCACGACGGGAGGCCGGCTGCCCGCTCGGTGGGTAATCCACACCGTCGGCCCCATCTGGCAGGGGGGCGGGCATGGAGAGCCCGAGACCCTGCGCTCGGCCTACCGGAGCGCGCTGGCGCTGGCCGTGGAGCGTGGGCTCGAGAGCATCGCCTTTCCGTCCATCAGCACGGGCGCCTACGGGTACCCCGTCGAGCTCGCCGCGCCGGTGGCCCTGCAGGCCGTCACCGGCTTCGTGCGGGAGCGTGCGGCCAGCGGGGGCCTGCCGCTTAGGGAGGTGCGATTCGTGCTCTTCTCGCGGGCGCACCTCGACGTCTACCGGCGGCTGATGCAGGCGGCGGGCGCCCGGGATGGATGAAGGCCCGGGCGCCTCGTCACAGACCGTACAGCTCGCCGTACTTGCGCTCGAGGTAGGCCACGTAGGGCTCGATGCGAATGGGCCCACCCGTCACCCGCTGCACCAGCTCCTGCGGCGTCAACTTGGCCCCGTGGACGTGGATCCGCTCCCGCAGCCACGACAACAGCGGCGCAAAGTCGCCGTGCTCGATGGCGTCGGGGATCTCGGGGCGCTCCCGGCAGGCCTGCTCGTAGAACTGCACCGACAGGATGTTGCCCAGGGTGTACGTGGGGAAGTAGCCGATGGAGGCGTGGGACCAGTGGATGTCCTGCAGCACGCCGTGGGCGTCGTCGCGGGGACGCAGCCCCAGGTAGGCCTCCATCTTGGCGTTCCAGGCGTCGGGCAGATCGGCCACCGAGAGGCGCCCCTCGAGCAGGTCGTCTTCGATCTCCAGCCGCAGGAAGATGTGGAGGTTGTAGGTTACCTCGTCGGCCTCGGTGCGGATCTCGCTGGGTTGGCTGCGGTTGACGGCCCGGTAGAGGGTCTCCGCGTCGGCCCGCCCCAGCTGCTCGGGGAAGATGGCCTGGGCCTTGGGCAAGAGGAAGCGCCAGAAGGCCCGGGAGCGGCCCACCACGTTCTCCCAGAGGCGGGACTGCGACTCGTGGATCCCCAGCGACGCCCCGTCGAACAGCGGCGTGCGCCGGAGGGCCTCGGGGATCCCCTGTTCGTAGAGGGCATGTCCGCCCTCGTGGATGGAGGAGTACAGTGCCGACGAGAAGTCGTTGGGGTCGATGCGCGTCGTGACCCGCACGTCGCCGGGGCCGAAGCTGGTGGTGAAGGGGTGCGCGGAGCGATCCTGGCGGCCCCGCTGGAAGTCGTAGCCGATCGCGCGCAGCACCTCCACGGTCAGGCGCCACTGGCCGGCCTCGTCGTAGCCCTGGTGCAGGACGGCGTCGTCCACCGCCTCGGCTCGCCGGGCGATGGCTCGCACCAGGGGCACGAGGCGATCCTTGAGCCGGGCGAAGAGGGGGCGGATGTCGTCCAGCGTCATGCCGGGCTCGTACTCGTCCAGCAAGGCGTCGTAGCGGTGCTGCGCGTAGCCGATGCAATCGGCCACCTCGCGCACCAGCCGGACGTTGCGCTCCAGGTGAGGGGCGAAGGCACCGAAGTCGTTGGCCGCCTTGGCCCGGGTCCAGGCATCGGTGGCCAGCGAGGCGGCCTCGGCCAGCTCCGCGGCCAGCCGAGCGGGGATCTTGATGGCACGCTGGTAGTGGCGTCGGGTCACCCGGACGAGGCTGGCCTCGAAGGAGTCGTAGGGCAGATCGGCCGTCCGCCCCTCCAGGCGCGCCAGGAGCTCGCCGACGCGGGGCTGGACCAAGGTCTCGTGACCCAGCCGCGCCAGCGTCGACAGCGCCAGGGCCCTGTCGGTGGCGCCGCCCGGGGGCATCTGGGTCTCCTGATCCCAGTGGAGCACCGCCGACGCGGCGTGCAGATCGGCGACCGTGCCCAGGATCTCGAGGAGCTCGGCGAACTCGCTGGAGGACCGGACCTCCTCGGCAGACGGCGACATCGCGAACCTCCCTACCCGGTGGCGGACGAGACGCTGGAGGGGACGTCCCCGACCGGCGCTCCGTCGCGCGTGAGCTCTTCCAAGGCCCTCCTACGCTCGTCGATGGCCTGTTCCTGCTCCCATCGCTCCGGAGGTGCGGCGCGTTCATGGCACGCCTCCGGCGGGAGGGGGCAGCGCTCACAGGTTTCGTTGAGCAGGCCCTCGGGGATGCATGGATCGGAGGCGAAGCGCACCCGGACCCGCAGCTCGTCGTCCATGCGCAGTCCCAGCGTGACGCTGGTGCGCAAGAACGGCGGCAGGTTCTCCTGCCGGGCGAAGCCCAGGCAGAGGAACTCGCGCTGCGACTGGAGGAACCGCGACCGCTGGATGCCCAGCAGGGGGCCCGGCTGGCCGAGGCGCGCCAGCTCTCGGATGAGGCGGACCGTCAGCCACCGACGGCAGTAGTGCTCCTTGAGGTCGAAGCCCTTGGGCAGCGAGAGCTGGCTCATGTTGAGGTGCTTGTAGAGGCGATAGGTGCCGTTGATCTCGGAGAAGCGCAGGAAGTGCACCTTGAGCCCGAAGTGGCGGGGCACCAGCTCGCTGAACCGGTACAGCAGGGTCTCGGGCGTCACGTCGTAGGCCTCCAGGAGCCGGTAGAGCCGCTCCGGCTGCCACGTGGTCAGCTCGAAGAGGGCGGCCAGGTCGGCCACCACCGGCCGCTCCGGCATGAGGATGGCGCCGCCCACATAGGCCGCCTTGAAGTCGTTGAGGACCTGGGAGAAGGAGTCGACCCGGTCGGGAGGGTTGGTCAGGGCGCGCTCGCCGAGCTCGAGGATCCGGTAGCCGGCCTCCCGGGCCAGTACGAATTTGCGCTGAGGCCCGGTCAGGGCGGGATTGAGCAGAAGCCGGGGCCGCCGGCCCGGTAGGAAGATGGCCCGGTAGGCGGCCAGGGCCGGACGGGCGTCCGCCGGGATGAGGCCCAGCTCGTAGCCGAAGCGGCCCTGCAGCACCTCCTGCAGGGCCTGCTCGGGCACGGGCAGCGAACGGTCGAGCCCCACGGACCGGGCGAAGGCCACGGCCTCCCGCTCCAGCTCCTCGAAGTAGTTGCCGTGCAGCTCCTGATACGAGCGCAGGGCGGCCCGGAAGAAGTGCTCCTCCCGGATGTTGTAGCCGCGGGCCACGTCGGCCAGGGCCTGGGCGAGCGCGCCGATCTCCGCCGGCGAGCGGGTCAGCAGCCCCACCACGGCCGCCGGATCCACCCCGAAGAGCTCCAGCGGGAATTGCTGGAGCACCTGGGAGCTGAGGGCGCTCTCCAGGAAGTGCAACGGCGGCTCCAGGCGCAGGGAGACGAGCTGGTCGTAGTCGTAGCCCAAGGCCCGTGCCAGGCGCAAGATCTTGTCGGCCTTGGGGTACTTGCGGCCCTTTTCGATCTCGGTGACGTAGGAGGGCGACAGCCCCGCGCGGGCCGCCAGCTCGGTGAGGGAGAGGCCCTGGCCGAGCCGCGCCTGGCGGAGCTTGAGGCCGAAGATGACGTGGATCGGGTTGATGCTCACCCGACACCCGCCCCCGTGCGGCAGCGTGCAAACCTTGCGAATGCTTCTAACACGGGGGCGGGGTCGGCGTCAAGGCGAAGGCGCGCCAGGTGCGAATCCCGACCGGCCGCGAATCGTCGCCGGGCGGACCCGGCCGGACCGCCTCAGCGAAGCTCGAAGACCAGCGTGGCAGCGGCCTGCAAGCCGAGCTCGCCCGGCAGGACCGGCGTATCCGCGGACGCCTCCGACAGTCGCGCCAACGGCAGCCGCACCGGCATCTCCGGCGAGCCGAAGTAGGCGTCGCGCAGCGTCAGCAGGCTGCCGAGCTGGACCCCGGCGGCCTCGGCCAGCACCTGAGCCTGGCGCAGGGCATCGGCGACCGCCTGCCGCAGCGCCTGCTGCTTGATGGCCTCCAGGTCTTCGACGGTGAACTGGATGCTCTCGATGCGGTTGGCGCCCGCCTGGACGGCCGCGTCGGCCACCGTGCCGGCCTGTTCCACCGGCCGCACCCGGACGTGCAGCGCATAGGTGGCGCGGTAGCCCGTCAGGCGAGGTTCACCGCCCCGCTCCTCGGTGCGGTAGATGGGCGTGAGGGAGATGCCGGCCGTCTGGATGTCGCGGGCCGCCACGCCCAGCTCCGAGAGCGCGGCGACGATGCGCTCCACCTTGCGGGCGTTGGCCTCGTGGGCCTGACGGGCCGAGGGTGCCTGCGACTCCACCCCGAGGGTGATCCGGGCGACGTCGGGAGGCGCCGTGATGGTAGCCCGCCCCGTCACCGTCAGGGTGCGCTCGCTCGAGGCGTCACCCTCGGCGGACGCTCCCGGGGCCGACGCCAGGGCGGTGACCAGCGACAACGTCGCGATGGCCGCGGCCGGGATCCACCACCGCAAACCAAGACGCTTCATGCAAGACCTCCCCGCGGGCAGGGCCAGGGCCGGGCCCTGCCGTGCTGTCATCATAGGATTCGGGAGGCCGCCCATCGGTGCGGCGTCACCGGGACCGGGCTCCCCTGGAGGACACCCCAGGCTCTGCCGCACCACCCGCCGGCCTGCCAGCCCCCTCTCGGCCACCGGCCAGCCACGGGGTGGCGCCCGCGTGCGGTCCGGCCGGGCAGACGGACCCCAGCTCGCAGGCCCCGCAATGGGGGCGCCGAGCGAGGCATACCTCCCGGCCGAAGTAGATGAGCCGCAAGGGCAGCGTGGGCCACTCGCCCTTGGGGAAGAGAGCCATGAGGTCCTGCTCGATGCGAGCGGGATCGGCGGCCATGGTCAGCGCCAGCCGGCGGGAGAGGCGGGCGACGTGCGTGTCCACCACGATGCCCAGCCCCCCGGCCTCCGGGTCCCATCCCTGCCACCCCCCGATGGCGGCCGCCGAGAGGAGGACGTTGGCCGTCTTGCGCCCGACGCCCGGCAGCGTCAGCAACTCCTCCATGCGGCGGGGCACCTCGCCGCCGAAGCGGGTCAGGACCTGGCGCGCCGTCTCCTGGATCATCCGCGCCTTCTGCCGGAAGAAGCCCGTCGGGTGGATGATGGCCTCGAGCGCCTGCCGGTCGGCTTCGGCCAGCGCCTTCGCGTCGCCGAAGGTCGAGAAGAGCCGGGGGGTCACCTGGTTGACCGTCGCATCCGTGCACTGGGCCGAGAGGATGGTGGCCACCAGCAGCTGCAGCGGGGAGGCGTGGCGGAGCGGCACCCTCACCTGCGGGTAGCGGGCTCGCAGGGCCTCCAGGATGGCGCGGGCCCTGGCCCGACGGTGGCGCGCGGACTCCCGGCGGGGATCGCGGGGCACCTGGGCGGACGTCGATCGGGCTGTGCTCATACGCCTTAGATTAGTACCTCCTGATAAAATCGCCGACTGTCGAGAGAGGGGCTGACCCGTGGCGAGAGGGCGTTGCCGTGCTGAGCTTCTGCCTTTCATCCCCGCCATCGGGGCTCGCTCAGGCTTGCGCCGGGGCCAGGGCCAGCAGCCGGCGGGCCGCCCGGGTCAGGTTGTGGGCGAAGATGCCCTCCCCGCTCCAGGTCGCCGCCCGGTCGGCACCCCGATAGCGGCTGCGGTCGAGTTCAAAGGTGTCTTTGAGGTGCGCAATGCGCCCCTCCTGGCCGCTGCGCCAGCGCAGCAACCGCCGAAAGGCCCAGCGTCGCTCGAAAAGTCGACGAGCCCGACCGCCTCGGGCCGGCAGGCCACGTGCGCGATGCCCATCGCCCGCAGCGCCGCGTCGTTGGCCCGGCTGCTCATGCCCGGTCGGCGGCCACCGCTCGGGCGTGGCTCCGACCGCGTGGATGTGGCCCGCCACGGCGTCCACCAGCAAGCTATCGTCGCTGGGATTGCCGACATGCAGCCGCCAGTGGCTGATGAAGCCCTCCTGGGTCTCCACCAGGGTCAGCTCGTAGCCGAACTCGACGGGCTTCGAAGCTTCCCCGCCGGATGGGCGCGCATCCGGGTCGAAGAGGCTGACCAGCCGGTCCGGGATGGTCCGGATGCCCTGCAAGCGAAGCCGGGTCTGCTCCAGCACCCGGCGCAGGCGGCGGGTGTACGTGACCAGACCCTGCGCGAGGGCCCGGTAACGAGCGCCGACCGCCGGACCGAGCTGTCGGATGCGGCGCTGGACAGCCCGAGCCATGCGCTCGGCCTCCTGAAGCGTCTGCTCGGCCCGCCGAGCCACTTCGGCGGTAAGCCGGTCCACCTCGGCCTGGGCCTTCTCCCCTCCCCGGCGAAGCACCTGGCCGATGCGGCGCAGCCGGCGGCGGACCGAACGCAGGCGGTCTCGGACCGAAAGGCGTACCCCGATGCCGGCTTGCTTGGCCCGGCGCATCAGCCGCGTCAGCACCCGCACCCGTCGGCCAGCAGGCCCGCGTCGGTGGGGTGATGGATGTTGGCTTCCACCACCGTGGTGTCCACCCGGATCCGCTGGCCGTGGCGCTTCATCAGCCGCGCCTCCACCAGCTGGGCCATCAGGGCGTCGTTGAGTTGCTCGATGACTTCCGGACCCAGTCGGTGCGTCAGCTTGATGAGGGTGGTGGCATCGGGCACCTTGTCGGTCAAGCGCAACCGGCAAAAGCGCCGCCAGACCAGGCTGTCGGCCACTTCCTTGACGAGGGCCTCGAAGCCCAGCCGGTACCGGCGCTTCAGGTACATCATGCGCAGGTACGTCTCCAGGGGGATGGTGGGCCGACCCCGCCGGGCCGTGAGCTTGCGCCGGATAGGCTCCAGGAAGCGCTCGTCGTCCAGCAGCCGGTCGATGATGGCCAGCTCCTTGGGCAGCTCGAAGAGCTGGGGGTCGATGAGGCTTTCGAACAGGTCCGCCTTGAAAGCCACGTTGCGCTCCCGACGCACGATGCCATGCCCCCCTGGGGCCGATTCTAGCATCATTCGGTCTCGGGGAGGAGAGGGGTAAGCCCGTCACGACGGCCTTCTCTGGACGAGTTTATCAGGGGCAACTAGTACTACGTCCCACAAGTTCGTTCCCTGGACATGACGGCTCCTTGACAACCTAAACCGGCACAGCCGGGCAAGAAATTTCGCAGGGCAGCAGGAGTCCGGCCGAAGGGCGCGAACTGGCGCCACGACGGGATCCGGAGACGTTCGCGGGGGTCAAAGGTGACCCGGAAACGGCTGCCCGTATGGCGATGCGGAGCGCGGACCCGGTGAGCTGGCCGCTGCCCGAGCTCACCGCGGACCAGCGCAAAGCGCTGCGGGAGTGGAAGTTCGGCCAGAAGGTCGAGCACCGGCTCTGGCTGCGGGCTTCCATCATCTGGGGGCTGTTTCACCACCGTTCCTCGGTCGCACGAGTCGCCGCCTGCGTCGGCGTCACGGAGCGGACGGTCCGCAAGTGGCGGGACCGGTTCCTCGAGGCGGGCGTCGCCGGCCTCTACGATCGACCCCGCTCGGGGCGACCGCCGCGCTTGGCCCGGAGCAGCGCTGCGAGGTGATCGCCCTGGCCTGCGACGCCCCCGCCAACTACGGCTTCGAAGGCCAGACGCTCTGGACGTACGACACCCTCACCGATGCCGTCCGACGGACCCTCGGTTTGCCGATGAGCCGGAGCAGCATCTGGCGGACCCTGGAGCAAAACGCCCTGCGGCCTCACCGGGTGCGCATGTGGCTGCACAGCCCGACCCGGACTTCAAGCCGAAGGTGAACCGCATCGTCGGCCTGTACCGGGACCCACCGGACGATGCCGTCATCTTGTGCATCGACGAAAAGACCGGGATGCAGGCGCTGGAGCGCAAGCACGAGACGCGCCGCGCGATCCCCGGCAGGCCCGGGCGCTGCGAGTACGAATACATCCGCCATGGGACCCAGTCGCTGTTGGCCGCCTTCGACATCCGTACCGGGCGCGTCACGGCGCGCTGCGGGCCGACGCGGACGGCGGAGGACCTGGTGAGCCTCCTGGAGGCAGTCGCCGAGGCGTACCGGGAGGCGGCGCGGATCATCGTGATCTGGGACAACCTCAACATCCACCATGACGGCCCGCAGGCGCGGTGGAGCCGCTTCAACGCCCGTCACGGCGGGAAGTTCGAGTTCGTGTACACGCCGCGGCATGCGTCGTGGGTGAACCAGGTGGAGATCTTCTTCTCCATCCTGCAGCGCCGGTGCCTCAAGCACGGGGACTTCCACTCCGCCGAGGAACTGCGAGAGCGCGTGCTGGCCTTCATCGCCCGGTGGAATACCGAGGAGGGTCACCCCTTCCACTGGACCTTCCGGGGGTACCCGATGCAGGAGAGGGCGGTGGCATAAGTGCCGCCAAGGCCTCCTTGGTGGGACCGGCCCGAGGTGCGTCGAGTCCTCAATGAGGCAGCCCGGGAGGAGATCCAGCAGCTCCTCACGGCCCGGGGGTTCACCCACCTGGGCGTGCTGAGCCGAGGCCGTCACCTGGTCATCTACGCGGAGGAGGGGGGCGAGAAGATGCCGCGCCTTCGCTTCGGCCGCATCGACCAAGGCCGGTACGCGCTGGACATGGCCAACCACCGCGGGGGGTGGGAGCCCACGCCCTTCACCGGAACCCTTGCCGAACTGTTCAGCCTGGTAACCGAGCAGTTCGGCTGGGTTCTCCTGGAGCTCTAGCCGCATCTTCCTCTCGCTCCTCTTGTGACGTTCCCGCGGCAGTGAACGAACTTGTGGGACGCACTACTAGATTAGCACACCCTTCCCTGGAAGGACATTCGTCCATGACATTCGGCAGGATCGGGGGCCGTCTCGCCGAAGCCCTACGGCAGCCACATGCGGGGTGGGGAAGGGGCTCGGGTGCAACCGTTCACCTGGCAACAGGGGCTGGTCTGGGTCCTGCCGGTGGCCCTGGCGCTGGCCATGGGGGCCCGGCTCATCTGGTCCGAGCTGCGGCCCCTGGTCGAGTCGGCTCGCCGAGCCGCGACGGCGTGCGCGGCATGGACGAGCCCGGCCCTTCCAGGCCCGGCCCGGCGCTGTCGAGGACGACTCGCCTTGCTGTACGGCCTCGTTGCGGGGGCATGGGTGGCATGGGCGGTCGTGCTGCTGTTGACCGCCTCGCAAGAGGTGCGGGCGGCGCTGGTCACCGCCCTGGGCTAGGAGCGGCCCCAGCCGCCGCGCCGGCCAGGTAGGCCGCGATGGCCTCGCCTGCCAGGCGTCCGGCCGCCACCGCGTGCACCACCGTGTTGGCGCCCGTCACGCAGTCGCCGCCCGCCCAGACGCGCGGCAACGAGGTGACGCCGCTTGGGTCCCGCACCAGGATGCGTCCGCCCGGGCCGGTCTCGAGGCCCGGCGTGGTGGCGGGCAGGGACGTCTCGACCCCGTACCCCACCGCCAGGATGACCAGATCCGCCGGCCGCACGCTCTCGGAGGCGGGTACGGGACGAGGGGTCGGCCGCCCCGAGGCGTCGGGCTCGCCCAGCTCCATCCGCACCAGCTCGACCGCCATCAGTCGCCCGCTCTGGCCGATGAAGCGCCGGGGCGCCACCAGCCACTCGAAGCGCACGCCCTCCTCCTCGGCCAGGGCCATCTCCACGGGCCGGGACGGGCTGTGCTCGCGGGCCCTCCGGTAGAGCACGGTGACGTCGGTCGCGCCGAGCCGCCGGGCGGTGCGGGCGGCGTCCATGGCCGTGTTGCCGGCACCGATGACGACGACCCGCCGGCCCCCGAGCTCCGGGAGCTCCTCGGAGCCGTGCCCGCCGTCGGACAGGCGGGCCCGGGCGACCGCCATCAAGAAGTCCTTGGCGGTGACGACCCCCTCCAGCTCCTCGCCGGGGATCCCCATGGTCCGGGCCTCGTTGGCGCCGATGGCCAGGAAGACCGCGCGGAAGCTCATGGCGAAGAGGTCGTCGACGTCCAGGTCCCGCCCGACGACGACGCCCTGGACGAAGCGGACGCCCTGGCGCCGCAGCCGCTCCGCCTCGGCGGCCACGGCCCGCTTGGGCAGCACGAACTCGGGGATGCCGTAGCTCATGACGCCGCCCGGCTCCATCCACCCGTCCAGCACCGTCACCGAGAGACCCCGACGAGACAGGGCGTTGGCGCAGGCCAGGCCGGCGGGGCCGGCGCCCACCACCGCCACGTCGCCCGGCTCCACGGCCTCGACCCCGGACGGCCATGGGGCCGCCGGCCTGGCCTCGGGGGAGCCGAGGCGCGCCGCGAGGCCCCGCTCGGCCAGGTAGCGCTCCAGGGCCCCGATGGCGATGGGCTCGCCCTTGCGGCCCAGCGGGCAGGCCCCCTCGCACTGGGCCTCCCAGGCGCAGACCCGCCCCGTGCAGGAGGGGATGGGGTTATGGGCCCACAGGAGCTCGGCGGCCTCGACGGCCCGGCCCTGCGCGACCAGGGCGATGAAGGCCTTGATGGGGTTGTGGTTGGGACAGCCCGCCTCACACGCCGGCCGGTAGCACTGCAGACAGCGCTGGGCCTCGGCCATGGCGCTGGCGTCGTCGTAGGTGAGGGCCACCTCGGCGAAGTCGTGGACTCGCTCGGCAGCGGGGCGGTGGGGGATGGGCACTCGCTGGTACTGGGGCCGACGGGCTGCCACGATGGTTCGATGCCCCCCGCTCCGGCCGCGCCCACCCCGGGCCGGCCGGCCGCATGCTGGCCGCCGTCGCCACGCGTCGACAGCGGTTCCACGTACCACGATAGCCGTCTTCGTTACCAGGGCGGCAGGGCCGTGCGTCCTCCGGCACGCGGGACAAATGTCCTCCCGGGCTCAGGGCGTGACTGTAGAGACGGCTCGGGAGCGACCCGGATCATTGTCCCGATAGAGACCTGGCAAACGACCGTTCCCCGGGTGCCGGCCCTACCGCCAAAATGGGGCTGGAATCCGGGATCGCTACGGAATCGACTTGCGGGGCTGCCGGGCCCGGCGGGGCCGGGGCAGCGGCAAGAGGGCAGGAGCGGCGACCGGAGCCAGCGGCGAGAGGGAGGTCGGAGCGACGATGCAGACCCTGTGGCGTGTGGTCTTCGGGCTTCTGCGGATCTGGCTGGGGTTCCAGTGGCTCGAGGCAGGCCTGGGCAAGGTGACCAACCCGGCATGGGTCGGCGAGAACGCGGGGGTGGCCATCACCGGCTTCTTCAAGGGGGCCATCGCCAAGGCGGTGGGCGACCACCCTGCCGTGCAGCCGTGGTACGGGGCCTTCCTGCAGAACGTGGCGCTGCCCAACGCGACCCTGTTCAGCTACCTGGTGGCGTTCGGCGAGGTGTTGGTGGGCCTCGGACTCATCTTCGGCGTGCTGACCACGGTGGCGGCGCTGGCCGGTGCCTTCATGAACCTCAACTTCATGCTGGCCGGCACCACCAGCACCAACCCCATCCTCTACACGGCGGCCATCGTCATCCTGCTGGCGGGGGCGCGAGCGACCTACTTCGGGCTGGACACCTATCTGATGCCCCTGCTGCGGCGCTACCTGGACCAGCTGCGGGGGCGGGAGCGCCAGGCGACCACCGCCGCCTGACCGCTCGCAGGGCAGGGCCCGTCCCGACGGGACGGGGCCGACACGGAGAAGAGCCCGGCGTCGAGCCGGGCTCTTCGCTTTTCCGTCGTTGACACGCTCTCTCCAGGGAGTTTATTATGAAGACAGAATCAGTATCAATAGAGAAGAGAGCAGGCACGTCGCGATGCGACCCGAGCTGGAGACATTCCAGAGACTGTTGACGGAACGGGGCTACCGGGTGACGCCCCAGCGGATGGGGATCTACGAGTACCTGCTGGACACCAAGACGCATCCGTCGGCCGAGGAGATCTACCAGGCGCTCAAGGACCGCTTCCCCATGATGAGCCAGGCCACCGTCTACAAGACGCTGGACCTGCTGCTGGAGCTGGGGCTCATCGCCCAGCTCGGGTTGGGTGGGCAGGCGACGCGCTACGACGGCAACCCGGATGTCCACGTCAACGTCTACTGCAGCGAGTGCCATCGCATCTACGACGTGATGGAGCCGGAGCTGCCCAAGCTGGCCGAGTCGGTGGCGCGCCGGTCCGGCTTCGTCGTCAAGGGCCAGCGGCACGAGTTCTACGGCATCTGCCCCGAGTGCGAGGCGCGGCGCAGCGCCCGGATGCAAGAGAGGTGAAGCCGACGGTGCAGTCCAGACAGGGAGGGAGAACGGGGACCGTGGCGGAGGCAGCCGGTCGTCGCACCCGGCCCGATCGGGCGCCGGTGCGAGGCCGCAAGCCGGCCTCCCCGGAGCGCGAGACGTCCATCAACCTGCTGCAGACGTACCTGCGCGAGATCGGCAAGGTGCCGCTCTTGACGCGCGAAGAGGAGATCGAGCTCGCCAAGCGCGCCGAGCAGGGCGACGTCCGTGCCAAGGCCCGGCTCATCGAGTCCAACCTGCGCCTGGTCGTCAACGTGGCCATGCGCTTCGTCGACCGGGGCGTGCCGGTGCTGGACCTGGTGCAGGAGGGCAACATCGGCCTGATGCGGGCGGTGGAGAAGTACGACTGGCGCAAGGGCTTCCGCTTCAGCACGTACGCGACGTGGTGGATCGTGCAGGCGGTGCGGCGGGCCCTGGGCGATCAGTCGCGCACCATCCGCCTGCCGGCCCACATGATCGAGACCATCGGCAAGGTCAACACCACCGCCAGCCTCTTGGGGCACGAGCTGGGGCGAGAGGCCCGCGTCGAGGAGGTGGCCGCGCACCTGGGCATGGAGTCCTCCCGGGTGGAGGAGGCCATGCGCGCGGCTCAGGAGCTCCTCTCGCTGGAGAACCCCGTCGGCGATGACGGGATGCGGGTGGCCGACTTCGTCGGCGACGAGCAGTCGCCGCCGCCCGACGAGGAGGCGGCCCGGAGCCTGCTGCGGGACCACGTGCGCGAGGTACTGGAGTCGCTGCCGCCCGTGGAGCGCACGGTGCTCACGCTCCGCTACGGCCTCGACGACGGGCAACCCCGGACCCTGGAGGAGATCGGCCGGCGCCTGGGTGTCACGCGCGAGCGGATCCGCCAGATCCAGGAGCGCGCGCTGGCGCACCTGCGGGAGCCGGCCCGCATGGCGGCCCTCGACATGTACCTGTCATAGGGCCGGGCTCCCCGGCCGGGGGCTTTGTCCCCTGGCCGAGGGCACGCCGGCAGGAGTCCTCGATACGCCGTCGCATATCCCGTATGGATACGGTACGATGCGTGCGCATCGGACCGCTATTTCTATGCGGTGGGGGGCTTGTCGGGTGTATCGAGGACGCTGGGGCATGCTGGCCTGGGCCCTGCACCGGATCTCGGGACTGGGCGTCTTGCTCTTCCTCATCCTGCACATCGCCGACACGGCGCTGATCCTGGCGGGGCCCACCTGGTACAACCGCTTCGTCGCGTTTTACCGCGCGCCCGTGTTCCGGGTGATGGAGGTCCTGCTGGCCGCCGCGCTGCTCTACCACGCGCTCAACGGCCTGCGGATCATCGCACTGGACCTCTGGCCCCAGACCACCCGCATCCACGAGCGGCTCTTCTGGGTGGCGGGCGCCATCTTCGTCATCCTCTTCGTACCGGCGGCCTACTTCATGCTGCGGCCGCTGTGGACCTGAGGCGGGAAGGGAGCGGGTCTGACGATGGCCGTTCGCCCGGCGTATGCGAGACCCCGTTCGGCCGCAGGCGGGCTCGAGCTGTACTCGTGGCTCTTCATGCGCCTCTCCGGACTTCTGCTGGTCTTCCTGGCTCTGGGGCACCTCGCCATCATGCACCTCATCCACTCCGTCGAGGAGATCGACTACGACTTCGTCGCCGCCCGCCTGGCCGGGCCCCTGGGGGTCTTCTGGCGGCTGTACGACCTGCTGCTGCTGACGCTGGCCCTCCTGCACGGGCTCAACGGCTTGCGGGTGGTCATCGACGACTACGTCCACACCCCCCGATGGCGGGCGGTGTCGCTGACGGCCCTCTACGTCGCCGGCGCGTTCATCCTGGTGCTCGGCGCCGTCGTGCTCTTCACCTTCCAGCCGCAGCTCGGATCCTGAGGAGGTCAGCGGACATGCCATCGACGGTGCATGCATTCGACGCCGTGGTCGTGGGCGCGGGCGGGGCGGGGTTGCGCGCCGCGGTAGAGCTGTCACGACAGGGGCTGCGCATCGCGGTCATCTCCAAGCTCTACCCGACCCGCTCGCACACCGGTGCGGCCCAGGGGGGGATCGCCGCCCCCCTCGGCAACGTGGAGGAGGACCGGTGGGAGTGGTACGCCTTCGACACGGTCAAGGGGAGCGACTACCTGGGGGACCAGGACGCCATCGAGATCCTGGCCCGCGAGTCGGTCGACGCCATCATCGAGCTGGAGCACATGGGCTTCCCCTTCAACCGCACCCCCGACGGGCGCATCGATCAGCGCCGCTTCGGGGGCCACACCCGGGAGTACGGTCAGGGGCCCGTGCGCCGGGCCTGCTACGCGGCCGACCGCACCGGCCACATGATCCTGCAGACCCTCTTCCAGCAGTGCGTCAAGCACGAGGTGCGGTTCTTCAACGAGTTCCAGGTGCTGGACCTGGTGGTGCGCGACGGGCGGGTGGCCGGGGTGGTGGCCTATGAGCTGGCCACCGGGGAGCTCCACGGCTTCTCGGCCCGGGCCGTCCTCTTCGCCACGGGCGGCTATGGCCGGGTCTTCAAGATCACGTCCAACGCGCACTCGCTGACGGGCGACGGGCTGGCCATCGCGTGGCGGCGGGGGGTGCCGCTGGAGGACATGGAGTTCTACCAGTTCCACCCCACCGGCATCTACAAGATGGGCATCCTGTTGAGCGAGGCGGCGCGGGGGGAGGGGGCCATCCTCCGCAACGACAAGGGGGAGCGCTTCATGGAGCGCTACGCCCCCACGCTCAAGGACCTGGCCGCCCGAGACGTGGTCTCCCGGGCCATCCACCAGGAGATCCGGGAGGGACGGGGCATCGGCGGCCGCGACTTCGTCCACCTCGACTTTCGCCACCTGGGCCGTGAGGTGCTGGAGAAGAAGCTGCCCGACGTGACGGAGTTCGTCCAGACCTACCTGGGCCTCGATCCGGCCGAGGAGCTGGTGCCCATCCAGCCCACCGCCCACTACGGCATGGGCGGCATCCCCACCGACGTGGACGGACGGGTGGTGCTCGACGAGCGCAACACGCCGCTGCCTGGCTTCTACGCGGCGGGCGAGGCGGCGTGCGTCTCGGTGCACGGCGCCAACCGGCTGGGCACCAACTCGCTGGTGGACCTGGTGGTCTTCGGCCGGCGGGCGGGTCGGCACATGGCCGCCTTCGTGCGGGAGTCGGACGGGGTGCCCTGGCCCTCCGACGCCATCGCCGAGGCGGCGGACCGCCTGGAGAGCCTGCGCCGGCGCCGCGAGGGACAGAGCGCCGCCGAGATCCGGGAGGCCCTGCAGACCACCATGATGCGACACGCCTCGGTCTTCCGCACCAAGGAGTCGCTGGAGCGTGCACGGCAGGACGTGGCGGAGCTCAAGGAGCGCTACCAGCGGGTGCGGGTCAGCGATCCGAGCCGGCGCTACAACACGGAGCTCCTGGAGACGCTGGAGCTGGGGTACCTGCTGGACGTGGCCGAGGCCGTGGTGGTCTCGGCCCTCAATCGCACGGAGAGCCGCGGCGCCCACTGGCGCGAGGATCATCCCCGCCGGGACGATACCGCCTGGCTCAAGCACACCCTTCTGTACCGCGGCGAGGATGGCGACCATCGCATCGCCTACAAGCCGGTCGTCATCACCCACTTCCAGCCGCAGGAGCGCAAGTACTGAGCGCGGCCCAGCGAGAGGGGATCGAGCGAGGTGCGAGTCAAGATTCACGTGCGCCGCTACAATCCCGAGCAGGACCCGGCACCCTACTGGGCCCACTACGAGGTCGACGTGGAGCCGACGGACCGCCTGCTCGACGCGCTCCACGAGATCAAGTGGCGCGTCGACGGGAGCCTGAGCTTCCGCCGCTCCTGCGCGCACGGCGTCTGCGGCTCGGACGCCATGCTCGTCAACGGGGTCAACCGGCTCGCCTGCAAGGTGCTGATCAAGGACCTCGGCCCCGAGATCCGGGTGGAGCCCATCCGGGGGTTGCCGGTGCTCAAGGACCTGATCGTGGACATGGAGCCCTTCTTCGAGGCGTACCGGACCGTCAAGCCCTACCTCATCGTGGACGATGAGCACCTGCCCGAGCGGGAGCAGCTCCAGTCGCCCGAGGAGCGCGAGCGCTTCGACGACACCACCAAGTGCATCCTGTGCGCGGCATGCACCACGTCGTGCCCTATCTTCTGGGCCAACGGGCGCTACTTGGGGCCGGCCGCGATCGTGGCGGCCCACCGCTTCATCTTCGACAGCCGGGACCAGGGAGCGGCCGATCGTCTGGCCATCCTCGACAGCCGCGACGGGGTGTGGCGGTGCCGCACCGTCTTCAACTGCACCGACGCCTGCCCGCGCGGGATCCAGGTGACCCGGGCCATCCAGGAGGTCAAGCAGGCCATCGTGTCCAACCGCTTGCGAGGGGATGGGCGTGCCGCCGGAGCCGGTGCCGCTGGTCGCGCTGCTGACCGACTTCGGGCTGAGTGAGTACGCGGGCGTCCTCAAGGGGGTCATCGCCTCCCTCTGGGAGGACGCCCGCATCGTAGACCTCTGCCACACCGTCAGGCCCCAGGACGTGCGGGAGGGGGCCTGGATCCTCCGGACGACGTACCGCTACTTCCCCCCGGGCACCCTCTTCGTGGCCGTGGTGGACCCCGGGGTGGGCACCGAGCGGGCGGCGGTGGCCGTCGAGAGCCGGCACTACCGATGGGTCGGCCCGGACAACGGCCTTCTCTTCCCGGCGGTGGAGGATGACGGCGCGCTTCGCATCGTAAACCTCTCTGTACCCTCTGGGGCCTCCAACACCTTCCACGGCCGGGACGTCTTCGCCCCGGCCGCGGGCCGATGGGCGGCCGGGGAGCCCCTGGAGTCGCTGGGAGAGGCCCGCCGGGCGCCCTTGGTGCCGCTGCGATTCTATTGGACGGGCCGGCGAGGCGAAGTGGTGCGGGTCGACGCCTTCGGCAACCTGGTGACGCCCGCCCCTCCGCCGCCCGGGGAGAGGCGGCCGGGTCGGCCGGTGACGGTGGCGTTGCTGCGGCGGTCGGAGGGCCGGTGGCGCCGGGTCGGGTCGCCGGTCACGGCGCGGTGGGTGCGTACCTATGCCGATGCGCCGGCCGGTGCGCTGGTGGTGCTGGTGGGCTCAGCCGGCACCCTGGAGGTCTCCCAGGTCGCCGGCTCGGCTGCTGAGGTGCTGGGAGCCCGCAGCGGGGATCGGCTGATCTTTCGATTCTCGTGAGGAGGTGATGGGCTCGTGGCGCCGCTGGTGGCGGTCATCATGGCGGGGGGGCGCGGCGAGCGGTTCTGGCCGTTGAGCCGCCGTGCCAGGCCCAAGCAGCTGCTCAACCTCGACGGCTCTCGCAGCCTGATCCAGCAGGCCGTGGAGCGGGTGCTGCCGCTGGTCGATCCCCAGCGGGTGCTGGTGGTGACGGGGCGGGAGTACGTCGCCTCCATCCGGGCCCAGCTCCCCGAGCTGCCCGAGGCCAACATCCTGGTGGAGCCTGCCGGTCGCAACACGGCGGCCTGTATCGGGCTGGCCGCGGTCCACCTCGAGAGGACGCCGGGTCCGTGGGGGTCGGATCCCATCATGGTCGTGCTGCCCGCCGACCACGTGGTGCGAGACGCCGAAGCCTTTCGCCGGGTGATGAGGGCGGCGGCCGAGGCTGCCGAGACGCACGCCCTGGTCACCATCGGGCTGTGGCCGACCCGGCCCGAGACCGGCTACGGCTACATCGAACTGGGGCAGCCCGTGGGCAAGGCGCTCGGGTACGACGTCTACCAGGTGCAGCGCTTCGTGGAGAAGCCGGATCTGACCCTGGCGCGCCGCTACGTCGCCGACGGGAGGCACCTGTGGAACAGCGGGATGTTCGTCTGGCGGGTGCGCGCCATCCGCGAGGCGCTGGCCCGGCACATGCCCGCCCTCCACGAGGGGCTCGAGCGCGTCGCTCGAGCCTGGGGCCGGCCCGACGAGGGGGCCGTGGCCCGATCGGTCTTCGACGGGCTCGAGTCGGTCTCCATCGACTACGGCGTCCTGGAGAGGGCCGAGGGGATCGTGGTGATCCCGGCCGACTTCGGCTGGGACGATGCCGGGAGCTGGCCTGCCTTCGAGCGGCTGTTCGCCCCCGACGAGGCAGGCAACGTGGTCCGGGGGGCCCGCCACGTCGGGATCGACACCAGCCAGTGCATCGTCGTCGTCGATGGGGCGCAGCCAAAACTGGTAGCGACTCTCGGGGTGCGGGACCTGGTGATCGTGGAGACTGAAGACGTGACACTGGTATGTGCCAAGGAGCGGGCCCAGGATATCCGAGCGCTTCTCGCCAGACTGCGGTCCCTCGGTCACCAGGAGTACCTGTAGCCACGCCCGGGGCCCGCCCGCCCCGCCTTGAGCCCCCCGGCCGATCGTGGCAAGATAGGAAAGGTCACCCGGGTCGATCCGCCGTCGCCTTGTGGGTCGCACGGCGCCGTGCACGCCAACGCGCCGGATGCGGCGGTCACGAGAGGGTTGGGGGGATGGACCATCGGGAGGGTGCCATCGCGTCCGATCCGGTTCGGTACCGACGGCTGGCGAGACGTCATCGCGGACGGCTTCACCTTCGAGCGGGTACGGGTCGTGGCCGCGGCCATGGCCCGCTACCTCCACCAGCAGGGGCTGGCCTCTCGAGGGGTCGGGGTGGGCTACGACGGGCGGTTCCTGTCGGGGCGGTTCGCCCGGACCGTGGCGGAGGTGCTGGCGGGGGCCGGCATCCCGGTGCTGCTCACCCGGCGCGAGACTCCCACGCCCGCGCTCGCGGCGGCCGTGGTGGAGCGGGGCCTCGGGGGCGGCATCGTCGTGACGGCCAGCCACAACCCGCCCGAGTTCAACGGGCTCAAGTTCAAGCCTCCCTACGGGGGCTCCGCCACCGAGGCCATCACGGCGCCCATCGAGCGGGAGGCCAATGCGATCCTGGAGGAGGACGGGGCCGACGTCCCGTGGCGTCCCCTCGAGGATGCGGTCGCGGCCGGGCTGGTGGAGTGGTGCGACCCCATCGAGCCGTACCTGCGCCGCCTCTTGGGCCTGGTGGACATGGAGGCCATCGCCCGGGCCGACCTGGCGGTGGCGGTCGACCCCATGCACGGGGCCGCCAGGGGCGTGCTGGCAGAGGCCCTCAGGAGGGCCGGCGTGCGGCGCCTGGTGGCCGTCCGGGAGGAGGCCAACCCTGGCTTCGGGGGGCTCAATCCCGAGCCCATCGAGCCCAACTTGGGGCCGCTCAAGTCCTGCGTGCGAGACGGGGGCTGGCAGGCCGGCTTCGCGGTGGACGGTGACGGTGACCGGATCGGCATGGTCGACGAGACGGGAGGGTTCGTCAACGCACACCAGATCTTCTCCCTCGTCTTGATGCACCTCGTGGAGCACCGCGGGCTCAAGGGCGAGGTCGTCAAGACCGTCTCCACCACCTCCATGATTGACCGGCTCGCCCGACGATACGGTCTTCCGCTGGTGGAGACGCCCGTCGGCTTCAAGTACGTCTGCGCGAGGATGCTGGAGGGCGACGTGCTCGTCGGGGGCGAGGAGAGCGGCGGGATCGGCATACGAGGCCACATCCCCGAGCGCGACGGCATCCTCAGCGCCCTCATCATGGCCGAGCTGATGGCCACCACTCGGCTGCCGGTGTCGGGCCTGTTGCAGGAGCTCGTCCGGCGGGTGGGGCCCCACCTGTACGGACGGCTCGACCTGCACTTCGACGAATCCCGGCGCCAAGCGCTGGTGCAACGGCTGGCCGGGCACGCCCCCGACCGGATCGCCGATGTACCCGTCAAGGAAGTGAAGCGTGTGGATGGCTTCAAGTTCGTGCTCGAAGACGGCTCCTGGCTGATGGTGCGGCCCTCGGGCACGGAGCCTCTGGTGCGGGTCTACGCCGAGGCGGACCGTCCCGAGCGCCTGAATGCCCTGCTCGGCACCGGCCGGCAGTGGGTCGAGCACGTGTCGGCAGGTGAGCGCAGCCATGCTTGAGCATCAAGACGGCTTGGAGGGGCTCGGTGGCCTGCGGGGGCGCCCGCGGCGCATGGGCTTGCCGTCGTGGCGCACCGGCCCCCGGGTGGCCTTCGTCAGCTCCTTTCCGCCTCGGCGCTGCGGCATCGCCTCCTTCACGGCCGACCTGGCCCGCTCGCTCAAGCGAGCGGTGCCCGCTGCCCGCACCGGCGTCATCGCCGTCGATCCGTCGTGGGAGCGGATGGAGCGGCGACCGCCGTACGCGGGCGAGGTGGACCAGGTCCTGAGCGTGACCCTGGAGGACGCCGACAGTTACGCGGCGGCCGCGGCCTGGGCGGAGCGCCAGGGGTACGAGGTCATCAGCGTCCAGCACGAGTACGGCATCTTCGGCGGCGACCACGGAGAGTACGTCGTGACGCACCTGCTGCGGGCCACCCGCCTGCCGGTCGTCACCACGCTCCACACCATCCTCCGCCGACCCAACGAGAAGCAGCGGCAGCTGCTGGTGGAGCTGGCAGCGCGGTCCCGCACAGTGGTGGTGCAGGCGCGCTCGGCCCTGGACCTGTTGGAGCGCGTCTACGGCATCGATCGAGCGCGGGTGCTCGTCATCCCACACGGGACGCCCGACTTCCCGGCCATCCCCTCGGCCGCGGCCAAGGCGCGCCTCGGCTTCGGGCAGCGCCCGGTGCTGCTGACGTACGGCCTGCTCAGCCCGGGCAAGGGCATCGAGCAAGCCATCCAGGCCCTGCCCCAGGTGACGCGGCGGCAGCCCGACGTCCTCTACGTCGTGGCGGGGCAGACCCACCCCAACGTCCGCAAGCTCTCGGGCGAAGCGTACCGGCAGTCCCTGATCCGCATGGCGGCGGAGCTGGGCGTGGCGCACAACGTCCAGTTCATCGACCGCTACCTCGACCTGGAGGATCTGGGCTGGCTGCTGGCGGCCGCCGACGTCTACGTCCTGCCCTATCCCAACGAGGACCAGGCCGTGAGCGGCACCCTCAGTTACGCCCTGGCCGCGGGCAAGGCGGTGGTCTCCACGCCGTTTCGCTACGCCCGCGAGCTGATCGGGCCAGGACGGGGGCTGTTGTGCCGGTTCGGTGACCCGTCCTCGCTGGCCGCCGAGGTCCTGCGGGTGCTGGAGAGCGAGGATCTGCGCCGGACGCTGGAGCACCGGGCACGGGCCTTCGGACAGTCGATGAGCTGGGAGATCGTCGGGGCGCGCTACGGCCGCCTCTTCGAATGGGTGGCCGGCTCGGCCAGGGAGGAGCCGGCCGTGCCTGACGCGTCCTCGGCCGCCTGGGCGGCCAAGATGGTGACGCCCCGGGGCCTGCCCCTCGCGGGTGACTGGTCGCAGGCCCACTCCCAGCCCGGGAGGTGAGGCGCCGTGCCGGCCCGTGAGCGCCGCCGGCATCGGGCGGCCCCGGCGGCCGGGCTCCAGATGGGGCCCAGCTGGAGCCTGGCCCACGTGAGGCGCCTCACCGACACCACTGGCATCGTCGAGCACGCCCTGGGGGCCGTCCCCAACGCCTCCGAGGGCTACACCCTGGACGACAACGCTCGCGCCCTGGTCGCCGTCGTCCGCCACCACCGGTCGACTCGGGACCCCGAGAGCCTGGAGCTGGCGGTGCGCTACTTGAGCTTCATCCTCTACTGCCAGACCGCGGACGGGTGGTTTCACAACGACGTCGGCTGGGACCGCCGTTTCCTGGACGCCCGCGCCACCGGCGACCCGGTGGGTCGCGCCATCTGGGCGCTGGGGGAGGCGGTGGCCGGGCTCGGGCTCGAGGGGCTGTGGATGGGTGCCGCCCGCGCCCTGGGGCGCACCCTGGCGTGGGCACCCAAGCTGAGCGGCCTGCGGCCGGTCGCGTTCGCCCTGCTGGGGATCCGGGCCCTGGCGCGCAGCCCCCGGGCGCGCCTGCGGGCCGTCGGCGACGGGGTGACGGCGAGCGCGCTCAAGCAGATGGCCGCGGAGCTGGCCGAGCGCCTGGTCTCGGCCTACCACCGGACGCGACGCGACGCGTGGCCATGGTTCGAGGACCGGCTGACGTACGCCAACGCCCGGTTGCCCCAGGCGCTGGTGGCGGCGTGGGAGGTGACCGGCCACGGCCCGTTCCTGGAGGTGGCCGTGGCCAGCTACCGGTTTCTCTGGGACCACCTGTGGAACGGGGCCTACCTGGACCTGGTCGGCAATCGCGGATGGTGGGTCCGGGGGCAGGCGAGGGCGCGCTATGACCAGCAGCCCGTCGACGCAGGCGCCATGGCCGAGGCGGCCGCCAGTCTCTACGTGGCCACCGGGCGTGGCGAGTACCTGACGCAGGCGGAGCGAGCGCTCGAGTGGTTCTACGGGCGCAACGCGCTGGGCGCGCCGCTCTACGACGAGGCCACGGGTGGCTGCCGCGACGGCTTGGGCCCGGATGGGGTCAACGCCAACGAGGGCGCCGAGTCGACCCTGGCCCACCTGCTGGCGCGCATGGCGGTAGAGCAGGCGCGCCGGCGCGCGGCCCTGCCCCGGACGCGGGCCATGGCCTGAGCGAGGCTCATAGCCGGGGCCGCCCTCCGCACACCCTAAGGGCGGCCGGAGAAGGCGGCCCTTCGCACACATGGAGCCGGAACGCCTGCGAGTCTTGCACCTGATGCGGGAAGCCGCCGGGGGGATGGTCACCCACCTGGCGGCCCTGACGGGGGCCCTGCGGGAAGCAGGGGTGGAGGTGGCGGTGGCCGCGCCCCCCGAGGTCCTGGCGCGACTCCGAGCCCGGCTCGGAGACGGGGGCGCCCGCTGTGCGTGGGGCGTGCCCCTGCCTCTGCGCGATGGGATGCGACCCGGCGCCGATCTCGCCGCCGCCATCAGGTTGCGAAGGGCTGTCAGGCGTTTGCGGCCGCACGTGGTGCACGCCCACGGCCACAAGGCGGCATGGGCCTCGGCGCTGGCCATGACGCCGCCTTCGGCCGCGGCCCGCGTGGTGACGGTGCACAACTTCCTGCCCGCGCCGTCCGGTCGCATCTGGAGCGCCGCCCAGCGTCGGATGGTGCGCTGGAGCCTCGGACGGGCGGACCGGCTCATCGCGGTCTCCGAGACGCTCGGGCGCTTCGCCCAGGATCTGCTGGACGGCCGCCGGCCCGTGACCGTGGTGCCCAACGCCTTGGATCCCCGGTGGTGGAGCCAGGCCAGCCCGCGACGGGACGGCAGGACAGGGAGCCGTGCGCTGGTCGTGGCCTGCGTGATGCGCCTGCACGCCTCCAAGGGCATCGAGCTCCTCATCGATGGCATCGCCCGCCTGCCGGCGTCCGTGCAGCTGGAGGCCTGGATCGCCGGGGATGGCCCGTGTCGGCCCGACTTGGAGGCGCGGGCCCGTGCGACGGGCGCCTGGCGCCGGGTGCGGTTCCTGGGATGGGCGGAGCCAGCCAGGGTCTGGATGGAGGCCGATGCCGCCGTGCTGCCATGGCTGCGGGAGGGCGCCTCCTACTCGGCCCTCGAGGCCATGGCCCTCGGCCTGCCGGTCGTGGCCCTGGAGTGCCCCGGCAGCCGCGAGGTGGTCCCCGAGGGAGCGGGCCTGGTGGTCGACCCCTCGCCCGAGGGGCTGGCCTCTGCCCTCGAGCGGCTGGCCCGTGAGCCCGAGCTCCGTCGGCGCATGGGCGAGCAGGCGCGACGGCGGGCGACGGCTCGGACGGCTCGGGAGATGGCCGAGGAGACCCTGGCGCTGTATCGCGAGGCGAGGGGGGCCGGACGGGGGGAGTCATGAACGGGGGCTCGGGCATGGTCGGACGCCGGCTCGGGCGCAAGCGGCCGTGGCTGGGGGTCGTGGTGGCCCTCGCCCTCGTCGTCGGGTCGGGCGTGCCGGTGCAGATGGCCGAGCCGTCGGCTCGGGCCGGCTGGCCCCTGATGGTGGTGATCCTGGACGGTCTCGACTGGGCCTGGCTCGATCGCTTCGCGATGGGGGAGCGGACGCCACACCTCCGGGCGCTGATCCAGGGCGCGGCGCGGGCCGTCTACAACCCCCTGTCCCCCTTCCGGGCCGGCGCAGGGGCCTACTTGAACCTTGCCACGGGCGTGCGCATCGAGAGCGCCGGCGCGGTCCGCCTCGCCGCCGGGGAGACGGCGGCTGGCATCTTCGAGCGCCGGGCCGGGTACCCGCCGTCGCCGGGGGCCCGCGTGCTCCTGGACCTCCCCCGGCTGCGGGAGGAGAGCCGGGCGGCCGGGAGCTTCGCTCCCCTGGGATGGCTGGGCGAGGGCCTGCGTGAGGCGGGCGTGCGGGTGGTCCTGATGGGCGACGACCGGTGGGTGGCCCCTCCGGCCGAGGGAGGCGTGGATCTTCCGCCGGTCGCCGCCTGGGCCGGCCGCTCCTCGCCCCTGGCGGCGGCGGGCTTGCTGTTGGTCGACACGCGAGGGGAGATCGGCGCCGTCCGGCCCCTGACCGTCGAGGATCCCAGCGCCCCGGGGGGGCTTCGCACCCAGTGGGAGCGCGTGCCCGCACTCCTGCGAGACATGGCAGCGGCGGACGGCGCAGACCGCGAGACGACCGCCGACCGGATGCTGGCCGTGGTGGCCAGCGGCGATCTCTGGCGACGACTGCAGGAGGAGCCGGAGATGGCGGCGCCCGTGCGGGAGTCCCACCACCGGTCGCTGGCCCGTGCGCTGGATCAGCTGGTGGGCTGGTGGCAGGCTGACCCGTACTGGAGCCGAGGCTCGCTCTTGTTGCTGGGAGCCACCGCGCGCTCGATGGACGGGCGTGACGGCCGGCTCCTGTCCGCCATCGTCTGGCGCGGGCCCTGGGAACCCCGGGCCCTGCGCTCGCTCACGGCCCGGCGAGATGGCCTGGTGATGGCCATCGACCTGGCCCCCACCCTGGCCCGCATGGCCGGGATCCCCGTACCCTCGGGGGTGATCGGCCGGCCCCTGGTGCTGGGCTCTCCCGCTCCCAGCGTCGAGGCCTTGCGGGATTGGGCCGATGCGCGGGCCCTCGTCTGGTCCGGGCGGATGCGGGTCATGAGCGACCTCATCACGGCCCAGGTGCTCGTCCTGGCCGCCGGGCTGGCCCTCGCCGCCGCCTTGCGCGTGGGGCGACCATCCGGGTGGGTGCGCGCCCTGGCCGGGAGCCGGCTGCCGGGCCTGGCACGCCTCGCCCTCGCCTGGGCCGTGGCCGTCCCACTGGTGCTGCTCCACCCGTGGGTGGCCGTCCCTCCCGCGACCGGCTGGGGGGGCACCACCTGGTCGCTGGCTGCCGTCGCCGCTGGTGCGGCGGGGGTCGCCTGGGTGGCCCGGCGAGCCGGACGCCGCCTGGGCGTCAGCGCGGCCGCCGTCATCGCCGCTCTCTCGATGGCGGTGCTGGCGGCCGACGTGATCGGGCACCTCGACCTCATCGCTCGCTCCTTCATGGGTTACGACCTCATCGGAGGCGCCCGCCTGTACGGGATCGGCAACGAGCACGTGGGGCTGCTCCTGGGCTCGGCCCTGGTGGCGGCCGGGGAACTGGGCGAGCGCTGGCCCAGGGCGTCGTGGGCGCTGACCCTCATCTTGCTGGGACTGGCCTGGATGGTGGCCGCCCCCGACCTGGGTGCCAACGTGGGGGGCTCGCTGGCCATGGCCACCGGGGTCGGGGTGGCAGCCGCCGGGTGGTACGCCGACGCCCGCCCGCGTCTGAGAGCGGCGGTGGCCAGAGCGCTGACGGGGGCGGCCCTCGCAGCCTGCCTGGTGGGCATCGCCTGGGCCCTCGACGTCGGCGCCGCGGCGGCCGAGCAGAGCCATCTCGCGCTGACGGCGCAGAAGGCTCAGGAGCTGGGGCCTGCCTACGTCATCTCCGTCGCGGCACGCAAACTGGCCCTCAACTGGCGGCTCCTGCGCTACAGCCTCTACAGCCGCGTGCTGTTCACGGCCATGGTGGTGGTGATGGCCGCGTTTTGGCTGCCGGCAGGGGGCCTGCTCCGAGCCCTGACGGATCATCCCCGCATGCGGGTGACCCTGGAGGCCTCGGCACTGGGTGCGGCCGTGGCCTTGGTGGCCAACGACTCGGGGGTGACGGCGGCCGCGGGCGCGTTGCTGGTGCCGGCGGCCTGGGTGCTGGAGCGGGCGCTCGACGCCGCCCTCGCGGCGCGAGCCACGCGGGCCCACGGTGAGCCGTGAGCCCATCCGGCGGGCGATCGCATGGGTTGACATCCCGGAGGCGCGTTCCTAAGATCAACTACAGTACCCGGTAGGGTATATACGCCCCGGCTCACGGGTGGGAGGAGGCTCGTCCGTCCGTGGCATCGACGCAACCGCGCGTCATCGTCTACTCCACCCCCACGTGCCCCTGGTGCAATGCCACCAAGCGCTACCTGCGCGAGCGTCAGATCCGCTTCTACGACGTCGACGTCTCGCGTGACCCCAGGGCGGCGCAGGAGATGATCCGCAAGTCCGGGCAGCAGGGGGTCCCCGTCATCGACATCAACGGACGCATCGTCGTGGGATTCGATCGGGCCCGCATCGACCAGCTGCTGGGCCTGAGACGATAAGCGACAGGCGTGCAAGGGGGTATCCGACGAGATGACCATCAAGCCGCTCGAGGACCGGGTGCTCGTGCGTCCCGTCAAGCCCGAGGAGCGCACCCGGGGCGGGATCATCCTGCCCGACACCGCCCAGGAGAAGTCTCAGGAGGGCGAGGTCGTCGCCGTCGGCGACGACGAGTCCATCAAGGTGAAGCCGGGCGATCGGGTCCTCTTCGCGAAGTACTCGGGCACCGAGGTGAAGATCGACGGCGTCGAGCACCTCATCGTCAACCGCTCGGACCTGCTGGCCGTCATCGAGCGAGACGGCGTCGCGGCCAGCTCCTGAGCCCGGCCGCGCGCTCGTGTCTCGTCGCGACGGGGCGCCGCCCTCGAACCGCTTGGGCGAGGGCGGCGCCCCGCGTCCGGGGGCCAACCTCCAGGTCTACGAGCTGGCCGAGGAGGCCAGCGGGGCCGCGTGGCGGGCCTCCAGGTATTTCTCCGCATCCATGGCCGCCTTGCAGCCTGCGGCCGCCGCGGTGATGGCCTGGCGGTAGCGGTGGTCGGCCACGTCACCGGCGCAGAAGACGCCCTCCACGCTGGTGCGCGTCTCGTCATGGACCACCACGTAGCCCCGCTCGTCGAGGTCGAGCTGCCCGCGCAAGAAGCCGGTGTTGGGATCGTGGCCGATGGCGACGAAGAGCCCGTGGCACGGCTCGACACGGGTCTCACCGGTCTTGACGTCCCGCAGGCGCACCCCCTCCACGCTCTTGTCGCCCAGCACCTCCTCGACCACCGCGTTCCAGACGAAGCGGATCTTGGGATGGGCCCGGGCCCGATCCTGCAGCACCTTGCTGGCCCTGAGGGCGTCGCGACGGTGGACCACCACCACCTCGGTGGCGAAGCGGGTGAGGAAGAGCGCCTCCTCCATGGCCGTGTCGCCGCCGCCCACCACCACGACCTTCTTGCCCTGGAAGAAGTAGCCGTCGCAGGTCGCGCAGCTGGAGACGCCCCGCCCCCGCAGCCGCTGCTCGGAGGGCAACCCCAGCCAACGGGCCGACGCGCCCGTCGCGACGATGACGGCCTCGGCCTCGTAGGTCTGATCGCCGACGGTCACCTTGAGGGGGTGGCCGGTGAAGTCGACGCCCGTCGCGTCGTCGTCGACGAAGCGCGCGCCGAACCGCTCGGCCTGTCGGCGCATGGCATCCATGAGCTCCGGCCCCTGGATCCCCTCGGGGAAGCCTGGGAAATTCTCCACCTCGGTGGTCAGCATCAGCTGGCCGCCCGCCTCCCGCCCGGCCACCACCAGGGGGCTCAGGCTGGCGCGGGCCGCGTAGATGGCGGCCGTCAGGCCCGCCGGTCCGGAACCGAGGACGATCACCTGCTCCATGGCGCGACACCCCTCCTCATGGCCACGCTTGCATCGATTGCCAGTGCGACGCTATTGTAACCCGCCGTCTCGGTCCGGCTCGAAGGCCTCGAGCCACCGGATGACCTCGCGGGTGATGGGACTGGGAGTCGACGATCCGGCCGTCACGCCGACCCGCCGGGCGCCCCTCAACCACTCCGGGCGGATCTGGCGCACGTCCTCCACCAGGTAGGCCGGCTTGCCCGCTCGCTCCCGGACCACCTGCACGAGGCGGCCGGAGTTGTTGGAGCGCCGGTCTCCCACCACGATGACCAGGTCGACGCTGGCGGCCGCCTGCACGGCCGCCTGCTGGCGCAACTGGGTGGCCAGGCAGATCTCGTTGTAGACCTCCGCGCGGGGATAGCGAGCCTTGATGCGATCGATGACCTCCTGGGTGTCCCACTGCGACAGGGTGGTCTGGGTGGTGACGGCCAGGGGGACGTCGCGGGGGAGCTCGATGCGCTCCGCCTCGTCGGGCGTCTCCACCAGCACCACCCGGTCCGGTGCCTCGCCCAGGACGCCCTCCGGCTCCGGGTGGCCGCGCTTGCCGACGTAGACGATGAGATATCCGCGAGCCGCGAGATCCCGCACCAGGTCGTGGGTCCTGGTCACGTCCGGGCAGGTCGCGTCGACGCAGTGCAGCCCCCGGGCCCTGGCCGCCGCCTTGACCGCGGGGGAGACCCCGTGGGCGGTGAAGATGACGGTGGAGCCCGGTGGCACCTGCTCCAGCAGCGTCAGGCGGTCGGGTCCGTCCAGCGACCGGATGCCCAGGCTCTCCAGCTGCGCCACGGCGTGATGGTTGTGCACCAGGAGCCCGAGCACGAAGATGGGCCGGGGCGTCGCCGGGTCCCGGGCGACGGCCGTGGCCAGCTGGAGGGCGTCGACGACGCCGTAGCAGTAGCCTCGCGGGGAGATGGGGACGACCTCCACGGCCTCGGGGTGCCTCCTTCTCCAAAAGGATAGCCCACGCCGAGCCGAGAAGCACGCGTGCGAACGAAGGGAGCCGACCGATGGTGACGGACGAGCACAGCAGCCCGCGCACCCACGACCTGGACGATGGCCCGGACGCCGCCCGGCTCCTGGCAGATCTGTGGCGGCAGGCCTGCCCGGACGAGCCCATCGAGGCATGGGTGCTCCAGGAGAAGATCCTGGCCGACCCCGACCGGGACCCCCGCCTGTGGCTGACGGCCACCCACGGCGGCCGGCTCGTCGGGGCGGCCACCGGGGTCGTGCGAACGCAGGGGCCCGAGGGGCCAACGGGGTTCGTGCAGTTCCTGGCGGTCGCGCCGGGTTACCGGCGCCGAGGGGTGGCGAGCCGGCTGCTGGACGAGCTGGAGCAGCGGTTGGCCCGTCGGGGGGCGCGCCGCATCCGCGCCTTCGGCGGGGCGCCCAGCTACTTGTGGCCTGGGGTCGACGTGCGCTACACCGGGGCGCTCTGCCTCTTCGAGCGCCGGGGGTACCGCCTGGAGGGGTACGACTTCAACATGGAGGTGGACCTGACGCGGCCGCTGCCGGTCGATCCGCCGCCGGTGCGCCAGCAGGCGCTGGAGCGGAGCGGCGTGACGGTGAGGCCCCTTCGCCGCGAGGACCGGGAGGCCCTCGAGGCCTGGCTGCGGCGCACCTGGGGCCCCCACTGGGCCTTCGAGGGGATGCTGGCCATGGACCGGCCCGAGCCGGCTGGCTTCGTCGCCACACGCGACGGGGATGTGGTGGGCTTCGCGGTCTTCGACAGCACCCGGCCCGGCTGGTTCGGCCCCATGGGCGTGGAGCCCTCCCTGCAGGGAGGGGGCGTGGGTCTCGAGCTCTGTGTGCGGGCCATGGAGGAGATGGCCCGGCGCGGCTACGCGCAGGCCCAGATCGCGTGGGCGGGGCCGCGGTGCTTCTACGCGCGCAAGCTGGGGGCCACCATCTCCCGGGTCTTCGCTCGCCTCTCCAAGCCGGTCGAAGAGGCTTGAGCCCCGCCGCCGGGCCCGTCCCGCGCAGGAGGGCGGGGGCCCCCTCGGGAAACTCTCCGAGGAGGCGCGAGCGACGATGGGGACGGGCGGTGGGATGGCGGCCCTGGCCAAGCTCCACCCGGGGCCGGGGCTGCGACTGACACGCGTCGAGGTGCCGGGGGTGGGGCCGGGCCAGGTCAGGGCCCGGGTCCAGCTGGCCGGCATCTGTGGTACCGACGGCCATATCTACGCCTGGGACCGGTGGGCAGCCTCCCGCATCCGGCCGCCTGTCGTGCTGGGGCACGAGTGGATGGGCTTGGTCGACGCGGTAGGGCCTGGCGTCGAGGGCATCGAGCCCGGCGACCGGGTGACCGCGGAGATGCACTTCTACTGCGGCCAGTGTCGGGCGTGCCGGGCGGGCCAGCCGCACCTGTGCCGCCACCTGCGCATCGGCGGCGTCGACACCGACGGGGCCTTCGCCCAGTACGTGGTGGTGCCGGCCCGCAACGTCTGGAGGCTCGACCCCTCCATCCCCGACGAGGTCGCGGCCATCATGGATCCTCTCGGCAACGCGGTGCACACGGCGCTGGCCTTTCCCCTGTCGGGCGCCACGGTGGCCGTGACTGGCGCCGGGCCCATCGGGCTGGCTGCCATCGCCGTGGCTCGTCGGGCAGGGGCCACGGCCATCTTCGTCACCGAGACGTCGGCGCCCCGGCGGCGACTGGCCGCGCTCATGGGCGCCGACCGGGTGATGGACCCCCGCGACGTCGACGCCGTGGCGGTGGTGCTGGAGGCCACCGGGGGCGAGGGCGTCGACGTCCTGCTGGAGATGTCGGGCCACCCCGATGCCATCCGACAGGGGCTACGCATGGTGCGGCCCGGTGGGGCCGTCGCCCAGCTGGGCCTGCCCCCCGGCGAGGTGACCCTCGAGCTGGGCGAGCAGGTCGTGATGAAGGGCCTCACGCTCAAGGGCATCCACGGGCGCGAGATCTTCCGGACCTGGATGCAGACCAGCGAGCTGCTCCGAGGCGGGCTCGACGTGCGCCCCATCGTCACCCATCGCCTGCCGCTCGAGGCGTACGAGGAGGCGTTCGAGCTCCTGGCCAGCGGCCAGTGCGGCAAGATCGTGCTGGAGATCCCGGGGTCGTGAGGGCCCTGGCGAGGGAGGCGACGACGATGGCAGGACCGTCCGCTGACGCGGCGCTGGCGTTCTTGGAGGCGGAGCTGTCCGACCTGCGCCAGCGCGGGCTGTTTCGCCACCCGCGGGTGCTCGACAGCCCCCAGGGAGCCGTGGCGGTCATCGACGGGAGGCGGGTGATCAACCTCTCCTCCAACAACTACCTCGGCCTGGCCACCCATCCCGCCCTCAAGGAGGCAGCCGAGCGGGCCGTGCGCGAGTGGGGTGTCGGGTCGGGGGCGGTGCGGCCCATCGTCGGCACCCTGCGCATGCACGAGGAGTTGGAGCGCCGCATCGCCGGCTTCAAGGGCACCGAGGCCGCGCTGGTCTTCCAGTCGGGCTTCACCGCCAACGCGGGGACCGTGGCCGCCATCCTGGGTCGAGAGGACGTCATCATCAGCGACGAGCTCAACCATGCCAGCATCATCGACGGCTGCCGCCTCTCCCGCGCCGAGATCCGGATCTTCCCCCACCGGGACGTCGACGCCATGCGCCGCCTGCTGGAGGAGGCCCGGCCCAAGGCCCGGCGCATCCTGGTCGTCACCGACGGGGTCTTCAGCATGGATGGTGACATCGCGCCGCTGCCCGACATCGTCCGGGTGGCGCGCGAGTTCGGCGCGATCGTCATGGTGGACGACGCCCATGCCAGCGGCGTCCTGGGCACCCACGGACGGGGCAGCGTCGATCACTTCGGGCTGCACGGCCAGGTGGAGATCCAGGTGGGGACCCTCTCCAAGGCCATCGGCGTCCTGGGCGGCTACGTGGCCGGCAGCCGCACGCTCATCGACTACCTCATCGCACGGGCGCGCCCCTACCTCTTCTCCACCTCGCACCCGCCGGCGGTGACGGCCGCGTGCCTGGCCGCCTTCGACGTGCTGGAGCGGGAGCCCGAGCGCATCCAGCGCCTGTGGGACAACACCCGCTACTTCAAGGAGGGCCTGCGCCGGATGGGCTACGACACGGGCATCAGCGAGACGCCCATCACGCCGGTCATCGTCGGCGAGGAGGAGAGGGCCCTGCGCCTCTCGGACCTGCTCTTCGAGCACGGGGTCTTCGCGCAGGGCATCGTCTACCCGACCGTGCCCCGCGGCAAGGCCCGCGTGAGGACCATCGTGACGGCCGAGCACAGCCACTCCGAGCTCGACCAGGCCCTGGAGGCCTTCGAGAAGGCCGGTCGGCAGCTGGGGCTCGTGGGCACCTGAAGGGCCCCGGGGCCACCGGTGGTGCCCCGCCGGTGGCCCCGTCGCGTCGTCGGCCCGCAGGGCGTCGGGTCAGCTCCGCACCCCGGCCTCCTCGAGGACGGCCTGCTCGAGGATCTCGAGCCCCTCCTGGAGCTGGTCCTCCTCCACGACGAGGGGCACCAGCAAGCGGATGACGTTGCCGTAGATGCCAGCCTTGATGCAGATGAGGCCTCGCTCGGCGCAGCGCCGCAGGATGCGGGAGGTCTCCTGGTCCGCGGGCTCCTTGGTGCGGCGGTCTCGCACCAGCTCCATGCCGACCATGGCCCCCAACCCCCGCACGTCGCCGATGAGGGGGATCCGCTCCATCATGGCCTCCATCCGGCGCCGGGCGATCGCCCCGATCCGCTCGGCCCTGGCCACCAGGTCCTGGCGCTCGATCTGGTCCAGCACCGCCAGGCCGGCGGCGCAGGCCACGGGGTTGCCCACGAAGGTGCCGCCCACCACGCCCTCCCCGAGCCGGTCGTAGAGGTCGGCCCGCGCGATGACGCCCGAGAGGGGGAGGCCCGCTGCGATGGACTTGCCGACGGTGACGATGTCGGGCTCCACCCCGAAGTGTTCGATGGCCAGGAAGCGCCCCGTGCGACCGAAGCCCGACTGGATCTCGTCGGCGATGAGCAGGATCTCGTGGCGGGCCGTCAGCTCCCGCACGGCCTGCAGGTACTCCGGAGGCGGGACCACGAAGCCGCCCTCGCCCTGCACCGGCTCGACGATGACCGCGGCCGTCGCCTCGGGGGCGACCATGGTCACCAGAGCGCGCTCGAGGGCCTGCACGCACGCCAGGCCGCACTGCGGGTAGCTCAGCCCCAGCGGGCACCGGTAGCAGTAGGGAGCCGGCACCCGGTACACCTCGGGCACGAAGGGCCCGAAGCGGGCCTTGTAGGGCTTGGCCTTGCTGGTCAGCGTCATCGCCATGTAGGTGCGGCCGTGGAAGGCGCCCTCCAGCGCGATGATCCCGGCGCGGCCGGTGGCGTATCGGGCCAACTTGACAGCGTTCTCCACCGCCTCGGCGCCGGAGTTGAAGAAGGCCACCTTCTTGGGGCTGCTGCCGGGGGCCTTGGCAGCCAGCCGCTGGGCCAGCCGGATGTAGGGCTCGTAGGGGACCACGGTGAAGTCGGTGTGCAAGAAGCGCCCCGCCTGCTCGACGATGGCCTGGACGACCTCGGGCGGAGCGTGGCCCACGTTGAGCACGCCGATGCCGCCCGCGAAGTCGATGAACTGGTTGCCGTCCACATCCTCGACCAGCGCCCCGCGGGCCCGGGCGATGACCGTCGGCACCGCCGGCGCCATCGCGTCGGGTACGTAGCGCCGCATCAGCGCCAGCAGCTCCTGCGCCCTGGGGCCGGGGATGGCGGTTTTCATCCGTGCATACTGGGGCACACAGATCCCCCCTCCCTCGCGTGCCGGGGAGCCGAGGCTCGCGACTCCTGCCCGCGGAGAAGCCCGCTACGTTAGGATACGTCGCGCGCCGGGGGGTTACCTCTGGCCGCCATCGGGGCCGGTCCCGCCACCTAGGCGACGGGCGGCAGGGCCACGCCAGGGACGGAGCGGGTGGCCGCCGCTCGGGCGAAGGCGGGGCCCCACCGATCCAGCAGGCAGCACAGACGGGCCTCCAGATCGGCCTGGACCCGCCCCGCCAGCGGCGGCTCCAGCATCATCAGGTATTGACGCAGGCTGACCGGGATGGCGAGCCGCTTGAGCAGCAGGAATCCCTCGACGCACGCCGCCTGCTCCATCTCCAGCTCGTGGCCCGAGACCTGGCCATGTCCCAGCATGGCAGCCGCGCAGCGGCGCCGCTCGAAGTCGAGGGCGTGCCCCAGCTCATGGGCCATGATGACCACCAGATAGGAGAGCGACTGGTGGCTCAGGTCGGGTCCCCAGATGAGGATGGCCCGCCGCCCCGGGTGATACATCCACTGCTCGGGCAGCGGACTCGGCTCGAAGGCGATCCCCATCGCTCGCGCGGCCCTCACCAGCCGCTGGACGTAGGGATTGGGCGGAAAGCGGGCGGCGAGCCGGCGATCCCATCCCCTCCGGACCAGCCCCGGCGGCACGCGGGGCCCTGAGGGGTGCCTGCCCCGGACTCGCCGGGCATGCCATGGATCAGCATGACGCATGGGACCATCTTATCAGGCCAGGCACCGCCTGGCCCTTGGAAATGCGCGCGACACATGCCAGGCCTTACTGCCAGCCCATGAAGCGCACGGCCATCACCGAGGCTGCGAATCCGGCGGCATCGGCCAGCAGGCCGGCCGTCAGGGCCCACCGGGGATCCCGGATGCCCACCGACCCCAGGTAGACGGTGATGACGTAGAGGGTGGTCTCGGTGCTCCCCTGCATGACCGAGGCCAGCCGCCCCACCAGCGAGTCGGGGCCGTGCGTCTGCAGGAGGTGCGCCAGGTAGCCCGACGCGGCGGAGCCGGAGAGGGGGCGGATGACGGCCATCGGCAGGACGACTGCAGGGATGCCGAGCCATGCGGTCAGCGGGTGCAACGGCGCCATGACCAGGTCCATGGCGCCCGACTGCTGGAAGAGCTCCGTGGCCGACAGCATCGCCACCATGTAGGGCAGGACCCGCAGCGTGACGGCGAGCCCGCTCCTGGCGCCTCGCACGAAGCTCTCGTAGACCGGCACGCCCCGGGCCGCGCCGATGCCGACGATGAGGCCGATCATGACGGGGACGGTCCAGCGCGCCACCCCGTCCAGCCACGCGGGGGTCATGCGCTCACCTGCCTCGGATGCCGTAGCGGCGACGCAGGTAGGCGTCGGCCAGCAGGGCCACCGCCGTCGAGCAGGCGGTCGCCAGCAGCGTGGGCACCAGGACGTCGGCGGGCTGGCGGGCCCCGGCGGCCGCCCGCAGGGCGATGACACCGGTCGGCACCATCGTGAGGCTCGAGGTCGACAACGCCAAAAGCGTGCACATGGCCGGAGAGGCCCGGGCCGGGTCGGGGTTGAGGCGCTGCAGCTCGCGCATCGCCCTGAGCCCCAGCGGCGTGGCTGCGTTGCCCAGTCCCAGGACGTTGGCGCTGAGGGCCATCAAGATGGCGCCCATCGCGGGGTCGTCGGCCGGGACGCCGGGAAAGAGCCGACGTGCCGGCCGCAGCAGCACCCGAGAGAGCCACCGGGTCAGCCCCGCGTCGTCGGCGATCTGCATGAGCCCCGTCCAGAGCATGATGGCCGCCGACAGGGGGACGGCCAGCTGCACGGCCCGGCCGGCGCCGGCGGCCACGGCTTCCGACACCAGGCCTGGCTCCCCCCGCGCCGCGGCCAGGACGACGCCCGACAGCAGCAAAAAGGCCCACACCCAGTTGACCAAGGCAGTGGACAGCCTCCTCGGCTGGAGGATATGAGCGCCGTGACCGGAGATTGACAGCGTGGGCGCTCTCGCGCTACGATGAGGCCGCCATGCGCATCTGACCTGCTGCAGGACGCGGCCAGCTCGAGGCGGTCCCCGCGGGCCGGGGGCCGGGGGTGGTCGCGTCCTATCTTTGCTCGCTGCCGGGTGTCGCCACCGTCGTCCGTCGCCTTTCGCTGGGGTCCACCGGTCATTCGGAGGGGTGTCGTACCTTGCAACAGCCGACCGCCGTCGAGTGTCGACACGTCAGCAAGTACTTCTACGTCCACGACGAGGGCGCCGCCGGAGAGGACGACTCCGCCGGATCGCACGCCGTCGCCGGCTCCAACGGCCGATGGCGGGGCGTGGCGGGCCGGCTGGCGACCATCATCGGCCGCCTGCGTCGGCCGCCTCGCAAGGTGGCCGCCGTGCAGGACCTGTCGCTGTCGGTGCGCCGCGGGGAGATCTTCGGGATCATCGGGCCCAACGGCTCCGGCAAGTCGACGCTGGTGCGGCTGCTGTCGACCCTGTTGCTGCCCGACGAGGGGAGCATCCACGTCTTCGGGCGCGACGTGGTCGCCGAGCAGCGCGAGGTGCGCCGTCTCATCAACCGGGTCTCCGTGGAGGCCGCCTTCTTCAAGAAGCTGTCGGCCCTGGAGAACCTGAGCTACGCCGCGCGGCTGTACGACCTGCCGCCCAAGGAGGCCCGGGAGCGCGCCATCGACATCCTGCGACGCATGGGGCTTCCCCGGGCCAAGCTGGACGCACCCTTGGAGGACCTTTCCCGGGGCATGCAGCAGAAGGTGGCCATCGCCCGAGCTCTGTTCACCGCGCCGGTGCTGCTCCTGCTCGACGAGCCGACGACAGGGCTCGACCCCCGCTCCAAGCGGGAGGTGCAAGACTTCGTGCAGGAGCTGCACGACCAGCACGACGCGACGGTGCTCCTGACGACGCACGACATGCAGGAGGCGGAGCGGCTGTGCGGTCGCATCGCCTTCCTCAAGGACGGTCGTCTGGTCGCCATGGGCACGCCGGAGGAGCTCAAGCGATCACGGCCGGGACGCGAGATGAGCCTGGAGGAGCTGTTCTTCGAGCTGACGGGCAGCGAGTGGCGCCCGCACGAGGAAGCGGAGGTCGAAGAGTCGTGAGCAAGGTCGAGGTGCTCCGGGAGCTGCGCTCCTCGCTGGCCTTCGTGGAGCGCAACTTCAACCTCGCCCGGCGATACCTGGGCTGGGAGCTGGTCTTCCTCGTCTACACCATCGTCAACAGCGTCAGCATCGGGCTCATCGGAGTCGGCGCCCCCGGCATCCAGGCCGACCCGCGGCTGGTGCTCTACCTGTTGACCGGCGCGCTGTTGTGGAGCTTCCTGTCCGTCGTCTTCAGCGAGGTGGGCCAGGCCGTCCAGTGGGAGCGATGGGAGGGCACCATCGAGTACACCTTCATGGCACCCATCCACCTGCTCACCTACCTGGGCGGCAACTGCCTGTGGGCCATCGCCTACGCCTCGCTGCGCACGGCCATCCTGCTGGCCGCGGTGGCGGCCTTCTTCCGGCTCGACCTGGCGGGAGCCAACCTGGGTGGCGCGGGCCTCGTGCTGGCCGTGGCCGGCCTCTCCTTCATCGGGCTGGGGCTGATGGCCTCCGTGCTGCCCCTGCTCTCCACCGAGAAGGGAGCCCAGGCCACCAACATCTTCCAGGCCGCGCTCCTGCTGGTGTCGGGTGTCTACTACGACGTCTCGGCGCTGCCGGGGTGGCTCCGGCCTCTGGCCTACGTCAGCCCGGGCACGTACACGCTGCAGGCGACGCGGGCGGCTCTCATCGACGGCGCCCCGACGGGGGCCCTGATGGGAGACGTGGCCATTCTGCTGGGCATGGCGGCCCTCTTCATCCCGGTGGGCTTCTGGGTCTTCCGGGCGGGAGCCCGCTACGCCATGCGGCACGGCAAGCTGAAGCGCAGCGGCTGAGCCCGGTCCCCTCCCTTGCGCGCCCCGCATCGAGGCGCGATAATGCCGTCGGAAGGTCAAGGAAGGTCAAATCCGACCACGACACGGACGTCGGAAGCGGGGGATCGCCAGCTCCATGGCTTCGCTGGCCGACGCCATCGAGCGCCACATCAAGGAGCTGTTCGAGCGCACCGGGGCGCCCTGGGTGGAGATCCGGCGGGTCGAGCTGGCGGGGCGGTTCGCGTGCGTGCCGTCGCAGATCACCTACGTGCTGGAGACCCGCTTCACCCCGCGCCACGGCTACCTGGTCGAGAGCCGCCGGGGCGGCGGAGGCTTCATCCGCATCATGCGGCTCGCCCCTGCGCAGCCGGATCGGGCGTCCCTCCTGCAGGCCCTGATCGAGCGGCTGGGTGACGCCGTGACGTGCAGCGAGGCCGATGCTGTGGTGGAGCGCCTGCAGCAGGCCCGGCTCATCGGCGCCCGGGAGGCGGCGGTCTGGCGGGCGGCCATGCGCAGCCAGACGGAGTGGGTGCCCGTCCCGGCCCTCCGGGACCGGGTACGGGCGGCGCTGCTGCGGAGCATGCTGATGGTGCGGTTCATGGAGGTCAGCGACGCGTAGCCTTACCGAGGGCAGCGACGGACGGGAGGGTCGGCGATGATGTGCCAGCGCTGCGGCACTCGTCCGGCGACCGTGCACAAGGTGCGCATCGACAACGGGGTCAAGACCGAGCTGCACCTGTGCGAGCCCTGCGCCCGCGAGACGGGTGAGCTGCAGGCGACGCCCTTCGGCGCCACCTTCGAGGAGCTGATGAAGTCCTTCTTCGATCTACCCTTCGTGGAGACGGGGGCGGGCCAGGAGACGACGACCCGGGCGGCTACCCGTTGCCCCAACTGCGGGCTGTCGTGGTCGGACTTCAAGCGGCTGGGGCAGCTGGGCTGCAGCCAGTGCTACGTCACCTTCGAACGGGCGCTGCGGCCGGTGCTCAAGCGGCTCCACGGGGCCACGGAGCATGCCGGCAAGCGCCCGCGGGAGCGCGGCGAGTCGCTGCGACGCCGGGAGCTGGGGCGCCTTCGCGAGGAGCTGCAAGAGGCCATCGCCTCCGAACAGTATGAGCGGGCGGCCCAGTTGCGGGATCGCATCCGGGAGCTGGAGAGGGGGGGCAGCGACCGGTGAGCTTCGAGGACATGGTGCGCCGTCACGTCCGGGGGTGGATCGTGGGCGATGGGCCCGAGTCCGACGTGGTCCTGGGCACCCGGGTGCGCCTGGCGCGCAACGTCGAGGGCATCCCCTTCCCCGGCGTCGCCACGCCGGAGCAGCTGCGCGAGGTGGCGACCCGGTGCCGGCAGGCCATCCTGTCCCTCGACCGCGCCTCGGGCGGCCCCCTCACCTTCTCGCGGATGAGCGAGATCGCGCCCCTGGAGCGGGAGCTCCTGGTGGAGCGGCACCTGATCAGCCCCATGCACACCCAGGACGTGCGGGAGAAGGCCCTGGCGCTGCGAGACGACGAGTCGGTCAGCCTCATGATCAACGAGGAGGATCACCTGCGTCTGCAGACGCTGTTCGCGGGCTTCCAGCTCGAGCAGGCCCTGGATCTGGCCGACCGGATCGACGACCGCCTCTCGGAGACGCTGGAGTATGCCTTCTCGGAACGGGTAGGCTACCTGACGGCCTGGCCCACCAACGTCGGCACGGGCTTGAGGGCCTCGGTGATGCTGCACCTGCCCGCCCTGGCCCTCACCGGCATGCTGCAGCAGGTCTTGAGTGCGGTGGCGCGCTTCGGCGTGGCGGTGCGCGGGCTGTACGGCGAGGGGACCGAGTCGGTGGGCAACATCTTCCAGATCTCCAACCAGGTGAGCCTGGGCCGCAGCGAGGACGAGATCCTCAAGCATCTGTCCAATCTGGCTCGCGAGGTCATCACCCAGGAGCGTGCTGCCCGGCAGCGGCTGGTGGCCGACCGGGCCGCCCTGGAGGATCGGGTCTGGCGCTCCTACGGGGTCTTGCGCTACTCTCGGGCCATCACCTCCCAGGAGGCGATGCAGCGGCTCTCCGACGTGCGGCTCGGCATCGACCTGGGTATCATCAAGGGGCTCGACCAGCGCATTCTGAAGGAGCTGCTGGTGCTGATCCGCCCGGCCCATCTCCAGAGCTTCATGGGGCGGGAGCTGGCGCCGGCCGAGCGGGACGTGCACCGGGCGGCTCTGATACGAGAACGCATCCGCCTGCAGGAGGCGGCGCAGGCGTAGCGGCTGGAAGGAGCGGGTGGTGCGACATGTTTGGGCGATTCACCGAACGTGCCCAGCGGGTCGTGGTCCTGTCGCAGGAAGAGGCCCGGCGTCTTGGCCACAACGTGGTTGGCACCGAGCACATCCTGCTGGGCCTCATCGCCGAGGGCGAGGGCGTGGCGGCCCGGGCGCTGCAGAGCATGGGCATCAGCCTGGAGCGGGTCCGGGCGGAGGTGGAGAAGGTGATCGGCCGCGGCGAGGGCACCACCACCGGCCAGATCGGCTTCACGCCGCGGGCCAAGCGAGTGCTGGAGCTGGCCTTCGACGAGGCGCGCCAGCTGGGCCACACCTACATCGGCACCGAGCACATCCTCCTGGGCCTCATCCGCGAGGGGGAGGGCGTGGCCGCCCAGGTGCTGCGCAACATGGGGGCCGATCTCGACAAGGTGCGCCGCACGGTGGTGGAGCTGCTGGGCGGCTCCACCCCACCGCAGGCCAAGATGGCTCGGAGCCGCAAGACACCGACGCTGGATCAGTACGGGCGCGACCTGACGGAGCTGGCCCGCGAGGGCAAGCTGGATCCGGTCATCGGGCGGGAGCAGGAGATCCAGCGGGTCATCCAGGTGCTCTCCCGGCGCACCAAGAACAACCCCGTCCTCATCGGCGAGCCGGGCGTCGGCAAGACCGCCGTCGTGGAGGGGCTCGCCCAGAAGATCGTGGCCGGGGACGTGCCGGAGACGCTGCTCAACAAGCGCGTGGTCACCCTGGACCTGGCGGCCGTGGTGGCGGGCTCCAAGTTCCGCGGCGAGTTCGAGGAGCGCCTCAAGAAGGTGATGGACGAGATCCGCAACTCGGGCGACATCATCCTCTTCATCGACGAGATGCACACCATCGTGGGCGCCGGCGCCGCGGAGGGGGCCATCGACGCCTCCAACATCCTCAAGCCGGCCCTGGCCCGCGGGGAGCTGCAGTGCATCGGCGCCACCACCGTAGACGAGTACCGCAAGCACATCGAGAAGGACGCGGCCCTGGAGCGGCGCTTCCAGCCCATCATGGTGGATGAGCCGACGGTGGAGGAGACCATCGCCATCCTGCAGGGGTTGCGGGATCGCTACGAGGCCCATCATCGGGTGAAGATCACGGACGAGGCCCTGGTGGCCGCCGCCCGGCTGTCGGATCGGTACGTCACGGACCGGTTCTTGCCCGACAAGGCCATCGACCTCATCGACGAGGCCGGCTCCCGGGTGCGGCTGCAAGCGCTCATCGCCCCGCCCGAGTTGAAGCAGCTCGAGGAGGCCATCCAGGAGATCCAGACGGAGAAGGAGGCGGCCATCAAGAACGAGGAGTTCGAGAAGGCCGCGGCGCTGCGCGACAAGGAGCAGCAGATGCGGGAGGAGCTGGAGCACAAGCGCCAGGAGTGGAAGAACTCCCGCAGCCGCACGGAGGGCGTCGTCTCGGCCGAGGACATCGCCCAGGTGGTCTCGGCCTGGACCGGCATCCCGGTCTCCAAGCTGCAGCAGGAGGAGACGGAGCGGCTGCTGCACCTGGAGGAGGTGCTCCATCGCCGGGTCGTGGGTCAGGACGAGGCCATCGACGCGGTCTCCCGGGCCATCCGGCGAGCCCGCGCCGGGCTCAAGGATCCGCGGCGGCCCATCGGCTCCTTCATCTTCCTGGGCCCCACGGGCGTGGGCAAGACGGAGCTGGCCAAGGCCCTGGCCGAGGCCCTATTCGGCGACGAGGACGCCATGATCCGCATCGACATGTCGGAGTACATGGAGCGCCACACCGTCTCCCGGCTGGTGGGCGCGCCCCCGGGCTACGTGGGCTACGAGGAGGGCGGCCAGCTCACCGAGCGGGTGCGCCGCCGGCCCTACTCCGTCATCCTGCTCGACGAGATCGAGAAGGCCCACCCCGAGGTCTTCAACGTGCTGCTGCAGGTGCTGGAGGATGGGCGGTTGACCGACGCCAAGGGGCGCACCGTCGACTTCCGCAACACGGTGGTCATCATGACCTCCAACGTGGGGGCGCAGGAGATCCACCGCCAGGCGCGCCTCGGCTTCCGCGCCACGGAGGACGAGCGCGACGCCTACGAGACCATGAAGAAGAAGGTGCTCGAGGAGCTGCGGCGCACCTTCCGGCCCGAGTTCCTCAACCGCATCGACGAGGTCATCGTCTTCCACGCCCTCAACAAGGAGCACATCCGGCAGATCATCGACATCCTGCTCAGGCGGGTGGCCGCCGACCTGGAGGAGCGGGGCATCAAGGTGGAGTTCACCGAGGCGGCCAAGGAGGTGCTGGCCGACGAGGGATTCGATCCCGACTTCGGGGCGAGGCCGTTGCGCCGGGCCATCCAGCGCCTGGTGGAAAACCCCCTCTCCGACGAGATGCTCAAGGGTCGCTTCCACGAGGGCGATACCATCGTGGTGGACGCCGTCGACGGCTCCATCACCTTCGGCAAGAAGGAGGAGCTCGCGCGGGCTCATCGCTGATCGGGGGCAGGCTACAGGGGGTCCAGGTGTCGGGCGGCCGGGTGCGTCGGCCGTCCGACCGTATCGGGGAGAGGCCCCGACGGGAGGAGGCGAGGCCCTTGCGGACCGATCCACGGACACCCAAGGTGGGGATCGTGGGGAGCGGACTGGTCGGGTCCACCGTGGCCTACACGCTGTTGGTGCGCGGCGTGCACTGCGAGATCGTGCTGGTCGACATCAACCGGGCCAAGGCCGAGGGTGACGCGATGGACCTCAACCACGGCATCCCCCTGGCCGCGCCCTTGAGCATCCGGGCGGGTGACTACCCCGACCTCGCCGGCGCCGACCTGGTCATCGTCGCGGCCGGCGTCGCCCAGAAGCCGGGGGAGACACGACTGCAGCTCTTGCAGCGCAACGCGACCATCATGGCCGAGGTGACGAGGCAGGTGGTGCGCCACGCCCCCGGCTGCATCCTGCTGGTCGTCACCAATCCCGTCGACGTCCTGAGCTACGTCGCCTACAAGTGCTCGGGACTGCCGGCCTCCCGGGTCATCGGCTCGGGGACGCTGCTCGACACGGCCCGTCTGCGCTTCCTGCTGGGGCAGCACTTCGGCGTGGACCCGCGAAGCGTGCACGCCTACGTCATCGGGGAGCACGGCGACTCGGAGCTGGTCGCCTGGAGCCTGGCCCACATCGCCGGGGTGAGGTTGGCGGAGCTGGGCCCCACGTGGGAGCAGGCGGTGCACGACGGGGCCCTCCAGCGCATCTTCGAAGAGGTGCGGGGCGCCGCCTACGAGATCATCCGGCGCAAGGGCGCCACCTACTACGCCGTCGCGCTGGCGGTGGCGCGGCTGGTGGAGAGCATCCTGCAGGATCAGCGCTCGGTCCTGACGATCTCGACGTACGTCGAGGAGTGGCAGGGCATCCGCGACATCTACCTGGGCATGCCGTGCGTGGTGGGGTGGTCGGGCGTCGAGCGCATGGTGGACCTCCCGCTGGCGCCCGACGAGCTGGAGGCGCTGCGTCGCTCGGCCGAGCTGCTGCGGCGGGCGGCGGACGAGGTCGAGCCGGTCATCGCCGCCCACCGGTCGACCTCCACCGGCGGCGACGGCTCGCGGCCCTCGGGCTCACGGGACGGCACCGGCGCCGCGGAGGCCGGTCGAGCGCGGCGGCCGAGCGCAGGGTGACCCAGTAGGCGACGCCGATCACCACTGCTCCCGCCCAGAAGGGGGCCGCCAGACCGGCCACCTCGCCCAGGGCCCCTCCCAGCAGGGGCCCTGCCACGGCCCCCGCCCCGTTGACGGACTGCAGCACGCCGAAGGCGCGGCCCCGGTGCTCCGGGGGGGTGCGACGCGCCAGCAGCACGCCCGAGGCCACCACCACCGCGCTCCCGCTGAGCCCGAAGGCGAGCCGGGCTCCCGCCAGGAAGAGGGGATGAGGCACCAGCGCCTGGGCCGCGTGCGTGAGGCTGGCGGCCACGATGCCGCAGCGCAGCAGCGCCACCGGGTCCCGATCGCCCCACCGCGACGCCGCCGGCGCGCCGACGGCGGTCGCGATGCCGGCGGCCGAGTAGACCATGCCGGTCACCAGGGCGACGTCGCGGCTCACCAGGGTGGCCACGTAGAGGGGCAGCGTGGGCTGGGTCATCACCTGCGCCATGCTGAACAGGAGCTGCAGCCCGAACAGCCGGGAGACGCCGGGGTCGGCCAGGGCCTCTTGCACGTCGAGTACCACCCGCTGGCCGACCTGCCGCCAGTCGACGGGGCCCTGCGGCTGGACCCGCTCCTGGATGCCGCTCAAGACGGGCAGGAGCCCGGCCAGGGCCAGCAGCCCGGCGGCCACCAGCATGGCGCCGCGTGGCCCCAGGAGCTGCGCCGCCACCCCGCCGATGAGCGGCCCGCTGATGGTGCCGGCGGCCGAGGCGGCCTGGAGGAGGCCCAGCGCGCGCCCCAGGTGGCTGTCGGGAGTGTTGGTGGCGACCAGCACGTTGGCGGCCGGGATGTAGCCTGCCAGCAGGCCGTTGACGGCCCGCCAGATGAGCAGGTCCCAGACCGACCGCGCCCGGGCCATGAAGACGTAGGTGAGGGCGATGCCCAGACCGGCCCGCACCATCATCGGCCGCTTGCCGACCTGGTCGGCGATGGAGCCCCAGACCGGTGCCATCAGGCTCGAGGTGACGAAGTTGACGGCCAGGACCATGCCTGACCAGAATGCCGTGCCCGAGGAGACGCCCACCTCGGTCACCAGGGCAGGCAGAAACGGGGCGACGATGGAGAAGCCCATCGCCGCGATGAAGACCCCGCCGGCTACGATGTAGACGTTGCGCCGCCAGTCTGCCGAGTGCGTGCTCACGTCGCCCGCCGCCTATTAAACCACAGGGCCCGGGTCGGGAAAAGGCCGCGATGGTATAATGGGCGCAAGGTGCGGCCCCCAGAGCCCCGACCGACCGCCGGACCAGGAGGTGCGAAGTCCCTTCCATGACGCAGCATGTGGTCTTCTCCGGCATCCAGCCCAGCGGCATGATCCATGTCGGCAACCTCTTCGGCGCCATCCGCAACTGGGTCGAGCTCCAGTCGCAGCATCCGTGCTTCTTCTGCATCGTGGACTACCACGCCATCACGGTGCCCTACGACCCCCGGGAGATGCCGGAGCGGGTGCGCCAGGCCCTCCTGGTCAACGTGGCCGCGGGTCTGGACCCCGAGCGCTCCACCATCTTCGTCCAGTCCGACGTGCCGGAGCACACGGAGCTGGCCTGGCTGCTCAACTGCATCACGCCCCTGGGGCAGCTGCAGCGGATGACCCAGTTCAAGGACAAGGCGCGCAAGCACGCCGAGTCCGTCTACGCCGGGCTGCTCAACTACCCGGTGCTGATGGCCGCCGACATCCTGCTCTACAAGGCCGACCGGGTGCCAGTCGGTGAGGATCAGGTGCAGCACCTGGAGCTGACCCGGGACCTGGCGCGCAAGTTCAACCAGCTCTTCGGGGAGACGTTTCCGGAGCCCGAGCCTCTGCTCACGCAGGCGGCTCGCATCATGTCCCTCGACGATCCGACCCGCAAGATGTCCAAGAGCGAGCCCGAGGGGGCCATCTCGGTGCTGGATCCACCCGAGACCATCCGCGACAAGGTGCGGCGGGCCGTGACCGACGTGGGGCCCAGGGGCGACGAGATGAGCCCCGGCGTGCGCAACCTCTTCACCTTGCTCGAGGCGGCCGCGCCGGCCGAGACGTGCCGGCACTTCCTCGACCACTACCGCCAGGGCACCCTGCGCTACGTCGACCTCAAGCAGGCCGTGGCCGAGTCCCTGATCGAGGTGCTGCGGCCCATCCAGGCCCGCTACGCCGAGCTGGCGGCCCGGCCGGAGACGGCCTCGGAGATCGCGGCGGCAGGCGCCGAGCGGGCCCGCCGGGTGGCACGGGAGGTGCTCCAGGAGGCCCGCGAGCGGATGGGCTTCACGCGCAGGCGCTCGCCCTGACGGGGGCGCCGATCGACGGACGGGGGGCATCGTCGCATGCGGGAGGCGGTCATCGTCGGGGCGGCCCGCACGCCCATCGGAGCCTTCCTGGGCGTTTTGAGCGCGCTTTCAGCGCCGCAGCTGGGCGCATCGGCCATCCGGGGGGCCGTGGAGCGCTCGGGCGTGCGGCCCGAGGACGTCGACGAGGTGATCATGGGCAACGTCCTGGGAGCGGGCCTCGGGCAGGCCCCTGCACGACAGGCCGCCCTGCTGGCCGGCCTGCCCCGTGGGGTGCCTTGCCTCACCATCAACAAGATGTGCGGCTCGGGGCTCAAGGCCGTCATGCTGGCCGCGCAGGCCATCGCGAGCGGGGATGCCGACGTGGTGGTGGCGGGGGGCATGGAGAGCATGTCCAACGCCCCTTACGTGGTGCAGGGCGCCCGGGCCGGGTTGCGCATGGGCCACGGCCGTCTGGTCGACACCATGATCCACGACGGTTTGTGGGACGTCTACAACGACTGTCACATGGGCAGCTGCGCCGAGCTGCTGGCCGAGCGCCGGGGCTTCTCCAGGCAGGAACAGGACGACTATGCCCTGGAGAGCTATCGGCGGGCACGGGCGGCGATGACCGAGGGGGCCTTGGCACGGGAGATCGTGCCCGTGCAGTGGGAGGATGGCAGGGGGGAGCGCCACGAGGTGCACGAGGACGAGGAGCCCGGGCGCCTGGTCGAGAGCCGGTTCCGCCAGTTGAAGCCCGCCTTCAAGGCGGAGGGCACCGTCACCCCGGGCAACGCCTCCAGCATCAGCGACGGCGCCGCAGCCGTCGTCGTCGTGGCGGAGCCCGTGGCGTCGCGGATGGGTCTGCGCCCCATGGCGCGCATCGTGGCGCAGGCCCAGGCCGCCACCGACCCCGAGTGGTTCACCGTGGCGCCCATCGCGGCCATCCGCCGGGTCCTGGGCAAGGCAGGTCTCGATGCGTCCGCCATCGACCTCTACGAGATCAACGAGGCCTTCGCGGTGGTGCCCATGGTGGCCATCCGCGAGCTGGGCCTGGATCCGGGGCGGGTCAACGTCCGGGGGGGCGCCATCGCCCTGGGGCATCCCATCGGGGCCAGCGGCGCACGGGTCTTGGTCACGCTGCTGTTCGCGATGGAGCAGCGGGGAGCTCGGCGGGGTCTGGCCACCCTCTGCATCGGCGGCGGCGAAGCCGTCGCCCTGGTAGTGGAGCGGGTCCCGTGAGCCGCGCCCCCGGTCGGCCCGACGGCCTCATCCCACGGGCAGGCCGGGCGGGCAGGGGCGCTCCGGCTCCAGCAGCACGACGCGGCCCTCCCCGTCCACGGCGCCCAGCACCAGCACCTCCGACTTGAAACCGCCCACCCGCTTGGGTGGAAGGTTGACGACCGCCACGACCGACCGCCCTACCAGCTGCTCGGGCGTGTAAAGGGCGGTGATCTGCGCACTCGAGGTGCGCCGCCCCAAAGGACCGAAGTCGATGACGAGCCGGTAGGCCGGGCGGTGCGTGTGCTCAGCGGGCCAGGCCTCCACCACCTGGCCGATGCGGATGTCGAGCCGTTCCCATGCCTCGGGGGACACCTGCGGCTTGAGGGGTGGCACGCCGGACAGCGGATCGACCTCCATGGGTCGACGACCTCCCTCCTCTGCTTCAGCGTGAGAGGCCCCTGTCGAGGGGCGGCCGGCGAGACGGCTGCCCCGTTGTGGGCGCTCGGGGCCCGATGCTATAATGACTAGGTGTCGACGAGCCCGCGTGCTCGGTGGGAGAGGGCACCCGGGGGCGCCGGGAGTGGAGTGAGACCCGCGAGGTTGGCCGACAGCCGGGACGACGCGTTGACCCGGGTGCTGCGGATGGTGGCGCCCGGGACGGCTCTGCGTGAAGGCCTCGAAAACATCCTTCGGGCCCGCACGGGGGCTCTCATCGTCGTCGGCGACACCCCCCAGGTGCTGGAGCTGGTGGATGGCGGCTTCCACGTCGACACCGAGCTCAACCCCTCGGCGCTGTACGAGCTGGCCAAGATGGACGGGGCCATCGTGCTCAGTTCGGATGCCGAGCGGATCCTGTACGCCAACGCCCAGCTCAATCCCGATCCCATGATCCCCACCTTCGAGACCGGGACCCGCCATCGGGCCGCGGAGCGCATGGCCAAGCAGACCGGCGAGCTGGTCATCTCCATCTCGCAGCGCCGCAACATGGTAACCCTGTACAAGGGTGACATCAAGTACGTCCTGCGCGATCTCAACGTCATCCTCTCCAAGGCCAATCAAGCCCTGTCGACGCTGGAGCGCTATCGCAGCGTGCTCGAGCAGTCCCTGGTCAACCTGTCGGCCCTCGAGTTCGAGGATCTGGCCACGCTCCTCGACGTCGCCACGGTGCTGCAGCGTGCCCAGATGGTGGAGCGCATCGCGGCGGAGATCCGCCGATACGTCGTCGAGCTGGGCACCGAGGGGCGTCTGGTGGAGATGCAGCTGGAGGAGCTGCTGAGCGAGATCGAGGACGAGGGGGTGCTGGTCTTCCGCGACTACTGGGTCGCCCAGGACGGTCGGCATCCCGACGACATCTGGGCCGAGCTGTGCCGCCGGACGGTCCAGGACGAGATCCCCGACGTCAACCTGATCCTCAAGGCCATGGGCCACGGTCAGGTGACCAGCCTGGAGACGGCCGTGGTCCCCCGAGGCTATCGCATCCTCCACAAGATCCCCCGGCTTCCCATGCCCGTCATCGAAAACCTTGTGAAGAAGTTTCAGCACCTTCCCAACATCCTGTCGGCCTCCATCGACCAGCTCGACGATGTCGAGGGCATCGGCGAGGTGCGGGCCAAGGCCATCAAGGAGGGGCTCCATCGCCTGCGGGAGCAGGTCCTGCTGGACCGGCACCTGTAGGGCGACATTCCGGGCCAGCTCGTGACGGCGCTAGAGAGAGCAAGACGGAGCCAGAAGGACGCAGGACGAGAGCGATTCGCCTAAGCGCGCGTGGCGATGCCTCAGATGCCTGCGCATCGTTTCGTTTGACAGTACGCCTGTCAGACTGTTACCATGGGGAGGGTGCGGCCTCTGCGAGGGACGGGAGGTAAGGGGTCTCCTTGATGCAGTTCAAAGTGGGCGACAAGGTCGTCTATCCCATGCACGGGGCCGGGATCATCGAGGCCATCGAGGAGCGAGAGGTGCTCGGCCAGCGCCAGCAGTACTACATCATGAAACTGCCCATGGGCGACATGCAGGTGATGATCCCGTTGCGCAGCGTCGAGGAGGTCGGCCTGCGCGAGGTGATCAGCCCGCAGGAGGTCAGCCGGGTCTTCGAGGTACTGCAAGGCGAGAAGACCAAGATGTCCCAAAACTGGAATCGCCGCTATCGGGCCAATCTCGAGAAGATCAAGAGCGGCGACATCTTCGAGGTGGCGGAGGTCGTCCGCAACCTCTCCATCCGCGACAAGGAGAAGGGCCTCTCGACCGGCGAGCGGCGGATGCTCGAGAGCGCCCGGCAGATCCTCATCTCCGAGCTGGTGCTGGCGCAGGGCCTCCCGGCCGACGAGGTGGAGCGCCGCATCGACGCGATCCTGGGTTGACGTAGCACGCGGGCAAGGACCAGTGGCGGGTGCACGGGGGTGACGGCACGGCATGCTGTCGGCCGTGCTGCGGTGGCTTCTCGCCGTCCTGGGAGGCGTAGCGGGCTTCCGGACCGGTGAGCTGTTGGCCTCGATGGAGTTGCTCTCGGCCCTGGCAGCCGGGTCGCTGGCGCAGCGCCTGGCCTTGCCGCTGGGGCTGGCCCTGTTGGGGGGGCTGGCGGGCGCCGGGCTCGCCCGGTGGGCGGAGGCGGGTCTGGTGGCCGTGACGGCCCGCCTGCACCGCATGCCGGCCGGCGACCTCCTGTGGGGCACCGTGGGCATGGTCGCGGCGTTGCTCATCGCCTTCCTGGTGACGCTGCCCATCCCGCGGGACCTGCCGGTGGTCGGCGACCTCATCCCGCTGCTGGTCACCGTGGCGGCGGCCTACGTGGGTGTGGTCGTGGGGGTGCGCAAGCGAGACGAGCTCGGGCATCTGCTGGGGCGCCGGCGCCGCCCGGTGGAGGGTGCCCCTGCGCCGGATGCCGACGGCGAGAGCGCCGAGGGCAGGGAGCAGGGCCAGGGACGGCCGGTCCTGCTGGACACCAGCGCCATCATCGACGGCCGCATCGGGGACGTCTGCCGCACGGGCTTCATGGAGGGCACTCTGGTGGTGCCCAGCTTCGTCATCGAGGAACTGCAGCGGATCGCCGACTCCCCCGATCCGCTCCGGCGCAATCGCGGCCGGCGCGGGCTCGACGTGCTGCAGCGGTTGCAAAAGGAGCGCGGCATCCATCTTCGGATCGTCGAGGCCAACGGCCGTGGCGACGTCGACCTCCGCCTCATCAAGCTGGCCCAGCGCATGGGCGCCCGCGTGGTGACCAGCGACTTCAACCTCAACAAGGTGGCCTCCCTGCACGGCGTGGGCGTGCTCAACGTCAACGAGCTGGCCAACGCGCTCAAGCCGGTGGTGCTGCCCGGCGAGGAGATGACGGTGCAGCTCATCCGTGACGGCAAGGAGCAGGGGCAGGGCGTGGGCTACCTGGACGACGGCACCATGATCGTGGTCGACGGCGGGCGGCGTTACATCGGCGAGACGGTGGACGTGACGGTGACCAGCGTGCTGCAGACCTCCGCGGGGCGCCTCATCTTCGCTCGCCCCAAGCACGACGGGCGGGCGTCGCATCCGTGATGCCGGCATGATGACGGGAGCCGTCGTGGTGGCGGCCGGACAGGGCCGCCGCATGGCGGAGCGGTGGCAGCACTCCCCCATGGCGGGCGTCCTGGGGGCTCCCGTGGCCAAGCAGTTCTTGCCGCTCGGCGGCAAGCCCGTGGTGGTCCACGCGCTGTCGGTCTTCGAGGCGTGCGACGCCGTCGACGCCGTGGTGCTGGTCGTGCCCGAGGCCGATGTCGCCTACGCACGCCGTGAGGTGGTCGACCGCTTCGCCTTGCACAAGGTGCGATGCGTCGTGGCCGGCGGCCGACGTCGCCAGGACTCGGTGCTGCGCGGCCTGTGGAGCCTGCGCGACGAGGGGGTCGACTGGGAGTACGTCGTCGTCCACGACGGCGTGCGTCCCCTGGTGACGGAGACCCTGGTCCTCAAGGTGCTCGACGAGGCCCGCCGCTCGGGCGCGGCCACCCTGGGGCTGCCGGTACGCGAGACGGTCAAGGTCATCGACCCGGACGGCAGGGTGAGTTTGACGCCCGAGCGCAGCCGGCTGTGGCTCATCCAGACGCCGCAGGCCTTTCGCTTCCGCCTGCTGCTCGAGGCCCACGAGCGGGCCGCCGCGCGTGACCTGGAGGGTCCCGACGACTGCACCCTGGTCGAGGCCATGGGCGAGCCGGTGAGGGTCGTGCTGGGGCACCCCGCCAACATCAAGGTGACGGAGCCGGAGGACCTCCTGGTGGCCGAGGCGCTGATGGGTTGGCGCCACGATGGCGGGATGGGTGTCGAGCGGCGCAATGGCAGTTGAGCCGCCAGGGATGCCCGGCGAGGTGCGGGTGGGCCTGGGCTTCGACATCCACCCCCTGGTCGAGGGACGCCCGCTGCGGCTGGGAGGCGTCGCCATCCCGTTCGAACGCGGCCTGGCTGGCCACAGCGACGGCGACGCGCTCTTGCACGCGCTGGCCGATGCGTTGCTGGGAGGGGCCTGCCTCGGCGACATCGGGACGCTCTTCCCCGACACGGCCCCAGAGCTGAAGGGCGCCGACAGCCGCCTCCTCCTGCGCGAGGCCTACGCCCGGGTGCGCGAGCGGGGCTTCCGGGTCACCTTCGTGGACGCCGTCATCATCGCGGAGGCGCCCCGCATCGGGCCGTACCGCGAGGCGATGGCGGCCCAGATCCGCCAGGCGCTCGCCGAGCCAGACCTGGCCATCTCCATCAAGGGCAAGCGGGCCGAGGGCCTGGGCGACATCGGGCAGGGGCGCGCCGTCGCCTGCCTGGTGACGGCCACCTTGCGGCGGGAGGGGTAGGGGCTTGACGAGGCGAGACGCGGCGTGGTATGCAACAGCACGGCAACATACGGTACGGGGTACGGGCGTCTCGTTGCGACGACTGCCACGAGCGCCGTCGATGCCAAGGCAGCATGGAGGGTAAGCGCATGGCGACCCTGATCGGCGAGCGTGATCGCCGCTACCTCGAGTCGGTCTTCGAGAAGATGGAGGGCAAGACCCGGCTCCTGATCTTCACCGAGAACCCCTCCAAGCTGGTGGTGCCGGGGGAGAGGCCCTGCACCTACTGCCAGCAGGCGGTCCAGCTGGTGCAGGAGATGGCCTCCACCACCGACAAGGTGGAGGTGGCCGTCTACGACCGCAAGCTGCACCTCGACACCCTGCGGGAGTACGGGATCGACCTGGTGCCGGCCATCGTGGTCACCGACGCGCAGGGCAGCCGGCGCAACGTGCGGTTCTTCGGCATCCCGGCAGGCTACGAGTTTGGGACGCTGGTGGAGGACGTGGTGGACACGGGCAACGGTCGCACCCGGCTGACGCCTGAGGTGCGAGAGCGAGTGCGGGCCATCGAGGTGCCGGTGCACCTCAAGGTTTTCGTCACGCCGACGTGTCCGTACTGCCCTCGGGCGGTGCGGCTGGCCCACCAGTTCGCGATGGAGAATCCCAACATCACGGCCGACATGATCGAGGCCACCGAGTTTCCCGAGCTGGCCAGCCGCTACGGGGTCTACGGGGTCCCCAAGACGGTCATCAACGAGACCGGCGAGATCGAGGGCGCCGTACCCGAGACCGTCTTGCTGGACCAAATCCTGGCCACCATCGGCCAGCGGGAGGCCAGCCAGCCGTAGGCATGCGCGCGCGACAGACCGGGGAGGGTATGGCAGCGGTGGTCGTCACCAAGGATCAGCGTCGCGTCGAGGATCTCGTCAACCGCATGAAGCGCATCGAGGGCCAGGCGCGCGGCGTGCAGCGCATGCTGGAGAGCCAGCGCGACTGCGAGGAGATCGTGTTGCAGCTGGCCGCCATGAGGGCGGCCCTCTCCAAGGTGGCCATGGCCCTGATGAGCGACCACTTCCGGGAGTGCGTCGCCAAGGAGAGCCCCGAGCGGGAGCAGGCCCTCGAGCGGGCGGCCCGGATGTTCTTGCGCTTCTCGTGACGCGGCCGTCGGCGACGGGCGACAGGAGTCCACGCGTCCCCGGTCGTACTCTTCGCGCACCATGAACCGGGCGACGCCGACGAGACGATGGGGCGTGGTGGGGGGAGGCCGCCCTGGCTGGTGGATCCTGGGGGCGGCCTTCCTCGCGTCGGCGGCGGGTGCCTTCCTGCAGGCCCGGCAGGCGAGCCTGCCCGCCACGTCGCCGACCTCCGCCGTCGTGGCCCAACGGCATCCCGGCGCCCGGGTGGGCCTCTGGGTGCAGGAGCGCACCATCCTCACCCCCGAGGGCGTCCAGGCGGCCGTCGCGATGGCGCGGCGCATCGGGGCCGACGCCCTGTTCGTGCAGGTGCTGGCCAGGGGCGAGGCGGCCTATCGGTCCAGCATCTGGCCCCCGGCCCGGCCCGCAGGCGCCAGCTCCTCCGACGGCGGCCCCGCCCGACCGGCGTCGGCCACCTTCGATCCGCTGGCGGCGGTGCTGCAGGAGGCCAGGCGCGAGCCGGCCCTGGAGGTCCACGCCTGGATCAACGCCTACACGTGGGGCGAACTGGGCCGGCGTCCCGATCAACCCGGGCATCCCCTCGCCCGCCACCCCGAGTGGGTGACCGTGGATGCCAGCGGTCGGTCCCTGTGGGAGTACGGGGTGGACGAGTCGCCCTACGTCAACGCCCTCTTCGTGGACCCCGGCGTCGAGGGGGTGCGGCAGACCGTCGTCGAGACGGTGCAGGAGCTGGTGCGCCGCTACGACCTCGACGGCATCCACCTCGACTACGTGCGCTACCCGTGGAGCGGTGCCGGCTACCATCCGCAGAGCCTGGCCACGTTTTGGGGCGGGCTGGCTCTGCAGGAGGTGCGGGGCCCTCAGGCCTCCCCCCTGGCGGCCGTCCCCGGCGGCTTGCGGAGCGTCGACTCGGGACGCCGGCCGTCCACGCCCGAGGAGCGGGCTGCATGGAACCTCTTCCGGGCTCGCCAGGTGACCCTCCTGGTCGAGCGCGTGGCCGCCGCGCTGCGCGCCGAGGCGCCGGACGTCGAGCTCACGGTCGCGGTCTTCCCCGAGGCGCGTCGGGCGTACGAGGAAGCCCTGCAGGAGTGGCCGGAGTGGCTCGCGCGCGGGCTCGTGTCGGGGCTGGTGCTGATGAGCTACACCCCCTCCGACGCCGTGGTGCGCGAGTGGGTCCAACGGGCGACCGCCCTGGCTCGGGGCACTCCCATCTACGCTGGCATCGGCGCCTATCTGCTGTCGGGCCGTCCGGATCAGCTGCGCCGCCAGAGCCTCGCGGCCCTCGAGGCCGGAGCGTCCGGCATCGTCTACTACTCGTTCGAGAGCCTCGAGGTGGAGCCCTCGCTCGTGGAGGCCCTCGCGCCGGCAGGCGCCAGCAGCCGGTAGAGGTTGGCCATCTCGATGGCAGCCATGGCCGCCTCCGCACCCCGGTTGCCCATCTTGGTGCCGGCGCGCTCGATGGCCTGCTCCAGGGTGTCGGCGGTCAGCACGCCGAACAGCACCGGGATGGGGCTCTCCATGGCCAGCGCCGCGATGGCACGAGCGGTCTGGCCCGAGACGTGCTCGAAGTGCGGCGTGGCCCCCCGGATCACGGCGCCCAGGCAGATGACCGCGTCGTAGCGGCCGCACTGGACCATGCGGCGGGCTGCGGGCCCCAGCTCCATGGCGCCCGGCACCCAGGCCACGTCGATCTCCTGCTCCGAGGCGCCGTGCCGCACCAGCGCATCCACCGCACCGGCCAGCAGGCGGCTCGTGATGAAGTCGTTGAAGCGCGACACCACCACGCCGAATCGAAGCCCGCTGGCGTCCAGGTTGCCCTGCAGCGTCGCCATCTCCCTCGTCCTCTCGCTCATCTCCGTCCGGTCGACTCACGGGCGGCGTCGGAGTGCAGACCTACACGGGAGGCGCCGTTGCCGGCATGGCCGTCGCTCGTCGAGGCGCCCAGCAGGGCCTCCGCGTCGAGGTGGAGGAGGTGCCCCAGCTTCTGCTGCTTGGTCCACAGGTAGTGGACGTTTTCGGGGTGGGGCTGCGTCTCCAGGGGGATGCGCTCGACGATGGCGATCCCATAGGCCTCCAGGTCGGCCATCTTCTTGGGGTTGTTGGTCATCAGCCGCACGCTGTCGACACCCAGCTCCATCAGGATCTGGGCGCTGGTGCCGAACTCGCGCATGTCGGGCGGGAAGCCCAGCGCCAGGTTGGCCTCGACGGTGTCCTTGCCGGCATCCTGGAGCTGATATGCCATCAGCTTGTTGAGCAACCCGATGCCGCGCCCCTCCTGGCGCAGGTAGACCAGCACCCCGCGACCCTCGCGGTCGATGGCACGCAGGGCCGCCGACAGCTGCTCCCCACAATCGCATCGCAGGGAGCCCAGCACGTCCCCGGTCAAGCACTCCGAGTGCACCCGCACCAGCACGCCGGACTGCCCCGCCACCTCGCCCTTCACCAGGGCCAGATGGCCGCTGCCGTCCACCAGGCTCTCGTACCCCACGACCCGGAAGAGCCCGTAGCGGGTCGGCAGCCGGGCCTCGGCGACACGGCGTACCAAGCGCTCGTGACGCAGCCGGTACCGGATCAGATCGGCGATGGTGACGATCTTGAGCCCGTGGCGTGCGGCGAAGGCCTGCAACTGCGGCAGGCGCGCCATGGTGCCGTCCTCGTTCATGATCTCGCAGATGACGCCCGCCGGGAAGAGGCCGGCGAGCCGCGCCAGGTCGACGGCGGCCTCCGTGTGGCCGGCTCGCTGCAGGACGCCACCGGGCTTGGCCCGCAGCGGGAAGATGTGGCCGGGACGGATGAAGTCCTGCGCCTTGCGGCTCGGATCGGCCAGGGCGCGGGCGGTCGCGGCCCGCTCGTGGGCGGAGGTGCCGGTGCGCACCCCCACCACGTCCACGGAGACGGTGAAAGCCGTCCGCATGCTCTGCTCCGAGGCACCGGGCATGAGGGGCAGCTGCAGCTCGTCCAGCCGCTCCCCCGTCATCGGCACGCAGACGATGCCCCGGCCGTGGCGGGTCATGAAGTTGATGACCTCGGGCGTCACCTTCTCGGCGGCTACCACCAGGTCGCCCTCGTTCTCCCGCTCCTCGTCGTCGACCACGATCAGCATGCGGCCGGCCCGGATCTCCTCCAGGGCCTCCTCGACGGTGGCGAAAGGCGAGGGGGGTGGGGTGCTCCGTCGGGCCTTCTCATCCTGCAACGCCTATCTGCCCCCTTGTGGCCAGGTGGCCGTGAAACCGTGTTGTTGCAACATCTCGGCGGTGATGGCCGGCGATGGGCGCGTCCCGGGCGCCCCTGAGGACCCCGTGGCGAGCTGCCGTGCCACGTAACGGGCCAGGACGTCGACCTCGACGTTGACGGGCGTGCCAGGCTGCACGAGGCCCAGATTGGTCGCCTGCAGCGTGTAGGGCACCAGCGCGACCCAGAAGCCCCGCGCCTCGAGACCGGCGACCGTCAGGCTGACCCCGTTGATGGCGACGGAACCCTTGAGCGCCACGAACGGCAGCAGATCGTTCGTGACGGTGAAACCTACCTCCTTGCCCTGCCCCGCTGGACGCACCCATGCCACCCGTCCCACGCCATCCACGTGGCCCAGGACGATGTGGCCGCCCAGGGGTTTGGAGGGGGTCAGCGCCCGTTCGAGGTTGACGAGGCGGCCGGGCCTCATCTCCTGGAGGGTGGTCAGGCGCAGGGTCTCGAGCGACAGCGAGAAGGCGAGCTGGCCCGCCTCGCTGGCCTCCACCGTCAGGCAGACGCCGTCGACCGCCACGCTGTCGCCGGGCCGGCACGCCTCCGGACCCCACGGCACCTGCACCCACAGGCGGCTGCCCCCGCCCGGCTGGGGCGCCACCCGGGTCACCTGCCCCACCGCCTCGACGATACCGGTAAACACCTCGGCTCCTGCGCCCCCTCCCCCCGGTCGTCAAGGCCTCTCCAGGCGTCGGACGGCCTCGTCGAAGAGCGCCTCGATGAGGAGATCGGGCGGCGAGCCCGAACCCCTCACCGCCCGGACGCTCCAGCGCGCGACGCGCCAGGCATCGGCGATGCGTGCCACACCCGCGCCCCCCACCGGCGTCGGAGCCGTGACGCCCCCCAGGATGACGGGCGCGACGAAGACCAGCAGGCGATCCGCCATGCCCGAGGCCACCAGCGAGCCGGCCAGGGTGCCGCCCCCCTCCACCAGGACGTCGAGCACGTCGCGCCGGCCCAGCTCGGCCATGAGCGTCCCCAGGTCGACGCGCCCGTCGGCGGTCTGGGGCAGCACCCTGACCTCGATGCCGCGCTCGCGCAAGCGCTCGAGACGCTGCGCGGGCGCGCGAGGGGTCGTCGCGACCAGGACCGGGGCCGTCGGCCCCGCGGACGTGACGAGCCGTGAGGCAAGAGGCGTCCGGGCCGTGCTGTCGACCACGACGCGCAGGGGTTGTCGGGCTCGAGCCCTGCCGCCGGGACGAGCGGTCAGCAGGGGGTCGTCGGCCAGCACGGTGCCGACGCCCACCATCACGGCATCGTGGCGGGCGCGCAACCGGTGCACCAGGGCACGGGAGGCCTCGCTCGAGATCCAGCGGGCATCGCCGGACGCCGTGGCGATCTTGCCGTCGAGGCTCATGGCCACCTTGACGGTCACGTAGGGCAGCCCCGTCGTGACGTGCTTCTCGTAGCCCGCGTTGAGCTGCCGCACCCGGCGTCGCAGCTCGCCCCGCGCCAGCACCACCTCCACCCCGGCGGCCGCCAGGCGGGCAAAGCCGCGGCCGTCGACCCGGGGGTTGGGGTCCAGGGTGCAGGCGACCACGCGCCGCACGCCGGCCTGGATGAGCGCGTCGGCGCAGGGAGGCGTGCGGCCCCAATGGGCGCAGGGCTCCAGCGTGACGTACAGCGTGGCGCCGCGCGCCGCCTCGCCGGCCTGGCGCAGGGCGACCACCTCGGCGTGCGGCTCGCCGGCGCGGCGATGATACCCTCGCCGACGATGCGCCCTCGCGCACCAGGACCGCGCCGACCGCCGGGTTGGGCTGGTGCGGCCGGCCGCCCGCCGTGCCAGCGCGATGGCACGGGCCAGGTAGCGGGCCTCCACCGGATCGGGCTCTCGGGCCGGCCAGGCCTGGGACGGCCCCAGGCCGACGGTCTCGAGGGACCCCGTGACGCCGACCAGTCTCGCTCCGACCTCCGTCGCACGCCGGCGCCTCGGGGCGGAGCAGGCGGGCAGGGCGGGCGCCACCTGCCGGCAGACCGGTCACGGCGCGACCGGCTGCGGCAGGCGATCCGACCGCTCGGGCCTTCTCCCATCCGGACTCTACCGTCGGCTCCGGACTCGCACCGGATCCACCGCGAGCTCGACGCCCGCGGGTCGTGGGCTGGGGGAGGGCGCTCGCCCCTCCCGTCACCACCGGTCGGGAATTGCGGCCCACCACGAGCACCCAGGCTCGCCCCCGGGCCGCTCACCCTGCCCCGAAGGCCATCCGTTGATGGGGCACCGGGCCCGCCAGGGACCCGGCGCCCGGTTGCTACCCCTACCATACACCGCGCCCCCTCCTCCCGCAACGCCACGGTGCCCGGTCGGAGGTGCAAGCAGGTGCGGCATCGTACTCCCCCGGGGCTCGGAGAGGAGGGTGGCACCATGCCACGGATCGCCCGGTACGGGGCGACGTGCCGATGGACGACCGGCCTCGCGGTCGTCCTGACCCTGGTCATGGGCTGGGGCGCCACGGCGGCTGCCTCCGCCGCCGGCTCCGCGGTGAGCCCGACGGCCGAGCCCGCCGTCCCCTACCTGCTGGAGATGGAGCGCGTCACACCGGAGGCGCCCGCCATCGCCACCGCTCGAGCCATGCTGGCCCGAGGGGCATGGCAGGATGCGGTGGATGCCCTCGCGCCGGTGATCCTGGCGGGCTCGAGCGCCCGAACCGACGACCGGGCGCACGGTTTGATGCTGGCGGCCGTGGCCTTGGCGGGCCTGGGGGATCGGGCCCGGGCCGCCGCGCTCCTCGACGAGGCGGCGGCGATGCGCCCTGCGTCGCTGGTGATCCGGCTCAACCGGGCCCGGCTCGACTGGGAGGCCGGACGGGATGCGCAGGCAGCGCAGGCGCTGGAGCGGATCGGGCCCGAGGTGGAGGCCCGTGGCGACGCGGAGCTGCGGGCGTGGGTGGGCGCCTTGTGGTACCGGCTGGGCGCGCAGGCCGCGGGGCGTGGCGACGTCGACGAGGCGCTCCGGCGGTGGGAGCGAGCCTGGCACGCCGACCCAGCCTCGGCCCTGTATCCGCTTCACTACGCGTCGCTGGCCAAGTCCGCGGGGCGTCTGCAGCAGGCCGCGGGGGCGTACGATGCGGCCATCGAGCACCTGGGCGCCGGCGCCGACGCGTCCGTGCTGGTCGAGGCCGGGCTTGTGCACCTGGCGCTGCGGCGATACGAGCAGGCCCTCTCCCTATTCGAGCGTGTCAGGGCGCAGCGTCCCCGGGATGCCGAGGCTCTCTACGGAGCGGGGGTGGCGCTGACCGGGCTGGGACGCCTGCAGGAGGCGGCCGCACGGCTACGGGAGGCCGTCGAGGCGCATCCCGGTCACTGGCGGGCCCGCTTGGCCCTCGGCACGGCACTCATGGCCACGGGAGCCACCGACGAGGCGGTGCGCCACTTCGAAGAGGCCGTGAGGCTGGCCCCTGCGGTGGCCGAGTCGAGGATCGCCCTCGGGCAGGCCTATCTGGAGGCCGGACGGCCCCGTGATGCCGAGGGCCAGCTGCAGGCCGGGCTGGCTCTCGGTGAGGCGCGTCCCGAGGTGCTCTACGCCATCGGCCAGGCGAGACTGATGGACGGCCGACCCCGGGATGCCGCGGCGAGCTTCGCAGCGGCGGCCTCCCTGGAGACGACGCCGGTCGGCAAGGCCCTCTCCCTCTACGCCCAGGCCCTGGCGACGGAGGCGGCGGGGGACGTGACCGCGGCCATCGGGTTGCTGAGGCAGGCGGTCAGCCTGGACAGCTCCCGCTTCGACGCCCATCTCCGCCTGGGCGAGCTGCTCCTGGCCTCGGGGGATGCAGAGGCGGCCATGGTGGCGCTCCGCAGGGCCGCGTCGCTCCGCCCCGACGACGCCCGGGTACAGCGCGCGCTCGAGTCGGCCCGGTCGGCCACGGCGGGCGGATGAGCGGAGCGGCGGCCGGCCCGCGGGGTCAGGCGCTGCGGCGCATCGAGACCGTCTCGGCCGAGACGGGGTGCGACCATGCCCGGCGCGACGCCCGGGCCCGGTCGAGGATGCTCAGGTCGAGGTAGGTCGAGGTGGGAGCCCCGCCTCCGCTGGGAGAGGCGACCCGGGCCTCCTGGTGACGGTGCGCGACGCGCAAGGGGTGGAGCCGATCCCATCGGCGCGCCACGGCCAGGATCAGGAGCACCGAACTGACCAGGAAAAGGATACGCATGGCCTCTTCGCGGCACCCTCCTGTTGCCGGCCGGGCTCGAGACACCCCGTACGGTGCCCGGGGCGTGCGGTGCGGCTCCGCGAACGTACCCATTTGTCGCCTGGGATCGAAATCCCTGCCGAGGTGGTCCTCGCTGTAGAACGTCGTCGACGGCAGGCGGGGGAGGCGGCCGGGGGCCCGGCCGATCGGGCCTCGGTTGCCTTGTGGCGGGCGTAGCCGGGCTGGTATGCTCAGAATCGCAGCGGAGTCAAGCAGAGGAGGCAACAGCGGTGGCCATCCAGGTGTACAACACGCTGACCCGGCGCACCGAGACGTTCACGCCGCGCGAGCCCGGCCGGGTGAGCATCTACGTCTGCGGGCTGACGCCCTACGACCACGCACACCTGGGTCACCTGCGGCCCGCGGTCGTCTGGCAGGCCATCCGCAACTACCTGGAGTACAAAGGCTTCCAGGTCACCCTGGTGCAGAACTTCACCGACATCGACGACAAGATCATCGACCGGGCACGCGCGCTGGGGGTCCCGGCCGAGACCGTCGCCCTCACGTACATCCGAGACTACCTGGAGGCCATGGATCGCCTGGGGCTCCGCTACGCCGACCACTACCCCCGCGTCACCCGCCACATCCCCGAGGTCGTGGAGATGGTGAGCCGGCTGGTGGAGCGGGGGCATGCCTACGAGGTCGAGGGCAGCGTCTACTTCGACACCACCACCTTCCCGAGCTACGGCAAGCTCTCGGGTCAGCGGCGCGAAGCCCTGGAGGCCGGCGCCCGCATCGAGCCCGACGAGCGCAAGCGGCACCCCGCGGACTTCGCCCTGTGGAAGGCCGCCAAGCCGGGGGAGCCGGCGTGGTCCAGCCCCTGGGGGCCGGGACGGCCCGGTTGGCACATCGAGTGCTCGGCCATGTCGCTCCACTACCTGGGCTTCGGCTTCGACCTGCACGGCGGAGGGGCGGACCTCATCTTCCCGCACCACGAAAACGAGGTGGCCCAGTCGGAGGCCTACGCCGGCCAGGAGGGCTTCGTGCGCTTCTGGCTGCACAACGGGCTCGTCAACGTCAAGGCCACCAAGATGTCCAAATCGCTGGGCAACTTCACCACGGCCCGCGAGATCCTCCGGCGCCACCCGCCGGGCCTGGTCAAGTACTACCTGCTCTCCACCCACTACCGCTCGCCCATCGAGTTCGCCGACACCAGTCTCGACGAGGCGCGCCCGGGCTGGGAGCGGCTGGAGGGGGCGCACCGGCGGCTGGCGGGGTTCGAGCGGCTCCTGGTGGGGCTGGGGCGCCAGCGTCCCGAGTGGTGGCTCGAGCACCAGGCACCGCCGGGCGGGTGGGACCAGGGACGAGACGAGGTGGAGCGGCGGGCCCTGGCTGCGGTGCGGGCGGTGCGAGAGGCCTTCGAGGCGGCCATGGACGACGACCTCAACACCCCCCGCGCGCTGGGCGCGCTCTTCGACCTGGTGCGGGAGGCCAATCCGCTAGCGGAGCGAGTGGGCAGTCCGGACGCCGTCGACCCGGCATCGCCGGCGCCGGCGCACCTGCTGCTGGGGGCCGCGTCGGCTCTGTTGCGGCAGCTGGGCGGTCAGGTGCTGGGCGTGGTGGATGTCGCCGCTGGCACGGCTGGCGCGGCTCCGGCCGCCGAGGGCAGGGAGCGGCTGGTGGAGAGCCTGATCTCCCTGGTGCTGGAGATACGCCAGCGGGCGCGGGCGGCACGCCGCTTCGACGAGGCCGACGAGGTGCGTGACCGGCTCGCCGCCATGGGCGTGGTGGTCGAGGATACCGCCGCTGGCCCCCGGTGGAAGCTGAGGCCGCCCGGCGAGGAACGCACGGCATGAGCGACGGGCGCCGCGACGGCGCGGGCGGGGCCGGCCCGGGATGGGAGGCGGCCGACGCACTGGCGCCGGCCGTGCTGGCCTACGTGGGGGACGCCGCCTTCGGCCTGCTGGTGAGGACGCTGGTGCTCGAGCGGTGCCTGGCCGACGGCGGGGGCGGCTGCCCGGGGCTGGCCGAGCTGCACCGGGAGGTCGCACCGCTGGTCTCCGCCGAGGGACAGGCCCGCCTCCTGCTGGCCCTGTGGCCCGCTCTCTTACCCCACGAGCAGGAGGTCGTGCGGCGCGCCCGCAACGCGAAGACGCGGCACCGACCGCGACGGGCGGGCTACCTCGCCTACCGACGCAGCACGGGCCTCGAGGCTCTGGTGGGATATCTCTACCTCAAGGGCCAGACCGATCGGCTGGTCCACCTGTTGGAATGGGGGCTGGCGCAGCACCCGCATGAGACGCCCGGAGCCGACGGCACGGTCTGAGCCCGCGGCCCCGGCGCCGCCGTCGCTGGTCTTTGGCCGACGCCCCGTCATCGAGCTGCTGCGGTCGGGGCGCCCCGTCGACCGGCTGTGGGTGGCGGAGGGGGCCGCAGGCCTGGCGCCCCTGCTGACCCTCGCGAGCAGCCAGGGCGTCCCGGTGCAGCGCGTCGCCAGGGAGGTGCTCAGCCGGCTGTGCGGGTCGGAGCGGCACCAGGGGGTGGCGGCCCGTGCGGCGGAGGTGCCGTTGCTCTCCTTGCACGAGCTTTTGGAGCAGGCCACCGGAGGCGAGCGCCCTGCGCCCGGTGACCGCACGTCGGCTCCGCTGCTCGTGGTGCTGGATCACCTCACCGACCCCCAAAACGTGGGCGCCCTGCTCCGGACGGCCGAGGCCGTGGGGGCCAGCGGCGTGGTGATGGCGGCCCGCCGCAGCGCGCCGGTCTCGGCCGCCGTGGTCAGGGCCTCGGCGGGTGCGGTGCATCACCTGCGGATCAGCCGGGTCTCCAGCGTGGCCGAGGCGCTGGAGCGCATCAAGGAGGCCGGCTTCTGGGTCGTGGGCGCGGAGGCGTCCGCCGAGCTCAGCCTGTGGGAGGCGGACCTGAGCGGTCCGCTGGCGGTCGTCGTGGGGGCGGAGGGGCGGGGCATGGCGCCGTTGGTGCGGCGGCGCTGCGACCTGCTGGTGCGCATCCCCATGTGGGGCAAGGTGAGCTCCCTCAACGCCTCGGTGGCCGGGGCGCTGGTGCTCTACGAGGTGCGCCGGCAGCAGACGACCCGTTGACATGCGTCCGATGCGTGCATACGGTCGGAAAGCTTTGCCCCACGGCCTTTTGTTGACGCTTTCTCGAAGGGTGCCATATAATTGGGCCGGCACCCTACCAGCGACCGGCGGGCGGTCCAGGGCGCCGCGCGGGGGACGGGCTGCTCTCACGGATGGCCTCGCCTGTGGGGCAGCACTTGGTGGGTCATGGGGGCGGTACGGTTGGGCGTCTTCGCGCACCGTGACTACTACGACGCGTATGCGTCCCTCAGCGACGAAGAGGTGGCGGAGTACGCCAAGGAAGGCGACACACTGGCGCTCGAGTACCTGATCAGCAAGTACCGCAACTTCGTGCGAGCCAAGGCTCGCTCCTACTTCCTGGTCGGGGCCGACCGCGAGGACATCATCCAGGAGGGCATGATCGGGCTCTACAAGGCCATCCGAGACTTCCGTGCGGACAAGCTGGCTTCGTTTAGGGCCTTTGCCGAGCTTTGCGTCACGCGCCAGATGATCACGGCCATCAAGACGGCCACCCGCCAGAAGCACATCCCCCTCAACTCCTACGTCTCGCTCAACAAGCCCATCTACGACGAGGAGTCGGACCGGACCCTGATGGACGTCATCACGTCGACCCGCATCTCCGACCCCGAGGAGCTGGTCATCTCCCGGGAGGAGTACAACGACATCGAGACCAAGATGGGCGAGTTCCTGAGCGACCTGGAGTGGAAAGTCCTCAACTCCTACCTGCAGGGCAAGTCCTACCAGGAGATTGCCGACGACCTCTCCCGCCATGTAAAATCGGTCGACAACGCCCTGCAACGGGTCAAGCGCAAGCTGGAGCGCTACCTGGAGCGGCGCGAGCAAGAGACCTATCCGTGAGGCCGGCGTAGCTCAACGGCAGAGCGCCCGCCTTGTAAGCGGGAGTGTGCCCGTTCGACTCGGGTCGCCGGCTCCACGTCACCCTTGGCGCAGCCAGCGCCGCCCCGACCCTCGGGAGCGACCATGCGAGCAGAACCTGCGCCAGTAGCTCAGCCGCCCTAATCAAAGGCCGGAGACGGCTGGGCCCACGAGGGTAGCGGGCGGAGGGGCTCTTTCTTTTTTTCGCTGGAAATGGGGGCGGCAAGCCTCCAGCAAAAGGAAAGCACCCCCGGGCGACGAAGACGATGGCCAGAACACGCGACCAGGGGGTGCTACAGCCGATGGGAGCCACGCCCTCCCACCGGCGGGTCCGACAGTTCGCCGCGTACATGGCCTCCACCTTCTGCCTCGGCCGGCACCTGCGCGGCCTGCGGGATCGGCGCCGGCGGGTGGAGGTGCCCGGCTTCGTCATCGGCTGCGTGCTTTTGGTGGGGTTAGCCCTGCGGGCCCGGTCGATGATGGAGCTGGAGCGCTGGGTGCGGGCCGGCGCCTTCCGCAAGCTGGTAGGACGCCACCGATTGCCGCTTCGGGACTGCCTTCGGGACTGGGCCATGGCCGCCGACGTGGCCTCGGCGTGGGCGATCAACGACGCCATCCTGGCCACGGCCCGCAAGAACAAGACCTTCCGGGGCGGCAGCGTGCATGGCTGGCATGTGGTGGCGCTGGATGGGACCGAGGTGCTGCGCACCCAGGCCCGCTGCTGTGCGGCTTGCCAGGTCTACCGGCATCGGGACGGGCGGGTGGAGTACGCCCACCGGGTCGTGGCGGCCCAGACGGTGCGCTGGCGGCATGGGGACGAGGGGGACTATCCGAGTCGGTGCAAGGGTCGGGACGTGCCGCCGGTGGTGTGGGGCATGGAGCCCCAGCGGCCGAAGGAAGGGGAGGTCGACGCTGCCCTGCGACTGCTTCGGCGCCTGCAGGGCACGCACGGGCATTTCTGCGACGTGGTCACGGTGGATGCCCTGTATGCGCAGGCTCCCTTCCTCGAGGCGGTGCGCGCCCTGGGACTGCACGTCGTGGTGCGCCTGAAGGACGAGCGCTACGCGGTCGTCCAGGACGCAGCGGGACTGCGCCGGGGCCGCCGCTACGGCGAAGCCTTCGTCACCCGCATCGGCTCCTTTCAGGTGGAGGTGCGGGCGTGGACAGCCCGGAGCTGACCAGCCGGGAGGGGCTCAAGCACCCTATCCGAGTCGTCTATGCCGAAGAGGAGCCGAGCTGGACGGAGCACCAGGGGACTGCCGTCTGGCACTGCAAAGCCCTTCGCATCCTGGAGGTGGCCACCACGCTGAGCCCGGCCGAGGCCAGCGGCCGGGTGGCGTGGGAGATCGCCCGATCCCGTTGGGGGGTAGAGATGAAGGCTTCCGGCAGCCGAAGCAGGAGTGGCACCTGGACCATGGCTTCCTCCACCACCCGACCGGCATGCAGGTGCTGTGGGCGTTGCTGGCCGCTGGCTACAACCTCTTTCAGCTCTTCCTGGCCCGCCGCATCCGCCGCCGCGGTCCGTGGGAGCAGACCGAGCGGGGCGTGGCCGAGCGGCTGCGGGCGGAGCTGCTGATCGGGGAGGGACCGCTGGGGCTGTATCTGGTCCCGGACACCAGCTGACCCTCCCGCCGGCGGGTGGGGGAAGCCGACCGGGCAAGCCGTATGTTGTGGAAGCCAGCCGGGTGGCCCCGGGGAGGGGGGGAGGTGCCCGGCTCGTTTTGTCCTTCTGACCCCCACCTCACCAATCAACTAACAACTTCTTACTGGTAAACACTGGCGCGATCTCTGACCATGCGAGACGGTTGCTTGACACGCTGCGCGGGGCGCTGGTACAATGACTGCCGGCCCTCCCGGAGGGCCACGTGCGTGGAGGGGTTCCCGAGCGGCCAAAGGGGGCAGACTGTAAATCTGCTGGCCTAGCGCCTACGTGGGTTCAAATCCTACCCCCTCCACCACTTGTCTTCTGCGGGTGACGACGCGGGGTGGAGCAGCCTGGTAGCTCGTCGGGCTCATAACCCGAAGGTTGCAGGTTCGAATCCTGCCCCCGCAACCAGTCTTGGGCCTGCCTCGAGCAGGTCCCGGGGCCCGCATAGCTCAGTCGGCAGAGCGCATCCATGGTAAGGATGAGGTCGCCAGTTCGATTCTGGCTGCGGGCTCCACTTCGTTGCCGGCGCTGCCGTCGAGCGGGTGCGGCAGCGTCGATTTTTCGAGGGCACTCGACGCCCCTGTGGAGGGGACGGCCACCGTGCGGGTAGGCATCACGCTGGAGTGCGACCAGTGCAAGAGTCGCAACTACCGAACCAGCAAGAACCGCAAGAACACCCCGGACCGGCTGGAGCTGCGCAAGTACTGCCCGAGGTGCCGGCGGCACACCACGCACAAGGAGAGCCGCTGAGCCAGGTCGGCGCCTCCCGTCGGCGATCCGGTCCGGACTCGGGCGAGGCGGTGGGTGTATGGCGTTGTCGCAGCAGAAGGTGAAGCGGGCTGCATCGTCGGAGCGGGCCGGGGTCGGTGGGCGCATCCGCCGCTTCGCCCGGGAGGTACGGGCCGAGGTCCGCAAGGTCGTCTGGCCGGGGCGCAAGGAGGTCATCCAGTACACCCTGGTCGTGCTGGCCACCGCCCTGATCGTGGCCATCCTGATGGGTGCGGTGGATCTGCTGGTCACCGAGGCGCTGGCCCTGGTGCTCGGGTGGGGCCGCTGAGAGGTGCGAGGGGCTTTGCCCATGGCGGAGCGAGAAGCGGGGCCCGGGGCGGGCGGTCTTGCGCCCGACGTCCAGTCCGTGGCGGAGGAAGTCGAGGGTGAGCGGATAACGCCGGCGCTGGATCTGACGCCGAGCCACCCCGACGCGCGCTGGTACGTCATCCATACCTATTCGGGCTACGAAAACAAGGTGAAGGCCAATCTCGAGCGACGGGTCAAGTCGATGGGGCTTGACGACAAGGTTTTCCGCGTGCTGGTGCCGACCGAGGAGGAGATCGACTTCCAGGGCGGCAAGAAGCGCATCATGAAGCGGAAGATCTTTCCCGGCTACGTCCTGGTCGAGATGGTGATGAGCGACGACAGCTGGTACGTCGTGCGCCACACGCCGGGCGTCACGGGCTTCGTCTCGCCGGGCAGCAAGCCGGTGCCCCTGGAGGAGCACGAGCTTCGGGCTATCATGAAGCAGATGGGCCTCGACAGCGAGAAGAAGCCGCGGGTGGCCTTCGACATTGGCGACCCGGTGCGGGTCATCTCGGGGCCCTTCGTCAACTTCACGGGCCGCATCGATGGCATCAACGTCGAGAAGGGCAAGCTCCGGGTCATCGTCTCGATGTTCGGGCGGGAGACGCCCGTGGAGCTTGACTTCGAGCAGGTCGAGAAGATCTAGCGGAGGTCATGGGCGCCCATGGCGAAGAAAGTGGTAGCGCAGGCCAAGTTGCAGATCCCCGCGGGCAAGGCGACGCCGGCACCCCCGGTGGGCACGGTGCTGGGCCCCCAGGGCGTCAACATCATGGAGTTTTGCAAGCAGTTCAACGCCCGGACGGCCAAGGACGCCGGGATGATCATCCCGGTAGTGGTGACCATCTACGAGGATCGCTCCTTCACCTTCGTCACCAAGACGCCGCCCACCGCCGGGCTGCTGCTCAAGGCGGCTGGCCTGGAGAAGGGCTCCGGCGTGCCCAACAAGCAGAAGGTGGGCAAGGTGACTCGCAGCCAGGTGGAGGAGATCGCCAGGGTCAAGATGCCGGATCTCAACACCGACGACCTGGCCGATGCCATCCGCATGGTCGAGGGCACGGCCCGCAGCATGGGCATCGTGGTCGAGCCCTAGGCGGGCTCGTGGCGGGAGGCGGGGCGCGCCGGGTTGCCGGCGCCGGCTCCGCCGCTAGCGGACCGCAAGGGGAGGAAGCCGAGCCGTGGCCAAGCATGGCAAGCGATACGTGGAGATCGCCAAGCTGGTCGACCGCACCCGGGAGTACACCCCCCGCGAGGCGATGGAGCTGGCCGTCCAGACGGCGCGGGCCAAGTTCGACGAGACGGTGGAGGTGGCCCTCAAGCTGGGGGTCGATCCCCGCCATGCCGACCAGCAGGTGCGGGGCACCGTCGTCCTGCCCGAGGGCACCGGCAAGGCCGTCCGGGTCGCGGTCTTCGCCAAGGGCGAGAAGGCCCGGGAGGCCGAGCAGGCCGGTGCCGACGTGGTGGGCGCCGAGGAGCTGGTGGCCGAGGTCCAAAACGGTCGCATCGACTTCGACGTCGCCATCGCGACCCCCGACATGATGGGCCTGGTCGGACGGCTGGGCCGCATCCTGGGCCCCCGGGGCCTGATGCCCAACCCCAAGGCCGGCACGGTCACCATGGAGGTGGCCAAAGCCGTGCGGGAGTTCAAGGCCGGCAAGGTCGAGTTCCGCACCTCGCGCGAGGCGGGCGTGCACGTGCCCATCGGCAAGGTCTCGTTCGGCCCCGAGCGGCTGCTCAACAACTTCCGGGCGCTGATGGACGCCGTCGTGCGGGCGCGCCCGGCGGCTGCCAAGGGGCAGTACCTGCGCAGGGTCGCCATCTCCACCACCATGGGACCCGGGATCAAGGTGAGCCCGCAGTCCGTGACGGAGTGGTTGGCCGGCGAGGGCTGACGTCCGGCGACAAGAGGGTGGCGCTGTCGCTTCCCCGTGACCGCGGGTGGCGCAGGATGCTCTCCTGCGCCTTAAACCTCGGGGCCCGCGCAGGGAAGGGAGACGGCGGGTTGCACGGTGTGCACGGGCGCGGCGGCGCGGGCCGCTGCGCCGGATGGCGTGGCAGCCTGTCGCCCCTTGCCAGAGGGGGGCGGCGGGTTGCCACGTCACGCGTCGGGGGACGAGTGAGACGCGACCGCATCGAGAGGGGGTGAGCGCGGGATGTCGTCGAGCGAGCCGCGTGCCGGGCACGCACGCAAGGCGGAGGTGATCGAGGCCATCGCCGAGCAGCTCGGGCGTTCGCAGGCCATCTTCCTGACGGACTTCCGGGGGTTGGACGTGGCCACCATGACCCGCCTGCGCAAACGGGTCCGGGAGAGCGAGGCCGGCTACCTGGTGGCCAAGAATACCCTCATCAAGCGTGCCCTGGCGCAGCGGGGCCTGGACGGGAGCCTCGATCCTCTCCTGGAGGGTCCGACGGGACTGTGCTTCGTCTACGGCGACCCTGTGGCGGTGGCGCGGGCCCTCAGCGAGATGGTGCGGGAGACCCGCCTGCTGACCATCAAGGGAGGCTGGCTGCAGGGTAGGGTGCTGGCCGCCTCGGATGTCGAGGCGCTGGCCCAGCTGCCGCCGCGTGAGGTGTTGGTGGCGCAGGTCCTGGGTACCATGCAGGCGCCCATCACGGGGCTGGTCACCGTGCTGTCGGGTACGGTGCGCAAGCTGGTGGTGGCCCTGGATCAGATCCGACAGAAGAGAGAGGCGCAACAGGCGGCGTGAGGCGCCGCGAAGGGAGCGTGGACGACGATGCCGTTGACCAAGGACGAGTTGATCGAGGCCATCGGCAACATGACCGTGCTGGAGCTGGCCGAGCTGGTCAAGGCCCTGGAGGAGAAATTCGGCGTGAGCGCGCAGGCCGCGGTGGCCGTGGCTCCCGCGGCGGTGGCGGGGGCTCCCGCCGGGGCGGCGCCGGCAGCCCAGGAGGAGAAGACGGAGTTCGACGTCATCCTCCAGTCCGCGGGCGACAAGAAGATCCAGGTCATCAAGGTGGTGCGCGAGATCACGGGCCTGGGCCTCAAGGAGGCCAAGGACCTGGTGGATGGCGCGCCCAAGCCGGTGGTCCAGGGGGTCGCGCGGGAGCGGGCCGAGGAGGTCAAGAACAAGCTGGCCGAGGCAGGCGCCACCGTCGAGATCAAGTAGGCCAGGTGCGGGGGTCGGTCCGGCACCGGGGCGGCCCCCGCTCCATCGGGCCCGAGGGACCGAGCGAATCTCGAGTCGCGCAAGGGGATTGACGGCGCCGGGCCGGGTATGCTAAACTGGCCCGGTGCGGGCAGCCTGTCTGCGCGTCATGATTACGGGACGAGGGAGTCTCGCCGGGCGCTATCCGGGACGTCGAGGCGGGTCCGGGTAGGCGCCGTGTCGTATTCAGCACGCTGGCCGCGGCCCCAAGTCGCGGCGCCCACGGAGCGTGAGTCATCCACGTCGTCTTGCCTGAACCGACCCTCGGATGGGTGCACCCGTCACGCCGGGGGCCTATCCGTCACTCGCACGGGAGGAGGCGGCTCCGGCCTTCTCTTCGAGGGGGCCGCGCGCTTCTCCTGCCGCTCTTTCGGGTTGCTCGAAGTCGTCCGAGCGGGGTGATGCCGTTTGGCCGTTGCCGTCGGGGCGCGAAGGCGGGAGCGGGTCAGTTTCGGAAAGATCCGGGAGGTCCTGGAGCTCCCGGATCTGATCGAGCTGCAGCTGCGCTCGTACCGGTGGTTCAAGGAGGAGGGGCTGGCCGAGACCTTCCGAGACATCTCGCCCATTCAGGACTTCACCGGCAACCTGGTGCTGGAGTTCTTGGAGCACTCTTTCGGTGAGCCCAAGTACTCGGTGGAGGAGTGCAAGGAGCGGGACGCCACCTACGCCGCGCCCCTCAAGGTGCGTGTGCGCCTCATCAAGAAGGACACCGGCGAGGTCAAGGAGCAAGAGGTCTACATGGGGGAGTTCCCCCTGATGACCGACAAGGGCACCTTCGTCATCAACGGTGCCGAACGAGTCGTCGTCTCCCAGCTGGTGCGCTCGCCGGGCGTCTACTACAGCCAGGAGCGCGACACCAGCGGACGGCCCATCCTGCAGGCCAGCGTCATCCCCAACCGCGGTGCCTGGCTCGAGCTGGAGACCGATGCTCAAAACGTCATCTGGGTGCGCATCGACCGGACGCGCAAGCTGCCCGCGACGGTGCTGGTGCGGGCCGCCGGCTACTCCACCAATGCCCAGCTCCTGGAGGTGCTGGGCGACTCCGAGCCGGTACGGCTGACGCTGGACCGTGACGCGACCGACAGCGAGACCGACGCCCTCATCGAGATCTACAAGCGCCTGCGCCCGGGCGAGCCGCCCACCGAGGAGAGCGCCCGGACCCTCTTCGAGTCTCTCTTCTACGACCCCAAGCGATACGACCTGGCCGCCGTCGGCCGCTACAAGATCAACAAGAAGCTCCGGCTGTCGGGTCGCATCGTGGGTGCCCGGCTGGAGCAGCCGGTGGTGCATCCCGAGACCGGCGAGATCCTGGCCGACGCAGGCGCCCGGGTCACCCGGGAGATGGCCGAGCAGCTGGAGCAGGCCGGCGTGCGCGAGGTCGTCATCGAGGGCAAGGCCGGCCCCATCAAGGTGGTCAGCAATGGCCAGCCTCCCATCGAGCAGCGGGTTTTGACGCCCGACGACCTGGTGGCCATCGTCAATTACATGAGCAACCTCATCCAGGGCGTCGGGCAGACCGACGACATCGACCACCTGGGCAACCGCCGGCTCAAGACGGTCGGTGAGCTGCTGCAAAACCAGTTCCGCATCGGGCTGGCGCGGATGGAGCGCGTCATCCGGGAGCGGATGACCATCCAGGGCAGCGAGGACATCGTGACGCCCCAGCTGCTCATCAACATCCGCCCCGTGGTGGCCGCCATCAAGGAGTTCTTCGGCTCCAGCCAGCTCTCCCAGTTCATGGATCAGACCAACCCTCTGGCGGAGCTGACCCACAAGCGCCGGATGTCGGCGCTGGGGCCCGGAGGGTTGTCCCGCGAGCGGGCCGGCTTCGAGGTGCGGGACGTCCACCACTCGCACTACGGGCGGATGTGCCCCATCGAGACGCCCGAGGGTCCCAACATCGGCCTCATCGGGTCGCTCACCACCTACGCCCGGGTCAACGAGTTCGGCTTCATCGAGACCCCGTACCGCCGGGTCAAGGACGGCGTGGTCACCGACGAGGTGCGGTACCTGACGGCCGACGAGGAGGACGTCTACGTCATCGCCCAGGCCAACGAGCCGACCGACGAGCACGGGCGGTTCGTCAACTCCCGCGTCGCGGCCCGGTACATGGACGAGATCCGGCTGGTGCCGCCCGAGCAGGTCGACTTCATGGACGTCTCGCCCAAGCAGATCGTCAGCGTGGCGACCGCGCTGATCCCCTTCCTGGAGAACGACGACGCCAGCCGGGCGCTGATGGGTTCCAACATGCAGCGCCAGGCGGTCCCCCTCATCCGCACCGAGGCGCCCCTGGTCGGCACGGGCATGGAGTACCGGGCTGCCGTCGACTCGGGGGTCGTGGTGGTGGCGCGCCGCTCGGGCGTCGTCACCTACGCGGACGCCCGGGAGATCCGGATCCGGGCCGACGAGGGCGGGGAGGATCGATACCGGCTCCTCAAGTTCCAGCGCTCCAACCAGGGCACCTGCATCAACCAGCGGCCCATCGTCACCACCGGCCAGTACGTCGAGACGGGCCAGCCCATCGCCGACGGCCCGTCGACCGACATGGGCGAGCTGGCCCTCGGGCGCAACGTACTGGTGGCCTTCATGCCGTGGGAGGGCTACAACTTCGAGGACGCCGTCCTCATCAGCGAGAAGCTGGTGCGGGAGGACGTCTTCACCTCCATCCACATCGAGGAGTACGAGTGCCAGGCCCGAGACACCAAGCTCGGTCCCGAGGAGATCACGCGGGACATCCCCAACGTCGGCGAAGACATGCTCAAGAACCTCGACGAGAACGGGATCATCCGCATCGGCGCCGAGGTGCGCCCGGGCGACATCCTGGTGGGCAAGGTGACGCCCAAGGGCGAGACCGAGCTGACGGCCGAGGAGCGGCTGCTGCGGGCCATCTTCGGCGAGAAGGCCCGCGAGGTGCGCGACACCTCGCTGCGGGTGCCGCACGGCGAGGGGGGCGTCGTCGTCGACGTCAAGCGCTTCCGCCGCGACGCCGGCGACGAGCTGGCGCCGGGCGTCTCGGAGATGGTGCGGGTCTACGTCGCCCAGAAGCGCAAGATCAGCGTCGGCGACAAGATGGCCGGCCGCCACGGCAACAAGGGCGTCATTGCCCGCATCCTGCCCGAGGAGGACATGCCGTTCCTGCCCGACGGCACCCCCGTGGAGATCGTGCTCAACCCGCTGGGCGTGCCCTCGCGGATGAACATCGGGCAGGTGCTGGAGACCCACCTGGGCTGGGCCGCCAAGGCCCTGGGCTGGCACGTGGCGACTCCCGTCTTCGATGGCGCGACGGAGCGCGAGGTGCTCGAGACGCTGCGCAAGGCCGGGCTGCCCGAGGACGGCAAGATCGTGCTGTACGACGGGCGCACCGGGGAGCCCTTCCAAAACCGGGTGACGGTCGGCTACATCTACATGCTGAAGCTGGCCCACCTCGTGGACGACAAGATCCACGCCCGCTCCACGGGGCCCTACTCGCTGGTGACGCAGCAGCCGCTGGGCGGCAAGGCCCAGTTCGGCGGGCAGCGCTTCGGCGAGATGGAGGTGTGGGCGCTCGAGGCGTACGGCGCCGCCCACACGCTCCAGGAGCTGCTGACCGTCAAGTCGGACGACGTGCTGGGCCGGGTGCGCACCTACGAGGCCATCGTCAAGGGCGACAACGTGCCGGAGCCCGGCGTGCCCGAGTCCTTCAAGGTGCTCATCAAGGAGCTCCAGAGCCTGGGCCTGGACGTGCGGGTGCTGTCGGAGGAGTCCAAGGAGATCGAGATCCGCGAGGAGGACGACGACCTGCCGCTGCGCGAGCTGGGCATCCACCTGGAGCGCCGGGAGACCGAGGAGGCGCCCCAGCCGGAGGAGCTCCAGGTGCCGGTCACGGCGGCCGAGGGGGCCGAAGAGGAGGGCGACGGCCGTGGCCGCGCAGGCGTCCGCGTTGCCGAGGAGCCGAGCGAAGTGGCGACGTTGCGGGCCCTGCTCGCGGGCACGGGCCTGGGGGCCGGCCTGGGACGACCCGCCGACGGCGCGGTGGCCTCCGACGCGTCGCCGAGCCGCCCCTCCCGCGCGCGGGAGTCCACCGAGCCCGAGGAGCAGCCGGCGCTGCCGGCGCGTCGGTCGTCGCGCGGCGAGCGCCTGGGCGAGGCCGAGGAGGATGGCGAGCGGTCGGCGCGGCTGCAGCGGTCGCGTGACGACGAGGATGCCTTCGAGGACGTCCCCGGCCTCGACGAGGAGGGCGGGGAGGACGAGGACCTCGGGCTCGACTTCACCGAGGACGAAGACGAGCTGGCGGAGGAGGAGTACCCGCTCGACGACGACGACGAGGAGTCCCTTGACGAGGACTTCGACGAGGACGTCTCGGAGGACGGCTTCGACGAGGGAGACGAGGACGACTTCGGCGAGGAGGATCTGGGCGACGACGAGGGCCTCGACGACGAGGACGGCTACGTCGACGAGGACGACGACGGCGACGACGATGACGAGCCGTACGGGCGCCGATCCCGCCGGCGCTGGGAGTGACGGGCTTTACCCGAAGCCGATGCGACTTAGGGGCCGGGCGGGGTGGCCCGGGCGCCCGAGGGGGTAGAGCGAGCCGTGCCGACGCTGGACGTCAACAACTTCGACCGGATCCGCATCGGGCTGGCCTCTCCGGACCAGATCCGGGCGTGGTCCTACGGCGAGGTCAAGAAGCCCGAGACCATCAACTATCGCACGCTCAAGCCCGAGCGTGACGGGCTGTTCTGCGAGAAGATCTTCGGCCCGACCCGGGATTGGGAGTGCCACTGCGGCAAGTACAAGCGGGTGCGCTACAAGGGGGTCATCTGCGATCGCTGCGGCGTCGAGGTGACCCGTAGCAAGGTGCGCCGGGAGCGGATGGGCCACATCGAGCTGGCGGCACCCGTCTCCCACATCTGGTACTTCAAGGGCATCCCGAGCCGGATGGGGCTGCTGCTGGACCTGTCTCCCCGCGCCCTTGAGAAGGTGCTCTACTTCGCCGCCTACATCGTCATCGACCCGGGCAGCACCCCGCTGATGAAGAAGCAGCTCCTGACCGAGAGCGAGTACCGGGAGTACCGGGACAAGTACGGTGACGCCTTCAAGGCCGGCATGGGGGCCGAGGCCATCAAGGTGCTGCTCCAGGAGATCGACCTGGACCGCATGGCACAGGAGCTGCGCCGGGAGGTGCGGGAGACCACCGGGCAGCGGCGGGTGCGGGCCGTGCGGCGCCTGGAGGTGGTGGAGGCCTTCCGCAAGTCCGGCAACCGGCCGGAGTGGATGATCCTCGACGTCATCCCGGTCATCCCGCCGGAGCTGCGGCCCATGGTGCAGCTCGACGGCGGGCGGTTCGCCACGTCGGACCTCAACGACCTCTACCGCCGGGTCATCAACCGCAACAACCGCCTCAAGCGACTGCTGGAGCTGGGGGCGCCCGACATCATCGTACGCAACGAGAAGCGCATGCTGCAGGAGGCCGTCGACGCGCTCATCGACAACGGCCGGCGCGGCCGCCCGGTAACGGGTCCGGGCAACCGGCCCCTCAAGTCCCTCTCCGACATGCTCAAGGGCAAGCAGGGGCGATTCCGTCAGAACCTGCTGGGCAAGCGGGTCGACTACTCGGGCCGCTCGGTCATCGTGGTGGGCCCGGAGCTCAAGCTCCACCAGTGCGGCCTGCCCAAGGAGATGGCGCTGGAGCTCTTCAAGCCCTTCGTCATGAAGCGGTTGGTGGACCGCAACTTCGCCCACAACATCAAGAGCGCCAAGCGCATGGTGGAGCGGATGGAGTCGCCGGTCTGGGACGTGCTGGAGGAGGTCATCAAAGAGCACCCGGTGCTGCTCAACCGGGCGCCGACCCTGCACCGGCTGGGGATCCAGGCCTTCGAGCCGGTCCTGGTGGAGGGCCGCGCCATCCAGATCCACCCGCTGGTCTGCACGGCGTACAACGCCGACTTCGACGGCGACCAGATGGCCGTGCACGTCCCCCTGTCGGCCGAGGCGCAGGCCGAGGCCCGACTGCTCATGCTCTCCACGTACAACATGCTCCTGCCCGCCACGGGCCGGCCGGTCGTGACCCCGACGCAGGACATGGTCATCGGCTGCTACTACCTCACCCTGGACAAGGAGGGGGCCCCGGGCAGCGGCATGGCCTTCTCCAGCCCCGACGAGGTGCGCATGGCCTACGACGAGGGCGTCGTGGAGCTGCACGCCCCCATCGAGGTGAGGCTGGAGAACGGTCAGCGGGTCAAGACGACGGCGGGCCGCATCTTCTTCCGCAGCGCGCTGCCGGAGAAGCTCCTGTCGGAGGAGAACTGGAACCGGGTCATGGACCGCAAGCAACTGGCCCGGATCGTCGACGAGCTGTACCGGACCTACGGGCCGGAGCAGAGCGCCGGCGTCTTGGACCGCATCAAGTTCCTCGGCTTCCACTTCGCGACCGTCTCGGGCACCACCGTCGGCATCGAGGACATCGAGATCCCGCCCGAGAAGGCCCAGATCCTGCAGAAGGCCGACGAGCAGGTGGAGCGGGTCGAGCAGCAGCACCGGCGAGGACTCCTGACGGCCGAGGAGCGCTACCAGCGCATCGTGGAGATCTGGACCCGCACCAAGGATGAGGTGACGCAGGCCATGCTGCGAAACCTCGGCCGCTTCAACCCCGTCTACATGATGGCCATCTCGGGCGCCCGGGGCAACGAGAGCCAGCTGGCGCAGCTGGCGGGGATGCGAGGGTTGGTCGCCGATCCCACCGGTCGCACCATCGAGATCCCCATCCGCGCCAACTTCCGCGAGGGCCTGACGGTGCTGGAGTACTTCATCTCCACCCACGGCACCCGCAAGGGACTGGCCGACACGGCGCTGCGCACGGCCGACTCGGGCTACCTGACCCGGCGCCTGGTGGACGTGGCCCAGGACGTGCTGGTGCGGGAGGAGGAGTGCGGCACCACCGAGTTCGTCGAGGTGGGGCCCCTCACCGACCCCTCCAGCGGCCTGGTCATCGAGAGCCTGCGGGAGCGCATCGCCGGCCGCCTGGCCGGGGAGGACATCCGCCACCCCGAGACCGGCGAGGTGCTGGTGCGGGCCAACGAGATGATCGACGACGACAAGGCGGCACTGCTGGAACAGCTCGGACTGGATCGGGTGCCGGTGCGGTCGGTCCTGGTCTGCCAGAGCCGGTACGGGGTCTGTGCGGCCTGCTACGGCCGCAACCTGGCCACGGGCCAGATGGTCGAGGTGGGCGAGGCGGTCGGCATCATCGCCGCCCAGTCCATCGGCGAGCCCGGTACGCAGCTCACCATGCGCACCTTCCACACGGGCGGGGTCGCCGGGCAGGACATCACGTCGGGTCTGCCCCGGGTAGAGGAGCTCTTCGAGGCGCGCCGGCCCAAGGGCCAGGCCGTCATGACCGAGATCTCCGGCACGGTCTACCTGCAGGAGTCCAAGACAACCCGGCGCGTGGTCGTGCGCTCCGACGAGGGCGAGGAGCGCCCCTACGTCATCCCGTACGGCTCGCGCCTCTTGGTGCAGCAGGGGCAGCGGGTCGAGGCGGGCGACCGGCTGACGGAGGGCCCCATCAACCCGCACGACATCCTGCGGGTCAAGGGCCTGCGAGGCGTGCAGATGTACCTGCTCCAGGAGGTGCAGAACGTCTACCGCTCGCAGGGCGTCGACATCAACGACAAGCACATCGAGATCATCATCCGCCAGATGTTGCGCAAGGTGCGGGTGGAGGATCCGGGCGACACGGACCTGCTGCCGGGCGGCATCGTGGAGCAGCACGAGCTGGAGGACGAGAACCGCCGGGTCCTGGCCGAGGGCGGCCAGCCCGCCACCTGGAAGCCCGTCCTGCTGGGCATCACCAAGGCGTCGCTGGCCACCGAGAGCTTCCTGTCGGCGGCGTCGTTCCAGGAGACGACCCGGGTGCTGACGGACGCCTCCATCAAGGCCAAGACGGACCCGTTGCTGGGCCTCAAGGAGAACGTCATCATCGGCAAGCTGATCCCGGCTGGCACGGGCATGTCGCGCTACCGCCAGATCAAGGTCGCCCTCTCACCCGATGCCAGACCCGCCGCGCCGCCCCTCGTCGACGGCGCATCGGCCCTGGGCCGGATCCTGCGCCAGGGGCCGGCCGCGGCGGCGGACGGCGACGACGGGCGTCTGGCAGCGGGCGCGGCCGGGGAGGGCCCCTCGGACCTGGAGAGGCAGGCCGTCGCGGCGGACGGCCGGCCGGAGGGGGCGGACGAGGAGCGCGGCGACTCCGAGTGACGGGAGCCAGGGGCAGGGGGCTCGCCTGCGCGCGGGGACCGGGACGGGGGTTGCCCTCGCGTGGTGCAGGGAGCCCCCTGCCGTGTGACGATGCGTGATGATCGCGAATTGACAGCCCTGAGGGCCGATGCTAGAATGAGGGAGTGCTCGGGCGGCCCGAAAACGCCGCCAGGCCGCGCCACGCAAGGGTTTGAGGCCGATCGAGCGGGAGCGATCCCCGGCAGGACGGATCCGCCCGGGGCGCTTGCGCGGTTGAGGCGAGAGCGCCGAGCGGTCGGGGCGCGGCAGACGTTGCGGGCTCTGCACCGCGGCGTGGCTCAGGTCGTCTACGTGGCGAGGGATGCGGACCCCGCGGTGACCCGGCCCATCGTGGAGCTGAGCCAGCGGCTGGCGGTGGAGCTGATCTACGTCGACAGCATGCAGGCGCTCGGCAGGGCGTGCGGCATCGACGTCGGAGCGTCCGCGGCGGCGCTCGTGGCGGAGGAGCCGCCCGCCGATGCGAAGCGGCAGAGGAAGGGGGGAGCATAGGCACTTGCCGACCTTCAATCAGCTGGTGCGGCAGGGGCGCAAGCAGGTGGAGCGCAAGAGCAAGGCGCCGGCGTTCCACTTCGTGCAGAACACCCGGACCGGCCGGCGTCTCGAGCGGCCGGAGGGCGCCCCTCAGAAGCGAGGGGTGTGCACCCGTGTCTACACCACCACACCCAAGAAGCCCAACTCTGCGCTTCGCAAGGTGGCACGGGTCCGCCTGACCAATGGCATCGAGGTGACCGCGTACATCCCCGGGGAGGGCCACAACCTCCAGGAGCACTCGGTGGTGCTCATCCGGGGCGGACGCGTCAAGGACCTGCCTGGAGTCCGCTACCACATCATTCGCGGGACTCTGGACGCAGCCGGTGTGGCAAACCGGCGGCAGGGCCGGTCGAAGTACGGGGCCAAGCGGCCCAAGTGACGACACGGCCCCCGACCCGAGGCTTTCCCCTCGCCCAGTGACGACGTCGACCGAGGCATGGGGGGTAGCCTGCGCTCCTCGGGGGTCACGAGCTAGAGTCGAGGGGGAGGGCGTGGATGCCGCGCAGGGGACCGGCGCCGCGCAGGGAGGTGGCACCAGATCCGCTCTACAACAGCGAGCTGGTGCATCGGCTCATCAACAAGGTGATGCGGGACGGCAAGAAGAGCCTGGCCCAGCGCATCGTCTACGGGGCGTTGGACCTGATCCGGGAACGCGCCGGCCGGGATCCGGTCGAGGTGCTCGATCAGGCGCTCAAAAACGCCATGCCCATGCTGGAGGTGCGCCCGCGCCGGGTCGGTGGCGCCACGTACCAGGTACCCATCGAGGTGCGGCCGGAGCGGCGGGTCTCGTTGGGGTTGCGGTGGATCGTCGAGTACGCGCGTCAGCGCAAGGACCATACCATGCAGGAGCGCCTGGCCCACGAGCTGCTGGATGCAGCCAACGGCCAGGGCGGCGCCGTCAAGCGCCGGGAGGATACGCACCGCATGGCGGAGGCTAACCGGGCCTTCGCGCACTACCGCTGGTGAGGCGGACGGTGGCCCAGGCGGTGGTCGGGTCGCCAGCCGTAGGGGGATTGGGAGTTCGTGTCGTCGGTTCGTGAGGTGCCCATCGAGAAGACCCGAAACATCGGGATCATGGCTCATATCGACGCCGGCAAGACCACCACGACCGAGCGGATCTTGTTCTACACGGGCAAGGTGCACCGCATCGGCGAGGTGCACGAGGGCGCCGCGACCATGGACTGGATGGTCCAGGAGCGGGAGCGGGGCATCACCATCACCTCGGCGGCGACGACCTGCTACTGGCGGGGCTTCCGCATCAACATCATCGATACCCCGGGGCACGTCGACTTCACCGTCGAGGTGGAGCGGTCCCTGCGCGTGCTGGACGGCGCGGTGGCCATCTTCGACGCCGTGCAGGGGGTGGAGCCCCAGTCGGAGACGGTCTGGCGCCAGGCGGATCGCTACGGGGTCCCCCGCCTCGCGTACGTCAACAAGATGGACCGGGTCGGGGCCGACTTCCTGCGGGTCGTCGACGACATCCGGCGGCGTCTGGGTGCGAGGGCCGTGCCGATCCAGCTGCCGGTCGGGGTGGAGGACAGCTTCCGCGGCGTCGTGGATCTGCTGCGCCGCAAGGCCATCCTCTACGTCGACGACCTGGGCACCCGCAGCGACGAGACCGACATCCCGGCCGAGATGGCCGAGCTGGTGGAGCGCACCCGCCAGGCCACGGTCGAGGCCATCGTCGAGACCGACGACGAGTTGATGGCGCGCTACCTGGAGGGCGAGGCGATCGAGATCGAAGCCCTGCGGCGCGCGCTGCGGCAGGCCACCGTCACGGGGCGGCTGGTGCCGGTGTTGTGCGGCTCGTCCTTCCGCAACAAAGGCGTGCAGCCGCTGCTCGACGCCGTGGTCGACTACCTGCCCTCTCCCCTGGATCTGCCCCCGGTGGAGGGCACCCACCCCGACAGCGGCGAGACCCTGACGCGGGAGCTGGTGGACCAGGCGCCTCTGGCGGCTCTGGCCTTCAAGATCCAGGTCGATCCGTACGTAGGCAAGCTTTGCTATTTGCGTGTCTACTCCGGCGTGCTCCGGTCCGGCACGTACGTCTACAACGCCAACAAGCGGGCCAAGGAGCGCATCGGGCGTATCTTGCGGATGCACGCCAACCATCGGGAGGACGTCGAGGCGGCCGCCTCGGGCGACATCGTGGCGGCCGTCGGGCTGCGCCAGACGGTGACCGGCGACACGCTCTGCGCCGAGGAGGCGCCCATCTTGCTGGAGGCGCCCCAGTTTCCCGAGCCGGTCATCTCGCAGTCTATCGAGCCCAAGACCAAGGCTGACCAGGATAAGCTCGGGGTCGCCCTTCAGCGTCTGGCCGAGGAGGACCCCACGTTTCGGGTGCGGGTCGACGCGGAGACGGGGCAGACGCTCATCGCAGGCATGGGCGAGCTGCACCTGGAGATCATCGTCGACCGCCTCCTTCGGGAGTTCAAGGTGGAGGCCAACGTGGGGCGGCCCCAGGTGGCCTACCGGGAGACCATCCGGCGCAAGGTCCAGGCCGAGGGGCGGTTCATTCGCCAGACGGGTGGGCGGGGCCAGTACGGCCACGTCTGGCTGGAGCTGGAGCCTCTTGCTGCCGGCGCGGGCTTCGAGTTCGTCAACAAGATCGTGGGGGGTGTGGTCCCCAAGGAGTACATCCCCGCGGTCGAGGCGGGCGTGCGTGAGGCCATGCAAAACGGCGTGCTGGCTGGCTACCCCGTCGTGGACGTGCGGGTGACCCTCTTCGACGGCTCCTACCACGAGGTGGACTCGTCGGAGATGGCCTTCAAGGTGGCGGCGTCCATGGCGTTCAAGGAGGCGGCCCGCAAGGCGGAGCCGGTCTTGCTGGAGCCCATCATGAGCGTCGAGGTGGTGACGCCGGAGGAGTTCCTGGGGGACGTCATCGGCAATCTCAACGCGCGCCGGGGCCACGTCGAGGGCATGGAGCGACGAGGCAACACGCAGGTCGTCCGGGCCCGGGTGCCGCTGGCGACCATGTTTGGCTACGCCACGGATCTGCGGTCCATGACCCAGGGACGCGCGACGTACACCATGCAGTTCTCCCATTACGAGGAAGTGCCAGCCAACATCGCGCAGGAGCTGCTGGCCCGCGTGTAGGGCGGCAGGGGCAAAGAGGGAGGCACGAGCCAAGATGGCCAAGCAGAAGTTCGTCAGGACCAAGCCCCACGTCAACGTCGGCACCATCGGGCACGTCGACCACGGCAAGACCACGTTGACGGCGGCCATCACCATGTACCTGAGCCGCAAGGGGATGGCCCAGGTCCGCAAGTACGAGGAGATCGACAACGCACCCGAGGAGCGCGAGCGCGGCATCACCATCAACACGTCTCACGTGGAGTACGAGACCGAAAACCGCCACTACGCCCACGTGGACTGCCCGGGGCACGCCGACTACGTCAAGAACATGATCACCGGGGCCGCGCAGATGGACGGCGCGATCCTGGTGGTCTCGGCGGCGGACGGGCCGATGCCCCAGACCCGTGAGCACATCCTGCTGGCCCGGCAGGTAGGCGTACCCGCCATCGTCGTCTTCCTCAACAAGGTCGACATGGTGGACGACCCCGAGCTGCTGGAGCTGGTCGAGGTCGAGGTGCGGGACCTGCTGAGCCGCTACGAGTTCCCGGGCGACGAGATCCCGGTCATCCGCGGCTCGGCCCTCAAGGCTATGGAGGCCCTGCAGGCCGGCCAGGAGAACGAGTGGACCGAGGGCATCGCCAAGCTCCTGGAGGCCGTCGACAGCTACATCCCGCTGCCGCAGCGCGAGAAGGACAAGCCGTTCCTGATGCCGGTGGAGGACGTCTTCTCCATCACCGGGCGCGGCACGGTGGCCACGGGTCGCGTCGAGCGAGGCACCATCAAGGTGGGTGACGAGGTCGAGATCGTGGGCCTCACCCGCGAGGTGCGCAAGACCGTCGCGACCGGCGTGGAGATGTTCCGCAAGACGCTGGACGTGGCCGAGGCCGGCGACAACATCGGGGTGCTGCTGCGCGGCGTCAACCGCGACGAGATCGAGCGGGGACAGGTGCTGGCCAAGCCCGGCAGCATCACGCCGCACACCAAGTTCGAGGCCGAGGTCTACGTCCTCTCCAAGGAGGAGGGCGGCCGCCACACGCCCTTCTTCAACGGGTACCGGCCCCAGTTCTACTTCCGCACCACCGACGTGACCGGCAACGTGACGCTGCCGCAGGGCACGGAGATGGTGATGCCGGGCGACAACGTCCGGATGACGGTGGAGCTGATCACGCCCATCGCCATGGAGGAGGGCCTGCGCTTCGCCATCCGCGAGGGCGGCCGCACGGTCGGAGCCGGCGTCGTCACCAAGATCCTGGCGTGACGCGCGTCGAGGCGTCAGGCACCTTGACAACTTGTCGCGTGGGGTAATGGCTTCGATAGGGAGGGGCAGGAGGTTTGGCTCAGCGTATACGGATCCGACTCAAGGCCTTTGACCACAAACTCCTGGATAGCTCGGCCGAGAAGATCGTCGAGACGGCCAAGCGCACGGGTGCACTGGTGTCGGGGCCCATCCCCCTGCCCACGGAGCGGAGCGTCTACACGGTGCTTCGCTCGCCCCACGTGCACAAGAACTCCCGCGAGCAGTTCGCCATGTGCACCCACAAGCGGCTCATCGACATCCTGGAGCCTACGCCCAAGACGGTGGACGCCCTGATGCGGCTGGACCTGCCGGCGGGCGTGGACATCGAGATCAAGCTGTAGCGAGGAAAAGGACATGGCCGCCAAGGGGATTCTGGGCAGGAAGCTGGGGATGACCCAGGTGTTCGACGGCGACGGCCGGGCGGTGGGGGTGACGGTGATCGAGGCCGGCCCCTGCATCGTCGTAGCCCGCCGCCAGCCGGAGAAGGACGGGTACGCGGCCGTGCAGCTGGGCTACGAGGCGGTGCCCGAGCGCAAGCTGACCAAGCCCGAGCGCGGGCACCTGCAGGCCCACGGCATCCGGCAGACCCTTCGGCACCTGCGGGAGTTCCGGTTCGACGCCGGCGAGCGCGAGGGGCTCGCGGCCCTCGAGCCGGGTGCCACCGTCACGGTGGAGCAGTTCGCGCCGGGTGAGCGCGTCGACGTCTCGGCGCTCACCCGGGGCAAGGGCTTCGCCGGCGTGATCAAGCGCTGGGGCAGCCGCCGGGGCCCGATGAGTCACGGGTCGATGTACCACCGGCGGGTCGGCACCCTGGGGGCCACGGGACCCCAGAGGGTGCTCAAGGGCAAGAAGATGCCGGGTCGGCTGGGGCGGGAGCGCGTCACGATCCAGGCGCTGCGCGTGATCGGCATCGACCCGGAGCGCAACCTCTTGCTGGTGCACGGCGCCGTGCCGGGCGCGCCCGGTACCCTCGTCGAGGTGCGCTCGAGCAAGCTGTACAGCCGTCGGCGGTACCGGCGCGAGGCGAAGGGCAGGTAGGGCGTGATGCCGGTCGTACCGGTCTTCAACATGGAAGGGCAGCAGGTCGGGGAGATGGCCCTTCGGGATGAGATATGGGCCGTGCCCCTCAGGCGGGCCCTCATCCACCAGGCGGTACTGGCGCACCTGGCCAACCGCCGCCAGGGGACGCACAGCACCAAGACGCGGGGCGAGGTGAGCGGCGGCGGGCGCAAGCCCTGGCGCCAGAAGGGCACCGGCCGGGCACGCCAGGGGAGCATCCGATCGCCGCTGTGGCGGCACGGCGGGATCGTCTTCGGCCCCAAGCCGCGGGTGTACGGCTTCACCATCCCCCGCAAGGCGAGGCGTCTGGCGCTCAAGTCCGCGCTCTCGGCCAAGCTGCGGGATGGCCAGGTCGTGGTGCTGGAGCAGCTGCGGCTCTCCGAGCCCAAGACCCGGGCCATGGTCTCGGTGCTCGAAGGCCTCAAGGTGAAGGGGCAAAAGGCACTCATCATCATGGGCGAGAAGGATCCCAACGTGATCCTGGCCGCTCGCAACATCCCCGGGGTAGCTCTGCTGCCGCCGGACGCCCTCGGCGTCTACCCGGTGGTGGATGCCGACCGCGTCGTCTTGACCAAGGATGCGGTGGCGGCCCTGGAGGAGGCGCTGGGCTGAGATGGAGCGGCACATCCGCGACGTGCTGGTCCGTCCTCTGGTGACGGAGAAGAGCACCCGCCTCATGAGCGAGACCAATGCCTACGCCTTCCAGGTCGCGCCCGACGCGACCAAGACCCAGATCCGCCAGGCCGTCGAGCAGATCTTCAACGTGAGGGTGCTCGACGTCCGCACCATGTGGGTGCGGGGTAAGCAGCGGCGGATGGGGCGCTTCACCGGGCGCCGGCCCGACTGGAAGAAGGCCATCGTCAAGCTGGCTCCGGGCCAGCGGATACCGATCTTCGAGGGAATGTGAGGGCGCGCCATGGGGATCAAGCAGTACCGGCCCATGACGCCGGGCCTGCGGCATCGCACCGGGTACACCTTCGAGGAGATCACCAAGAAGGAGCCGGAGAAGGCCCTCACCCGGTCCCTCAGGCGGCGCAACGGCCGCAACAACCAGGGGCGGATCACGTCGCGCCACCGCGGCGGGGGCCACAAGCGGCTCTACCGGGTCATCGACTTCCGGCGTGACAAGGACGGCGTGCCGGCCAGGGTGGCCGCGATCGAGTACGATCCAAATCGCTCGGCTCGCATCGCCTTGCTCCACTACGCCGACGGCGAGAAGCGGTACATCCTGGCCCCGCTGGGACTGCAGGTGGGGGACCGGGTCGAGAGCGGGCCCCAGGCCGACATCAAACCGGGCAATGCCCTGCCCCTGAGCGCGATCCCCGTCGGCTCCATGGTGCACTGCATCGAGCTCCTGCCCGGCAAGGGCGCGCAGCTGGTGCGGGCGGCCGGGGCGGCGGCCCAGGTGATGGCCCGGGAGGGCGAGTACGTCACGCTGAGGCTGCCGTCGGGGGAGTTCCGCAAGGTGCTGGCCCGGTGCAGGGCGACCATCGGTCAGGTGGGCAACGTCGAGCACGAGAACATCAGCCTGGGCAAGGCCGGGCGCAAGCGGTGGCTGGGACGGCGGCCGCACACGCGCGGCTCGGTCATGAACCCCATCGACCACCCGCACGGTGGTGGCGAGGGCAAGTCGCCCATCGGCATGCCGGGGCCCGTCACGCCCTGGGGCAAGCCGACGCTGGGGTACAAGACCCGCAAGCGGCGCAAGCCGTCCGATCGCTTCATCGTGCGGCGCCGCAAGCAGGACTAGACGATAGGTAAGGACGGTCGTCTGGACCATGGGACGCTCACGCAAGAAGGGGCCCTTCGCCGACGCCCATCTGCTGGAGAAGGTGCGGCGTCTCAACGAGACGGGCGAGAAACGGGTCATCAAGACGTGGTCTCGGCGCTCGACCATCTTCCCGGAGATGGTGGGGCACACCATCGCCGTCTACGATGGCCGCAAGCACGTCCCCGTCTATATCACGGAGGACATGGTGGGTCACAAGCTGGGCGAGTTCGCCCCGACGCGGACCTTCCGCGGCCACGGGGCCCACACGGAGCGCTCGACGGCGCTCAAGTGAGGCGGCAGACGGCCAGGCGGGCCCGGGTCGTGACCATCGGGGAAGGGGTTCAAAGCGCGTGGAAGTACGGGCGGTGGCGCGGTACCAGCGGATCTCGCCGCGCAAGGTACGCCAGGTCATCGACTTGATCCGCGGCAAGGACGTGGACCAGGCGCTGAGCATCTTGCGCTTCGTGCCCAAGGCGGCGTCGCCGGTGGTGGAGAAGGTGGTGCGCTCGGCGGTCGCCAACGCACAGAACAACTACAACCTCGATCCCCGGCGCCTCTACATCGCGGCCATCTACGCCGACCAGGGGCCCATGCTCAAGCGTGTCATGCCGCGGGCCAGGGGCATGGCGTACCTGATTCGCAAGCGCAGCAGCCATATCACGGTCGTGTTGCGCAGCAGAGGGGAGTAGCGTCATCCGTGGGCCAGAAGGTGCACCCGTACGCGCTGCGCCTCGGGGTCATCAAGGGCTGGCAGTCCCGGTGGTTCGGCGACAAGAAGGGCCTGGCCGCCCTGCTCCACGAGGATCTCAAGCTGCGGCGCTACATCAAGCAGCGGTTCTACCAGGCAGGCGTCTCCGCCATCGAGATCGAGCGAGCCGCCAACACCGTGCGGATCACGGTGCACACGGCGCGCCCGGGCATGATCATCGGCAAGCAGGGCGCCGAGGTGGACCGGCTCCGCCAGGAGCTGGAGCAGATGACGGGGCGCGAGGTGCGCATCAACGTCGTCGAGATCGAGAAGCCGGACCTCGATGCCCAGCTGGTGGCCGAGAACATCGCCTTCCAGCTCGAGCGGCGCATCAGTTTCCGACGGGCCATGCGACAGGCCATGCAGCGTGCCATGCGCCTCGGGGCCAAGGGCATACGGGTCGCCATCGCCGGCCGGATCGCCGGCGCCGAGATCGCCCGCTACGAGTGGGCGACGGAGGGGTCGGTGCCGCTGACGACCCTGCGGGCGGACATCGACTACGGCATGGCCGAGGCCAATACCACCTACGGCAAGATCGGCGTCAAGGTCTGGATCTACAAGGGCGAGGTGCTTCCCGAGGGTCGCGGCGGCGAGGGTGGCCACCGGCGTGCCGAGGAGGCGGCCCAAGGCGCTCGAGCGACAGAGGGGTCGGTGTGAAGCACAGCCATGTTGATGCCACGGCGGGTCAAGTACCGCAAGGTGCAGCGGGGCCGCATGAAGGGCACGGCCACGCGGGGCGTCACCATCGAGGCCGGCGAGTACGCGCTGCAGGCCCTGGAGCCCGGCTGGATCACCGCGCAGCAGATCGAGGCGGCCCGCATCGCCATCACCCGGCAGGTCAAGCGCGGCGGCAAGCTCTGGATCCGGATCTTTCCCGACAAGCCCGTCACCAAGAAGCCGGCCGAGACGCGCATGGGCAGCGGCAAGGGGGCACCCGAGTACTGGGTCGCCGTCGTCAAGCCGGGACGCATCCTCTTCGAGATGGCGGGCGTGCCCGAGCCGGTCGCGATGGAGGCGCTGCGGCTGGCCGCCTTCAAGCTGCCGATCCGGACCCGCATCATCCGGGCGGAGCAGGGTGGTGAGGGTGTCGGTGAAGGCGCGTGAGCTGAGGGACCTGAGCCGAGAGGACCTGGTGCGCAAGGTCGACGAGCTCAAGGCCGAGCTCTTCAACCTCCGCTTCCAGAAGGCCGTCGGGCAGCTCGGCAACCCGATGCGCATCCGCCAGGTGCGCAAGGACATCGCGCGGGTGCTGACGGTGCTGCGCGAGCGGGAGCTGGGCATCCAGCACGCGGCCCGCACCGAGGGCCGGGCGGCGACCGGTGAGGCGCGGACGCAGGGTTAGAGAGGGCGGGCAGCGAGTCGACCATGGCCAACGACCAGCGAGGCAAGCGCAAGGTGCGCGAGGGCGTCGTCGTCTCCAACAAGATGATGAAGACCGTCGTGGTCGAGGTGGAGCGCCTGGTGCGCCACCCGGTGCTGGGCAAGGTGCTGCGGCGCACCAGCCGCTTCAAGGCCCACGACGAGCACAACGAGTGCCGGGAGGGGGATCGGGTGCTCATCATGGAGACCCGGCCCCTCAGCAAGGAGAAGCGCTGGCGCGTCGTGCAGATCCTGGCACGGGCGAAGTAAGGCGGTAGCAGGACCATGATCCAGCAAGAGAGCGTGCTCAACGTCGCGGATAACACCGGGGCCAAGCGGCTGCTGTGCATCCGTGTGCTCGGCGGCTCCAAGCGGCGCTACGCCGGGGTGGGGGACGTCATCGTCTGCGCCGTCAAGGAGGCGATCCCCGGCGGCATGGTGAAGGAGCACGACATCGTCAAGGCCGTGGTGGTGAGGACACGGCACCCCATCCGACGGCCGGACGGGAGCTACATTCGCTTCGACGAGAACGCGGCAGTCATCCTGGCCGACGACGAGAACCCCAAGGGCACCCGCATCTTCGGGCCGGTGGCGCGTGAGCTGCGGGAGAAGAACTACATGAAGATCCTCTCGTTGGCGCCGGAGGTGCTCTGAGACGATGGCGGCCAAGGCAGCCGTGAAGCGGCCGACCCGCAAGCTGCACGTGCGCAAGGGCGATACGGTCGAGGTGATCCGGGGCGACGACGCCGGCAAGCGGGGCAAGGTGCTCCAGGTCTTCCCCGCCAAGGGCCGGATCGTGGTGGAAGGCGTCAACATCCAGAAGCGCCACACCCGACCGACCCGCACCAATCCGCAGGGCGGCGTCATCGAGAAGCCGGGTCCCATCGACAGCTCCAAGGTGATGCTGGTCTGCCCCGGATGCGACAAGCCCAGCCGGTACCGCCGGCAGCGCTCGGGCGATGGGGAGCTCGTGCGGGTTTGCGTTCGCTGCGGAAAGATGATAGATTGAGGTTTCGGCGCCCTTCGATACATTCGCCGTCGGGAGGCAGCCTACAGCCGTGGAAGCCAGGTTGAAGGAGCGCTATCGCCGGGAAGTGGTACCCGCGATGATGGCGCGGTTCGGCTACCGCAACGTGATGGAGGTGCCGCGGCTCGCCAAGGTGGTCATCAACATGGGCGTCGGCGAGGCGGTGCAGGACCCCAAGCAGCTGGACGCCGCCGTGGCCGACCTGACCGCCATCAGCGGTCAGAAGCCCGTGGTGACCCGGGCCAGGCGCTCCATCGCGGCCTTCAAGCTGCGCAAGGGGATGCCCATCGGGGCCAAGGTGACGCTCCGGGGAGACCGGATGTACCACTTCCTCGACAAGCTCATCAACGTGGCGCTGCCTCGCATCCGAGACTTCCGCGGGGTCTCTCCCGACAGCTTCGATGGGCGAGGCAACTACAGCCTGGGCATCCGCGAGCAGCTCATCTTCCCCGAGATCCGGTACGACAAGGTGGACCGGGTGCGGGGCATGGACATCACCATCGCCACGACGGCCCGGACCGACGAGGAGGCGGCCGAGCTTTTGCGGCTGCTGGGCATGCCCTTCCGCAACGGCTCGTGACCCAGGAGCTCCAACGGCTGGGAGGTTTTGGGCGTTGGCACGCAAGGCGCTCATCAACAAGGCGATGCGGCCGCCGAAGTTCTCGACTCGGATCGTGCGGCGGTGCAAGATCTGCGGGAGGCCCCGGGGCTACATGCGGCGCTTCGAGATGTGCCGGATCTGCTTCCGCAACCTGGCCCACCGGGGGCTCATCCCCGGCGTGGAGAAGGCCAGCTGGTAGGGGCCTCCCGGGAAGGAGTACGACGCGGCCGTGGTCATGACGGATCCCATCGCGGACATGCTGACCCGCATCCGCAACGCCTCACGGGCTCGCCGCGACAGCGTGGACGTGCCGGCTTCCAAGCTGAAGCTGGAGATCCTGCGGGTGCTGAAGGAGCAGGGCTACATCCGCGACTACAAGCTGATCGACGAGGAGAAGCCCCAGCCGTCGGTGCGCATCCTGCTCAAGTACGGGCCCGAGCGCACGCAGGCCATCTCGGGGGTGCGCCGCGTCTCGACGCCGGGACGGCGGGTCTACACCGGCAAGGACCGCATCCCCCGGGTCGTCGGCGGCCTGGGCGTGGCGGTGCTGTCGACACCCCGGGGCGTCATGAGCGACCGGGAGGCCCGTCGTGCGGGCGTCGGCGGCGAGGTCCTCTGCTACGTCTGGTGAGGGGATAGAGAGGCTGCCATGTCGCGCATCGGACGCCAGCCGGTCAAGATCCCGCCCGGGGTCGAGGTGACCATCGACGGGGCCACGGTCCGGGTCAAGGGGCCCAAGGGGGAGCTGGTGCAGCGCCTGCACCCCGACATCGAGGTGGAGCACGTCGACGGCACCATCGTGGTCCGCCGCCCCAGCGACGAGAAGCACCACCGGGCCCTGCACGGGCTGACACGAGCCCTCATCGCCAACATGGTGGTGGGGGTGACCCAGGGGTACGAGAAGGCGCTGGAGCTGCGCGGGGTCGGCTATCGCGCGGCCAGGCAGGGGTCCTCCCTGGTGCTGACCGTGGGTTTCTCGCACCCCGTGGTGATCGAGCCGCTGCCGGGCGTCGAGATCGACGTGCCGGCGGCCAACCGGATCGTGGTGCGGGGGCTCGACAAGCAAGCCGTCGGGGAGATGGCGGCGCGGATCCGCAAGGTGCGACCCGCCGAGCCGTACCTGGGCAAGGGCATCGCCTACCAGGGCGAGCAGATCCGGCGCAAGGCGGGCAAGGCCGGGAAGGTGACACGCTGAGATGGCGCGACGGACGCGGCAGGAGGCTCGAGAGCGCCGGCATCTGCGGGTGCGCAAGAAGGTCTTCGGGACGCCCGAGCGGCCCCGCTTGTCGGTCTACCGAAGCCTCAACCACATCTACGCCCAGATCGTCGACGATACGGTGGGCCATACCCTGGTCTTCGTCTCGACGCTGGATCCGCAGCTACGGGGCCGTCTCGACAAGACCGGCAACAAGGAGGCGGCCCGGGCCGTGGGCGAGGAGCTCGCCCGCCGCGCCCGCGAGAAGGGGATCAGCCGGGTCGTCTTCGACCGCGGCGGCTTCCTGTACCACGGGCGCGTGGCCGCCGTCGCGGAGGGCGCTCGGGCCGGCGGCCTCGAGTTTTGAGGGAGGTTGGACCATCGCATGGCAGGCCAGGCACGACACGGCCGCGCGGAGGGCGGTAGCGAGTTCGAGGAGCGGGTGGTCTCCATCAACCCGGTCTCCAAGACGGTGAAGGGCGGCAGAGCCCGCAGCTTCTCCGTGCTGGTCGTCGTGGGGGACCGCAAGGGCCGGGTCGGCATGGGGCTCGGCAAGGCCAAGGAGGTGGCCGAGGCCATCCGCAAGGCGGTCGAGGCGGGTAAGAAGAACCTCATCGAGGTGCCCTTGCGCGACAACACCATCCCCCACGAGGTGCTCTTCACCTTCGGGGCCTCACGGGTCCTGCTCAAGCCGGCATCCCAGGGCACGGGGGTCATCGCGGGCGGGCCCGTGCGTGCGGTGGTGGAGCTGGCCGGCATCCGCGACATCCTGACCAAGTCGCTCGGCTCGCGCAATCCCATCAACGTGGTGCAGGCCACCATGGGCGCCCTCAAGAGCCTGCGCACGCCCGAGCAGGTGGCGCAGCTGCGGGGGCGGTCGGTCGAGGAGTTGACGGCGTGATGGCTTCCGGGCTGGTGAGGGTGACTTACCGCAAGAGCGCCATCGGCCACCGGCGGGACCAGCGGGCTACCTTGCGCTCGCTGGGGCTGCGCCGGCTCAACCAGAGCGTGGTGGTGCCCGACACCCCCGTCACGCGGGGGATGATCCAGAAGGTGCGGCACCTGGTGGCCGTGGAGCCCGTGGAGGCCAACGACGAGGCAGGTGAGGGCCGGTGAAGCTGCACGATCTGCGGCCGAAGCCGGGAGCCCGCCACCGGCCCAAGCGGGTGGGCCGGGGCATCGGCTCCGGGCACGGCAAGACCTCGACGAGGGGTCACAAGGGGCAGTGGGCGCGCTCGGGCGGGGCCAAGGGGCCCGGCTTCGAGGGCGGGCAGACCCCGCTGCATCGGCGCCTGCCGAAGCTGCGGCGGTTCACCAACGCCCCCTTCAAGAAGGAGATGGCCATCGTCAACGTGGGAGACCTGGCGCGAGCCTTCGAGCCGGGGGCGACGGTGACGCCCGAGGCGCTGCTGGAGCGCCGGCTGATCCGTGACCTTCCCGCCGACGGGGTCAAGGTGCTGGGGGACGGTGAGCTCGACCGGCCGCTGGCGGTGCGGGCCCATCGCTTCTCGGAGAAGGCTGCCGAGAAGATCCGGGCCGCAGGCGGCACCGTCGAGGTGATCGCGTCGTGATCGACGCCCTTCGCAACGCGGCGCGCATCGAGGATCTCCGGTCCAAGCTCCTGTACACGCTGGCCATGCTGGCGGTCTTTCGCATCGGCTCCCACATCCCGGTGCCGGGCGTGGACGCCGCAGCCCTGGCCGAGCGGTTCCGGACGGGGTCGGCCAACATCTTCGGCTTCCTCGATCTGTTCGCCGGGGGCGCCCTCACCAACTTCTCCATCTTCGCTCTGAGCGTCACCCCCTACATCACGGCCTCCATCATCCTGCAGTTGCTGACCGTGGTGGTGCCGCGCCTGGAGGAGCTGGCCAAGGAGGGCGTCGAGGGGCGCAAGGTCCTGGCCCAGTACACGCGCTACGGCACGGTGGTGCTGGCGGTGGTGCAGGCGCTGGGCGTGACGAGCCTGGCCAACGCCTACCAGGTGCTCTACGACGCCAGCTTCTTCAGCATGACCCTCATCGTCGTGACGCTGACCGCCGGCACGGTGCTGTTGATGTGGCTCGGGGAGAAGATCTCGGAGAACGGCATCGGCAACGGCATCTCGCTCATCATCTTCACGGGCATCGTGGCGCGGCTGCCGGCCAGCGCCATCAACATCGGGCGCGCCATCGGCGAGGGCGGCATCAACCTGCTCGGCGTCATCGCCCTGGCCGTGCTGAGCGTCGCCCTCATCGCTGCCATCGTCTTCATGCAGGAGGGGCAGCGCCGCATCCCGGTGCAGTACGCCAAGCGAGTCGTGGGCCGGCGGATGTATGGCGGGCAGAGCACCCACATCCCGATGCGCGTCAACCAGGCGGGCGTCATCCCCATCATCTTCGCCTCGTCGGTGCTGTTGTTCCCGCTGACGCTGACGCAGTTCATTCCGTCGCTCGACTTCGTCAACCGGTTCCTGGGCTTCGGCACGCCGCTGTACAACGCCCTGTACGCGATCCTGGTGGTCTTCTTCACCTACTTCTACACGGCCATCACCTTCAACCCCCGTGACGTCGCGGACAACATGAAGAAGTACGGCGGCTTCATCCCCGGGATCCGCCCGGGTCAGCCCACGGCCGAGTACCTGGACCGGATCCTGACGCGCATCACCCTGGTGGGCGCGCTCTTCCTGGCGCTCATCGCGGTGACGCCGTATATCCTGGCGGGCGTGACGGGGGTGCCCAGTGCCTTCATCAGCATCGGCGGCACCGGCTTGCTGATCGTGGTGGGCGTGGCGCTGGACACCCTCAAGCAGATCGAGGCGCACCTGCTGATGCGCCAGTACGAGGGCTTCATCCGTTGAGATGGAGCGGTCGGGGAGCGGGCGTCGGGCGATGAGAGCGGTCATGCTGGGCATGCCCGGAGCGGGCAAGGGGACCCAGGCGGAGCGCCTGGCCCGGCAGCTGGGCATCCCGCACGTCTCCACGGGCGCCATCTTCCGGGAGGCGGTCCAGCGCGGCACGGATCTCGGCAGGCAGGCCAAGGCGTACATGGACCGCGGCGAGCTGGTGCCCGACTCGGTGACGGTGGCCATGGTGCGAGAGCGCCTGCAGGCGCCCGATTGTCGGCGGGGCTTCGTGCTCGACGGCTTCCCGCGCAACCTGGAGCAGGCCCGTGCCCTCGACGAGGCGCTGGCGCAGGAGGGCGTGCGCATCGAAGCCGCCATCGACCTCGTCGTGCCCGTCGAGGAGGCGGTGCGCCGCATCACCAGCCGTCGGGTCTGTCCCCGGTGCGGGGCGACGTACGGTGCCGGCGAGCTGGCGGCCCCGGGCGGGGTAGGCGGTGAGATCTGTCCCCGTTGCGGGGCGCAGCTGGTGCAGCGTGACGACGACCGGGAGGAGGTCGTACGCCAGCGGCTGCGGGTCTACGAAGAGAGCACCCGTCCGCTGGTCGACTACTACGCCGCCCGGGGCGTGCTGGTAGAGGTGGCGGGGACGGGTAGCGTCGACGAGGTGGCCGAGGCCATCGCGCACGCGCTGAGGGGGCGGGGCCTCGGGATCGACCGAGGATGATCGTGCTCAAGCGGCCGGACGAGATCGCCCGTATGCGAGCAGCCGGGCGCATCGTCGGGCAGCTCCTGGAGGAGATCGGGCGGCGCATCCGGCCGGGCGTGACGACGGCCGAGCTGGACCGCTTCGCCGAGGCGTTCATCCGTGAGCGGGGCGCCGTGCCGTCCTTCAAGGGATACCGGGGATACCCTGCCAGCATCTGCACCTCCATCAACGAGCAGGTGGTGCACGGCATCCCGGCCGCTCGACGCCTGCGGGAGGGCGACATCCTTTCGGTCGACGTGGGCGTGGTGCTGGACGGCTACCATGGCGACGCCGCTCGTACCTTCCCGGTGGGGGATGTGGATGAGCGGGCCCTGCGGCTGCTGGAGGTGACGGAGCAGGCCCTGTGGGCCGGGATCGAGCAGGCCCGGGTGGGCCACCACCTCTCGGACATCGGGCATGCCATCCAGCGCCTGGTGGAGGGTGCCGGGCTCTCGGTGGTGCGGGAGTTCGTCGGCCACGGCATCGGGCGACAGATGCACGAGGAGCCCCAGGTGCCCAACTACGGGCTGCCGGGTCGTGGGATCCGGTTGCGAGCGGGCATGACGCTGGCCGTCGAGCCGATGGTCAACGAGGGCGGCAGTGATGTTACAATCTTGGAGGACCATTGGACGGCGGTGACGGTCGACGGCAGCCGCTCCGCCCACTTCGAGCACACCGTGGCCATCACGGACGGCGGGCCGGTGGTGTTGACCCTGCCGTGACGGAGCGTGGTGCGCCGACAGTCGAGGAGCCCCGGGTACGGCTCGGGCAGCTGGTGACCTCCCGGGCCGGGCGGGATGCGGGCCGGGCCTACCTCGTGATAGGAGTGCGCGCGGACGGGCGGGTGCTGGTGGCCGATGGTCGCCATCGCAAGGTGGCTCAGGCCAAGGCCAAGAATCGGCGTCATCTGTGGCTCCACGACCGCGTGTCGCCGGAGATCGCCGGGCGGCTGGAGCGGGGCGAGCCCGTGAGCGACCTGCAGGTGCGTCGGGCCATCGAGGAGCTGCTGGGTACGGGCGACGTGGCGGTCTGAGGCCCGAGAGAGGATGAGGCTATGGGCAAGCAGGACGTCATAGAGGTGGAAGGCACGGTCGTCGAGCCCCTTCCCAACGCGATGTTTCGGGTGGAGCTCGAAAATGGCCACAAGGTGCTGGCGCACATCGCGGGCAAGATGCGGATGAACTTCATCCGGATCCTCCCCGGCGACCGTGTCATCGTGCAGCTCTCCCCCTATGACCTGACCCGCGGCCGGATCGTCTACCGCAAGCGCTGACGAGCAGGGCGACCAGACGGGCGCTCGGGGCGTCGCAGGCGATCCGTCGAGCGGCGGGCGTGCCTGCTTGTGCTCGTCTGCCAGGGGCATGTATTCTGTGCGGGAGAGGGCAGGTATAATCGATGAAGGTGCGGCCTTCGGTCAAGCGCATCTGCGAGAAGTGCAAGATCATCCGCCGTCACGGGCGCGTGATGGTGATCTGTGACAATCCCAAGCACCGGCAGCGGCAGGGTTAGGGAGCCGGTGAGGCAGAGCCGCGCGATCTTACGCGAGGGAGTGGTCTGAACATGGCACGCATCGCCGGGGTCGACCTGCCTCGGGACAAGCGGGTCGAGGTCGCCCTCACCTATATCTACGGGATCGGTCGGTCGAGCGCGCGCCAGATCGTGGCCCGCACCGGCATCAACCCTGACACGCGGGTGCGCGACTTGACCGAGGACGAGGTGACGCGCCTGCGGGAGGTCGTCGAGCGAGAGTACAAGGTCGAGGGTGAGCTGCGCAGAGAGGTGGCCGCCAACATCAAGCGGCTCATCGACATCGGCAGCTATCGCGGGATCCGGCACAAGCGGGGGCTCCCCGTCAGGGGGCAGCGCACCCGGACCAACGCCAGGACCCGCAAGGGTCCCAAGCGCACCGTGGGCGTCAAGCGAAAGAAGACGTGACGTGAGGGAGGCCATGGCGCACCATGCCTGAACCGCGGCGCCGAGGGGGGACGACCCGGGTCCGCCACCGGGAGCGCAAGAACGTCCCCTCGGGGATTGCGTACATCAAGTCGACCTTCAACAACACCATCGTCACCATCACCGACAAGCAGGGCAACGTGGTCGCCTGGGCGAGCTCGGGGACGGTGGGCTTCAAGGGCTCCCGCAAGGGGACGCCCTACGCCGCTGGCCTGGCGGGGGAGGCAGCCGCCCGCGCCGCGATGGAGCACGGGATGCGCGAGGTGGAGGTACGCGTCCGTGGGCCCGGCTCCGGACGGGAGACGGCCATCCGATCGCTGCAGGCGGCGGGGCTCGAGGTGACCGCCATCAAAGACGTGACCCCCATCCCTCACAATGGCTGCCGGCCGCCCAAGCGCCGGCGGGTGTGAGGCAGCGGAGAAGGGTAGGAGGACCTGCCACGCATGGGACGTTACACCGGCCCTGCCTGCCGGCTCTGCCGGCGTGAGGGCGTCAAGCTGTTCCTCAAGGGCGATCGCTGCTACTCGGAGAAGTGCGCGCTGGAGCGGCGCAACTACGCTCCCGGCCAGCACGGGCAGATGCGACGCAAGCCCACCGAGTACGGCCTGCACCTGCGGGAGAAGCAGCGCCTGCGGCGTTACTACGGGCTGATGGAGAGCCAGTTCCGCCACATCTTCCAGCAGGCAGCGCGGCGCAAGGGCGTCACGGGAGAGGCGTTGCTGCAGCTGTTGGAGCTGAGGCTCGACAACGTGGTCTACCGCCTCGGCTTCGCCCAGTCGCGCCGGCAGGCCCGCCAGCTGGTCAGCCACGGGCACTTCACCGTCAACGGCCGGCGGGTCGACGTGCCCTCCTATCGCCTGCGGCCCGGTGACGTGGTGGGCGTGCGAGAGGGCAGCAAGGACGTCACGCTCATCCGCGACAACGTCGCGGCCTCGGGGGGCCGGGGGGTGCCCTCCTGGCTGGAGCTGGCGCCGGAGCGCCTGGAGGGACGCGTGCTGGTGGTGCCCGGTCGGGACCAGATCGACGCGCCGGTGCACGAGCACCTGGTCGTGGAGCATTACTCCCGCTGATGGCCCCGGCCTAGGCCCGCAAGCCAGGGAGGCGGTCGAGCAGAGATGGCAGTGATGTTGGAGTTGGAGCGGCCCACCATCCAGGCGGTGGAGGTGACCGACACCTACGGCAAGTTCGTCGTGGAGCCCCTCGAGCGGGGGTACGGCATCACGTTGGGCAACTCGTTGCGCCGGGTGCTGATGTCGTCGCTGCCGGGCGCGGCGGTGGCCACGCTGCGCATCGACGGCGTACTCCACGAGTTCTCCCATCTGCCGGGGGTGCGGGAGGACGTTACCGACATCATCCTCAACGTCAAGGAGCTGGTGGTGCGGCTGCACGGCGATGGCCCGGTGACGGCGCGCCTGGAGGCCTCCGAAGAGGGCCCGGTGCTGGCGCGAGCCATCCGGGTGGGGCCGGAGGTGGAGATCCTCAATCCGGACCACGTCATCGCCACCCTCGAGTCCGGCGGCCGCCTCTCGATGGAGATGACCATCGTCAAGGGACGCGGCTGGGCGCCGGCGGAGCGCAACAAGCAGCCGGGGCTTCCCATCGGCGTGATGGCGGTCGATTCCATCTTCAATCCGGTGCGCCGCGTCAACTATCACGTGGAAAACACCCGGGTCGGCCAGCGGACCGACTTCGACCGGCTGGTGCTGGAGCTGTGGACCAACGGGGCCATCGCCCCCATGGAGGCCGTTGCGACGGCTGCGCAGATCCTCATCCAGCACCTGGAGCTCTTCCGGGATCTGACGACGCCTGAGCAGGCGCCCATGCAGCAGGAGAGCCCGCAGGATCGTGAGCGCAGCCGGGTCCTGGAGATGCCCATCGAGGAGCTGGGCCTGTCGGTGCGCTCCTACAACTGCCTCAAGCGGGCCGGCATCGACACCGTGGGCGAGTTGACCCGCAAGACCGAGGAGGACATGATGAAGGTCCGCAACCTGGGCAAGAAGTCGCTCCAGGAAGTGAAGGAGAAGCTGGCGCAACTGGGCCTGTCACTGCGCCAGCCCGACGACGACTGAGACGGCGGGGGACGAGACGTGAAGGCTCGCAAGCTGGGTCGCGACTACGATCACCGGCGGTGGCTGCTGCGGCAGCTTGCCACCCAACTCATCCTGCACGGCCGCATTCGGACCACGCTGGCCCGGGCCAAGGTGGTGCGCCCCATCGCCGAGCACATGGTCACCCTCGCCAAGCGCGGTGACCTGCACGCTCGTCGGCAGGCCGCCTCCGTGCTGACCGACAAGGCCGCGGTGCGCAAGCTCTTCGCCGAGGTGGGGCCCAGGTACGCCGAGCGGCAAGGAGGGTACGTGCGGATCGTCAAGATCGGACCGCGGCGGGGCGATGCTGCCCCCATGTCCATCATCGAACTGGTCTGATGCCCTCCGATCCCCTCATCGAGGTCGACCGGGTCACCTACCGCTACGCCGCCGGAGGAGATGCCCCGGCGGTCGTCGCGTTGAACGAGGTCTCATGGCGGCTGTGGCCCGGCGAGCTGGTGGCGGTGGTGGGGCGCAACGGATCGGGCAAGTCGACGCTGGCTCGCCACCTCAACGGACTGCTGTTGCCCGACGAGGGCCGTGTGGTGGTCGACGGCATCGATACCCGCGACACGGCCCGCTCGTGGGAGATCCGGCGACGAGTGGGGATGATCTTCCAGAACCCCGACAACCAGCTGGTGGCCACGACGGTGGAGGAAGACGTGGCCTTCGGCCCCGAGAACCTGGGCATCGCACCCGACGAGATCGGCCGGCGCGTCGCGTGGGCGCTGGAGGCGGTGGGCATGACGGAGTACCGGCGCCATCCGCCCCATCGCCTCTCGGGCGGCCAGAAGCAGCGCGTCGCCATCGCCGGCGTCCTGGCGATGCAGCCCCTCTGCATCGTGGCCGACGAGCCCACGTCGATGCTGGATCCCCGGGGGCGCGCCGAGGTGATGGAGACGCTGCTGGACCTGCGCCGGCGGATGGGGATGGCGGTGGTGCTCATCACCCAGCAGATGGCCGAGGCGGCACTGGCCGACCGGGTGGTCGTGATGGACCAGGGCCGCGTCGTCCTGGAAGGGGCGCCCCGGACCGTCTTCCAGCGGGCCGCCGGGCTGGAGGCGCTGGGGCTGGACCTGCCCGTGGCCGTGGCGGTGGCCGAGCGCTTGCGGCTGGCCGGCGTGCCGGTGGACCCGAGCGTCATCACGGTCGAAGAGCTGGTGGAGTGGTTGTGCCCATCGTCGTCCGCCACCTGAGTCACGTCTACATGCCGGGGACCCCCATGGCCGTCCCGTCGCTGCACGACGTGAGCTTCGAGATCGCGGACGGCGAGTCGGTCGGGCTCATCGGGCCCACCGGTTCGGGCAAGTCGACGCTGGTGCAGCATCTCAACGGCCTCATCCGTCCCCGGCCGGGCACGGTCCTCGTCGACGGGCACGACGTGGGCGACCGGCGCACCGACATGCGGCGCCTGCGCCGGACGGTGGGGCTCGTCTTCCAGTACCCCGAGTACCAGCTCTTCGAGGAGACCGTCTACGACGACGTCGCCTTCGGCCCACGCTCGATGGGGCTCGATGCCGACGAGGTGGACCGGCGGGTGCGCCGGGCCATGGCCATGATGGGGCTCGACGTCGAGGCCCTGGCGAGACGCTCGCCCTTCGAGCTCTCCGGCGGGCAACGGCGCCGTGTCGCGATCGCCGGGGTGCTGGCCCTCGGCTGCTCCAAGCTGATCCTCGACGAGCCGACGGCTGGCCTGGACCCGGGCGGACGGCGCGACCTGCTGCGGTTGCTGGCGCGTCTCAACCGGGAGGGCATGACCGTGCTGCTGGTCACCCACGACATGGATGACCTGGCCGAGGTGGCGCGCCGCGTGCTGGTGCTGAGCGAGGGCCGTCTGGTCGCGGACGCGCCGGTGCGGGAGCTCTTCGCCCAGCATCGTGCGCTGCTGCAGCGACACCGGCTCGACGTGCCGGCCACGGTGCGCGTCCTCTACGCCCTGCGCGACCGCGGCGCCGACGTGCGGCTGGACCGGCTCGGTGTCGGCGAGGTGGCGGAGGAGATCCTGCGATGGTGGCGTGCGACGCGTGGCCCCGTCGACGGCCGTGCCGCCTCAGAGCCGTCGTCCCCGTCCCAGGAGAGGAGACGGGCCCATGGCCATCGGCGAGATCGCCCTCGGCCAGTACGTCCCCGGTGACTCGTTCCTCCACCGGCTCGACCCGCGCACCAAGATCGGGTTGGTCACCGGCTTCATCGTCCTGATGTTCGTGGTGGAGACCTGGTGGGGCTACGGCGTGGGCGCCGGGATGGTCGCCCTGGGGCTCGTCGCGGGCCGCCTCTCTCCCCGCTGGGTGTTGCGGGGGCTGCGTCCCATCGTGGTGCTCATCGCTATCAGCGCCGTGCTCAACGCCTTTTGGACCGAGGGGCGCACCCTGTGGCAGTGGGGGCCGCTACGGCTGACCGCGGAGGGCGTCGAGCGAGCCGGCATGATGGGGCTTCGGCTGGTGCTCCTGGTGGCGGGGGCCTCGCTGCTGACGCTCACCACCAGTCCCATCGACCTGACCGACGCCATCGAGCGCCTGCTGACCCCGCTCCGCCGGGTCGGGGTGCCCGCTCACGAGCTGGCCATGATGATGAGCATCGCCTTGCGCTTCGTGCCGACCCTGGCGGAGGAGGCCGAGCGCATCATGAAGGCCCAGATGGCGCGGGGCGCTGCCTTCGACCGGGGCTCGCTGTGGGCGAGGGCCCGGGCGCTGGTGCCGCTCCTGGTGCCGCTCTTCGTCAGCGCCTTCCGACGAGCCGACGACCTAGCCCTGGCCATGGAAGCGCGGTGCTACCGGGGCGGAGAGGGACGCACCCGGCTCCGGCAGCTCCGGATGCGGCGACGGGATTGGGCCACGCTGGTCGCCTTCGCGGTCGTGGCAGGGGGGGTGGGGGCCGTCCTTTGAGGGCGACGCGCACCCTCCGGTTGCGGGTGCAGTACGACGGGACAGGGCTTTACGGCTTTCAGCGCCAGCGCGACCCGAGCAAGCCCACCGTGCAGGGACTTTTGGAGGAGGCGGGCCGTCGACTCCTGGGGCACCCGGTCCGCATGGTGGGCGCGGGCCGCACCGACGCAGGGGTGCACGCCGTGGGCCAGGTGGTGCACTTTCGCACCTCGCAGGCCGTCCCCGCCGAGCGCATCGCCCAGGCGCTCAACCACCGCCTGCCGCCGGCCGTGCGGGTGGTGGAGGCGCAGGAGGCCGACCCGGGCTTTCACGCGCGCCGGGACGCCACCAGCCGTATCTACTGCTACCATGTCCTCCAGCACCCCCTGCCGTCGGCGCTGTTGGGGCGCTTCTCGCTGTGGTGGCCGGGGCCGCTGCAACTGGCGGCCATGTCCTGCCTGGCAGCCCAGCTGGTCGGCCGGCACCGCTTCGACGCGTTCGGCAGCCCGACGCGGCCAGGGGGGAGCACGGCCCGCACTCTCTTCGACTGCCGGGTGGACGCGGAGCCCATGGCTGGAGGACGCCTGGTGCGGATCTGTTTCGAGGCCGACGCCTTCCTGTACCGGATGGTGCGGCGACTGGTCGGTGCCATGCTGGCGGTGGGCAGCGGGAGGCTGCAGGCCGGCGACGTGCTGGACGCCCTGGACGAGTCCCGGCGGGCCGGGTCGCCGGGCGAGCGCGCCGGCCGCCGGCGGATGGTGGCCCAGACGGTCTCACCGGCCGGGCTGGTGCTGGTCCATGTCCACTACGGCCCTCCCCCGGCGGGGCTGGATGGCTGCGGGCGAATCCTTGACACGCTCGCGGGCCTTTGGCTAGAATGGCCCCGTGGCCTCGGCGGCCACGACGGCTAGAGGGGATAGCAGCTGTCATGCCGGTCAATCCCGCCAGGACCGTGATGCTCAGGGCCCAAGATGTCCGGCCCCGCTGGTACGTGGTCGACGCGCAGGGCAAGGTGCTGGGGCGTCTCGCGAGCCGCATCGCCACCGTGCTGAGGGGCAAGCACAAGCCCTCCTACACGCCGCACGTCGACGACGGCGACTACGTCGTGGTGGTCAACGCCGACAAGGTGCGGGTGACGGGCAAGAAGCTGGACCAGAAGGTGTACCGTCATCACACGCTCCATCCGGGCGGGCTCAAGACGGAGCCGCTGCGCAAGCTTCTGGCTCGGCGGCCCCAAGAGGTGTTGCGTCGGGCCGTCTGGGGCATGCTGCCCCACAACCCGATGGGGCGCCGCCAGATCAAAAAGCTCAAGATCTACGCCGGCCCGGAGCACCCCCATCAAGCGCAGAAGCCCGAGCCGCTCGACGTGTGAGGTGAAGCCAGTTGGCTGTCGTCGTAGGCGCCAACCCGCTCGTGCTGGCCACGGGCCGCCGCAAAGAGTCGGTGGCGCGTGTCTCGCTGGTACAGGGTGGCGGACGCATCCTGATCAACGGTATGGACTATCAGGAGTACTTCCGCGGCCATCCGTCGCTGCTGACGCTGGTGCGTCGCCCGCTGGAGGTGGTGGGGGCCGCCGGCGCCTTCGACGTCATCGCCAACGTGCGCGGGGGTGGCACGTCGGGCCAGGCCGGCGCCATCGCCCACGGGCTCGCCCGTGCGCTGGAGGCTGTCGATCCCTCGTGGCGGTCGCCGCTCAAGTCGGCGGGACTCCTGCGGCGGGACCCTCGGATGAAGGAGCGCCGCAAGTACGGCCTCAAGAAGGCCCGCAAGGCGCCGCAGTACTCCAAGCGCTGACGCGTCGGCCCGCTCACGGGTGAGCGGTCCTGACTCGACATCCGAAGGTATGCCGACGAGCCGCCTGGCCGGTGAGAGTGGATCACCGGGCCAGGCGGCGTCGCGCCAGGCCATCGCCAGGGGAGGGGACGGCTGGTCGTGGGGGAGGCGGCTCGCCTGGTCCTCAAGGAGCAGGATGTCTTCGTGGTGATGACGAGATCCGGCGAGATCCCGGAGGGCGGCGCCTTCGGCCTGTACGCCCGTGATACCCGCTTCGTCTCGACGTACCGGCTCGAGCTGGAGGACGGCGAGGCGCTGACGGTGCTCGATGCGGGACCGGTCGCTCCCTACGCGGCCCGGATCTTCATGACCAATGCTGGCAGCGGGGGCCCGCGCCCGCGGCCGGCCCACTCGGTGGCCGTGGAGCGCACCCTGGTGGTGACGGGCGAGGCCCTGGTCGAGCGCATCCGGCTGACCAACTACGGCCACGAGCCTCTGGCGTTGACGCTGCGATTGCGGGTGGGGGCCGACTTCCGCGACATCATGGCCATCCGGGGGATGGCCCCTCGTGAGGGCGGGCGCCTGCAGGCGCCGCAGACGGCCGGGCCGGGCGCGGCCTGGTGGCTGGCTTACCAGGGGGAGGACGGCGTCCACCGCCGTCTGGCGGTGGCCTGCTCCGCCGGGTGCCAGCTGCAGCCCGCCGAGGGCCGGCTCGAGGCTCGGTGGACGCTGGCGCTGGGCTCGGGAGAGCGCCGGGAGCTGACGGTCTGGCTGGCGCCTCGCGAAGGAGAGACGGCGCCGCCGCTCCCGGCCGAGCCGCTGGAGCGGGCGGTCGACCGAGCCCTGGAGCGGCTGTCGGCTGCCTACCGAGAGTGGATGGAGCGGACCGCCGCCATCCGGGTCGCGGAGCCCCGCTTGCACCGCTTGCTGCAACGGGGAGCGGAGGACCTGCGGGCCCTGGTCTCCGACTTCGGGGATGGCCCCTTCCCCGTGGCGGGCATCCCGTGGTTCGCCGCACCCTTCGGCCGTGACAGCCTCTGGGCCGCCTACTTCGTCCTGCCCTTCGCACCGGCGCTGGCGCGCGGCGTGCTGCGCACGCTGGCCCGACACCAGGCCGCCGCCATGGACGACTGGACCGATGCCGAGCCCGGCAAGATCCTGCACGAGGTGCGCTTCGGCGAGCTGGCACGGCTGGGGCTCATTCCGCACCGGCCCTACTACGGGACGGTCGACGCGACCCCCCTCTTCGTGGCGCTCGCGGCCGACTACACGCGGACCACGGGAGACCGGGAGACCTTCGAGGCCATCGAGGGGGCCGTCCTTCGAGCCGTCGAGTGGATGGAGCGCTACGGCGACCTCGACGGGGATGGCTTCCTCGAGTACCGGCGCCGCTCGTGGGGCGGGCTCGACAACCAGGGCTGGAAGGACTCGTGGGACTCGACGTGGCACGCCGACGGCACACTGGCCCAGCCGCCCATCGCCCCGGTGGAGGTCCAGGTCTACGCCTACCGCGCCTACCGGTCCCTGTCGGAGCTGCTCCTCCGGCTGGGACGCCCGGAGCGGGCCGAGGCGCTGGCGTCCCGGGCCGAGGCCCTGGCCGACCGGTTCGATCGGCTCTTCTGGCTGGAGGCGTTGGGATACTACGCCCATGCCCTGGACGGCGCCCGGCGGCCCCTCGCGGTGGTCACCTCCAACCCGGGCCACGGGTTGTGGGCCGGCATCGTGCCACCCCATCGCCTGGCCGCGGTGGTACGACGTCTGATGGCGCCCGAGCTCTTCTCCGGCTACGGGGTGCGCACGGTGGCCATGGGCCAGGCCCGCTACAACCCCATGAGCTACCACAACGGCTCCGTCTGGCCGCACGACACGGCGATCGTGGCGGCGGGCCTCGCGCGCTACGGGCGGCTGGCCGAGGCGGCCCGTCTCCTGCGCGGTCTACTGGATGCTGCCGACCACTTCGAGGGGGCGCGTCTGCCGGAGCTCTTTTGCGGCTTCGACCGCGCCGATGGCCCGCCGGTGCCCTATCCCACCGCCTGCTCGCCGCAGGCCTGGGCCGCGGCCGCTCCCTTCCTCATGCTGGCCACCCTCATCGGGCTCGAGGTGGATGGCCTGTCGGGCGAGTTGCGGGTTGGCGACCGCATCCCCGCCTGGCTGGGCGAGGTCGAGGTGGACCGCCTGGCGGTGGGGGGCGCGACGGCACGGCTCCGGCTCCGTCCGTCGGCTCGGCCCGACGGTGGCGGGGGAGATGGTCTGATGGCCGCCACGGCTCACATCGAGCACCAGGCCCGCTGAGCCGGGCTCAGGCCCCGCCCTGGAGGCCGGTGGCCGGGGCTTGTGGCGCCGCGGTGCCGTCGCACGGGGACTCCCACAGCGGCTCCGTGCCCGCGACGAAGGCGTCGACCTCTACCCACTGGCAGAGCGGCCCGGCCCGTCCTCCCGTCGAGACGTCGACGGCGATGCCGGTCACGATGCCGTCCGGCACGGGGAAGTCCAGGGGCGGGGTGCCGGCCAGGGCCTCCTGCATGAAGGCCTTCCAGATGGGGGCCGCCAGCTCGCCGCCGGTCCCGCCGACGGGCGCGTTGTCGTCGTGGCCGATGTAGACGGCCGCTACCAGCTGGGGCGTGTAGCCGACGAACCAGGCGTTTCGCTGGCCATCGCTGGTGCCGGTCTTGCCGGCCGCGGGCCGGCCCAGCCGCGCCTGTTGGCCCGTGCCCCGCTCCAGGGCGTCGCGCAGCATGTGGGTCATCAGGTACGCCACCTCCGGTCGCAGCACCCGGCGCCCCTCGTCGGGAGGCGCCTCGTACCAGACGTAGCCGTCCCGGTCCACGATGCGCACGTACGAGCGCGCCGGCCGCAGGATCCCTCCGTTGGCGAAGGCCGCGAAGGCTTGGGCCATCTCCAGGGGGCTGACGCCCAGCCGCAGGCCTCCCAGCGTGGCCGCCAGGTGGCGGTCCGCGGGGGTGAGCGAGGTGATGCCGAGCGCCCGCGCCAGGGCCAGCGCCCGGTCGATACCGATGCGGGAGGCCAGCCATACGGACCCGGCGTTGAGCGACATGACCAGGGCGTGCTTCATCGTGACCGGACCCCAGTAGCGGTCGCCGAAGTTGCGAGGCTGGTAGCTGCCGAAGCGGTGGGGGACGTCCTGGACCAGCGTGTTGACGGGCCACCCCTGCTCGAGCGCGGCGGCGTAGACGAAGGGCTTGAAGGCCGAGCCCGGCGGGCGGCGAGCGGCCACCGCCCGGTTGAACTGGCTCTCCAGGTAGTCGCGCCCGCCGACCATGGCCTTGACGTCGCCGGTGCGGGGATCGATGGCCACGATGGCGCCCTGATGCCGCCCCAGGGCCCGGACCGCCGCCCGTTGCATGCGCAGATCGAAGCCGGTGTGGACGCGCAAGCCGGCGTGCAGCGCCAGTCCCGTGCCGAATCGGGACTCGAGCTGGGCGCCCACCCAATCGAGGTACCACGGCGCGGGGCCGCCCCGTACCCCCGCCAGGCGCAGGGGCTCGGCAGCTGCTTCCTCGGCCTGGCGGGGGGAGACGAGTCCCATCTCCACCATCCGGCCCAGCACGACCCGCCGCCGGGCCAGGCTCGCCTCGGGGTGGCGGTAGGGGGAGAGATTGGAGGGCGAGCGCAAGATCCCCACCAGCAGCGCGCTCTCGCCCAAGGTCAGCTGCTGGGGGCGCTTGCCGAAGTAAGTCACGGCCGCCGCGCCGATCCCCGTCGCGCCCTCGCCGAAGTAGACGCGGTTGAGGTAGATCTCCAGGATGCGCTCCTTGGGATAGCGGGCCTCCAGCATGAGGGCCAGCAGGGCCTCGTCCAGCTTGCGCCACCACGTCCGCTCGTGAGTGAGGAAGAGGGTACGGGCCAGCTGCTGGGTCAGGGTACTGCCGCCTTGCACAATGGTGCCGGCCTGGACATTGACCCACAGGGCTCGTGCCAGCCCCAACGGGTCGATGCCGGGGTGGCGGTAGAAGCGGCTGTCCTCGGTGGCGATGAGGGCGGCGACCAGGTGGTCGGGGATCTGGTCGAGGCGTACGAAGGACCGATGCAGGGCGCCGACGGTGCCGATGACCTCGCCCCGCACGTCGAAGATGGTGGCCGCTTGGGGTGGTCGTTCGGCTTCGAAGCTGCGGACGGTCCACCAGGCCCTGGCCAGGTCCCACGACAGGACCACGGCCACCAGCGCCATCGGGAGTCCGACCCACCGCCCCAGCCGTCGCACGTCTCCCACCCGGGCTCTCTGTCCCCTTCCATAAAGTGGACGCACCGGCCCGGCGCCTATGCACCGACGGCGCCGTTTGACACCCCGGCAGGGGGATGACTAGAATATGCCCGCCGGTGAAGGGGCGCGAAGTTGCCAGCCTGGAGCATCGCCGAGGAGGAGAGGCCGTGGCCAGCGAGCACGTCCACACGTTTACACAAGCCAACTGGGACCAGGAGGTCCTGGGCAGCGACACCCCGGTCCTCGTCGACTTCTGGGCCGCCTGGTGCGGCCCGTGCCTGCGGATGGCGCCCATCGTCGACGCCATCGCCGAGGAGTACGCCGGCCGCCTCAAAGTCGGCAAGCTCAACGTCGACGAGCACCCCGACCTGGCTACGCGCTACGGGATCATGAGCATCCCCACCCTGGTGCTCTTCAAGGCGGGGGAGCCGGTGGAGTTCATCGTGGGGCTGCAGCCCCGCTCCTCCCTGGTGCGCAGGATCGAGACGGTCCTCGACGGCGCCTCTGCCTGACCGGGCCGCAGCAGGAGAAGGAGCAGGCCACTCGTATTAGCACCTCCAAGATGGGCAGGGTGCACGCTCGAGGGGCCCAGGGCCTGCCGGGCTGCGGGATGGCCCAGTAGGGGGCGGGGAGGAGGGCGAGGTGGCCATGGCCGAGAAGAAGAAGGCGGCCGCCAAGAAGGACTCCAAGAAGAAGAAGTAGCCTCCGGCAGCGGGGCCGGGTGCGAGCAGGCGTGTCGTCGGGACGAAGAGGGGCGGCGCCCGCCGGGGTGCGGGGCGACGCCCCTCTTGCGTTGGCGGGACCCGGGACGCCGGGCGGTCAGACCAGTCCCCCGTGCTCGCGCAGGATGCGGGCCGCCTCCTCGGCTCGCTCGTCGGGCACGACGGCGGTGACCAGGTAGGGACGCAGCCTCGCCCGAGGGCCGCCCGCCATCCCGCTGGCCGACGGGTGCGCGGCCAGGGCGGCTCCCGTGTCCCCTCCCGACGTGCCCAGCGTCGCCGCCGCCAGCGACTCCATCCGGCCCGCCAGCGGACGGGGCGAGGCACCCCCATCGTCCCCGGGGTAGAGCGATATCCGGTCGAGCTGGGCCGTCTCGAGACCGGCCGCCCGGAGCGCCTCCACGGCGCGCCGGGCCCCGTCGGGGTCCCGGAAGGCGCCCATGACCGTCTGCCGCGATGGAGGGAGCTGCATCGTCATCGGCCTCCCGCCGGGGTAGGGTGACCCCGGGGGCGGGGGCCCATGCAGGCGCGATGCGAAGGAGGCGAGACGCCGGCATGCAGGGGGGCGAAGCGTCGACGGATGCCCGTGGGCTTCTCATCGAGGGGATCGTCCTCTACCCCGAGCTGGCCGGGGACGGTGTCCTGGAGCGACCCGTCGAGGACGGGGCCATCTGGATCGAGTCCGGCACCATCCGGGCCATCGGGCCGCGCGAGGCGCTGCGGGCAGCAGCGGGGACGGGGGTGGCGCGGCTGGACGGCCAGGGGGCGCTGGCGGTGCCGGGTCTGGTCGACAGCCACATCCACCTGGGGGCCTGGGCCATGGCCCAGGCCCAGCCGGACCTGAGCGCGTGCCGGAGCGTCGCCGAGGTGCTCGCGCGCCTCCAGCCGTACGCCCGGAAGCTCGGGCCCGGGCAGTGGCTGGTAGCGCGGGGCCTCTCTCCCCACCGCATGGAGGGCGCCCCACTGGAGGACCTGGCATGGCTGGACGCGGCCTTCCCGGACCGGCCCGTCGTCGTCTGGACCCGGGACCTGCACTCGGTGCTCCTCAACCGCGCCGGGCGTCTGGCGGTCGGCATCGGGCCCGGCTTCGACGGCTGGCCTCCCGGCTCGGTGACGCCCCGTGACCCGGCCACGGGCGACTGGGTCGGCGTCTTCCGGGAGAAGGCCGTCGGTCTCATCGAGGAGTCGCTGCCACGGCCGTCTCTGACCCAGTGGGCCGATGCCATCGATGCCGCCCAGCTCCGTCTCTGGCGCCTGGGGCTGGTGGGAGCGCAGACCCCCGAGGGGCCGGAGATCCTGGCGGCCCTCTCCTTGCTGCACCAGCGCGGACGCCTGGGGCTGCGGGTCCGGTTCATGCCGCCGGCCGGCATGCTGGAGACGCTCCGCGACGTCGGCCTGCGCCAGGGGTTCGGCGACGAGTGGTTGCGCCTCGGGCCCGTCAAGGCCTTCGCCGACGGCTCGCTCGGATCGCTGACGGCTGCCCTGGAGGCTCCGTACTCGGGGATCGACGCCCCGGGGTATCGAGGCGAGCTGTTGCTGGACCGCCGGGCCGTGGCGACACTGGCCGTGGATGCGGCCCGCACGGGCTTCGCCCTGGCCATCCACGCCATCGGCGATCGAGCCTGCCGCGAGGTGTTGGAGGGGCTGGAGGCGGGCCGGGCCGGCGGGGGCTCCGTCGAGGGGCTGCCCCACCGCATCGAGCACGCGCAGCTCCTGGCGCAGGCCGACGCGGAGCGGATGGGGCGCCTCGGCGTCATCGCCTCCGTGCAGCCCATCCACCTGCTCGCCGACCGGCGGCCCGCCGAGCGCTACTGGCGGGGACGAACGGCAGGCGCGTATGCCATGCGGTGGTTGGCCCAGTCGGGGGTCGTCCTGGCCTTTGGCAGCGACGCACCCGTCGAGGACCCCGACCCCTTGCGGGGGATCTGGGCAGCCGTCACGCGCCGCCCCTGGCCGTCGGACGACCCGGAGGAGGAGGCGCAGGGCCCCTGGCATCCGGAGCACGCGCTCTCGGTGGTGGAGGCGCTGCGGGCCTACACCCAGGGCCCGGCGCGGGCCGTGGGCGAGGGGAGCCGTCACGGGGGCCTGAGGCCGGGCATGCCGGGCGACGTGGCGCTGCTGGCGCCGGACCCCGTCGCGCTCGAGCGGGCCCTTCCACCGGGTGGGTGGACCTCCGACGACGAGCGGGCGGTCGCCGCGCGCCACCATCTGAGCCGCGTGCGGGTCGTCGCCACGGTCGTCGCCGGCCGGATCGCCCACACGGCCTGACGCGGGCCGTACTCGCACAGGTCAAGGGAGCCGGACCCCTGAAAGCGTATTCTAGGCGGGCCGGCCGTCCCTTGCAAGGCCGGGCGACGGGAGGCGATGGCCATGGACTTCTATCCGATGTACATCGGAGGCCGGTGGGTCGAGGCCAGGAGCGGGCGGCGCTTCACCAGCGTCAACCCCGCTACCGGCGAGGTGCTGGGGGAGGTGGCGCTGGGCGACCGCGAGGACGTGCAGGCCGCGGTCGAGGCCGCCCGGGACGCCTTCGATGCCTGGCGCAGGATGCCCGCCCCCCGGCGGGGGGAGATCCTCTTCCGCGCCGCGGAGCTGCTCGGGCGACGCAAGGAGCAACTGGCGCGCCGGATGACCCAGGAGATGGGCAAGGTGCTGATGGAGGCCCGGGGCGACGTCCAGGAGGCCATCGACATGACCTACTACATGGCCGGCGAGGGGCGGCGCCTCTTCGGGGAGACGGTGCCGGCGGAGATGCCCGACAAGATGGCCATGGCGGTCCGCGAGCCCATCGGCGTGGTCGGCGTCATCACCCCCTGGAACTTCCCCATCGCCATCCCGAGCTGGAAGATCATGCCAGCCCTCATCTGCGGCAACACGGTCGTCTTCAAGCCGGCCAGCGACACGCCCATCCTGGCCCACCGGCTGGTGGAGATCCTGGAGGAGGCGGGCGTGCCTCCCGGGGTGGTCAACCTGGTTTACGGCCCGGGCGGCACGGTGGGCGATGCCATCCTGGCCCATCCCGACGTGCCCGTCATCACCTTCACCGGCTCCAACGAGGCCGGGGTCCACGTCAACGCGACGGCGGCCCCGCTGCTCAAGCGCGTGCACCTGGAGCTGGGCGGCAAGAACGCCATCATCGTCATGGACGACGCGGACCTGGACCTGGCCGTGGAGGGCGTCGTCTGGAGCGCGTTGGGCACGTCGGGCCAGCGGTGCACCGCGGCCAGCCGGGTGCTGGCCCATCGGGCCATCAAGGACCAGCTGGTGACCAAGCTGGTGGAGCGCATCCGGCGGCTGCGACTGGGCGATGGCCTCGACCCCGACACCGACGTCGGGCCGGTCGTCAACCGGCAGGCCCTCGAGCGCATCCACGGCTACGTCGAGGAGGCACGCCGCGAGGGCGCCACCGTCGCCACGGGGGGCCGCATCGTCGACGAGGGCCCCCTGGCCAGGGGCTTCTTCTACGCGCCCACCCTCCTGGTCGAGGTGCGCCCGGAGATGCGGGTGGCACAGGAGGAGATCTTCGGGCCGGTGACCGCCGTCATCGAGGTGAGCAGCCTCGAGGAGGCCATCCGGATCAACAACGGGGTCCGCTACGGGCTGTCCAGTGCCATCTACACCCGGGACGTCAACGGTGCCTTCAGGGCCATGCGAGACCTGATGACCGGGCTGGTCTACGTCAACCACGGCACCATCGGCTCCGAGGTGCACCTCCCGTTCGGGGGCATGCGCCAGACGGGCAACGGACACCGGGAGGCGGGCCGGGCCGCCATCGACTTCTACACAGAGTGGAAGAGCATCTACGTCGACTTCAGCGGCCGCCTGCAGCGGGCCCAGATCGACATCCCGCAGGCGCCTTCATGAGGCCGGCCCCGGGCCGCGGCATGCGCCCGCCGGCACCGCCGCCGCCGGCGGGGCGCCAATCCAGCCCCGAGGCGCCGCCGCTCCGCTCAGCCGCCGGCGCTGGCCGCCTCGAGCCCCGGCCGCGTCTGGCTCTCCGGGTCGAGCAGCGCGGCCAGCTCCTGCTCCGGCAGGACGCCCTCCTCGAGGGCGACGGCGCGGATGGTGCGGCGGCTCTCGTAGGCGCGCTTGGCCAGCTGGGCGGCCCGGTCGTAGCCGATGCGCGGCGCCAGCGCCGTCACCATGGCCAGGCTCTGCTCCACCAGGCTCTCGCAGCGCTCGCGGTCGGCCTGGAGACCCGCCACCAGCTTCTCCTGGAAGTTGACCGCACCCCGTGTCAGGAGTTCGATGGACTCCAGCAGATTGTGGGCCATGACGGGCATCATCACGTTGAGCTCGAAGTTGCCGTGCTGCCCGCAGATCATGACGGTGGTGTCGTTGCCCATCACCTGGGCACAGATCATCATGAGCGACTCGGCGATGACCGGGTTGACCTTGCCCGGCATGATGGAGGAGCCGGGTTGGGTGGCGGGGATGAGCAGCTCGCCGATGCCGCACCGGGGCCCCGAGCCCAGCCAGCGGATGTCGTTGGCCACCTTCATGAGGGCGACGGCCGTGCTGCGCAGGGCGCCGCTGGCCTGGACCACGGCGTCCTTGGCGGCCTGCGCCTCGAAGTGGTTTTCGGCCTCCACGAAGCGCTCGCCGGCCAACTCGCTGAGCCGGGCGATGACCCGTGCGGCGAACTCGGGGTGGGCGTTGATGCCCGTGCCGACGGCCGTGCCGCCCAGGGGGAGCTCCCGCAGGTCCTCCAGGGCCGCCTCGATGCGCCGGATGCTGTGGCGTACCTGGCTGGCGTAGCCGCTGAACTCCTGCCCCAGGCGGATAGGGGTGGCGTCCTGCAGGTGGGTGCGGCCGATCTTGATGATGGGCCAGAACTCTTCGGCCTTGGCCTGCAAGCCCATCTCCAGCCGGCGCAGAGCCGGCAAGAGCTCGCGGGTGATGGCCAGGACCGCGGCGACGTGGATGGCCGCCGGGATGACGTCGTTGCTCGACTGGCACATGTTGACGTGGTCGTTGGGATGGACCGCCCGGGAGCCCCGGGCCTCCCCCAGGATCTCGGCGGCGCGGGTCGCGATGACCTCGTTGGCGTTCATGTTGGTGGAGGTGCCGGAGCCGGTTTGAAAGATGTCCACCACGAACTGGTCATCGAACTTGCCCTCCGCCACCTCGGCGGCCGCCTGGGCGATGGCACTGGCCAGGCGCGGCGGCAGCAACCCGAGCTGCTCGTTGACCTGGGCGGCGGCCTGCTTGATGAGCCCCAGGGCCTGGATGAAGCCCCGTCCGAACCGGAGCTTGCTGATGGGGAAGTTGAGGACCGCTCGCTGCGTCGATGCGCCGTAGTAGGCGTCCTCGGGCACCTGCATCTCGCCCATGGAGTCTCGCTCGACCCGGAAGCCCCTTGCCATGCCTCTCTCCCCCTCGGGCCTCGACCCATGTGGTGGCACCGCCCATAAGCTTATCGGCCGTGGCCGGGCCTGGCAAAGGGACATGTCTCCCCTTTCGTACCGGGTAAAATAAGCAGGTGGGACCACCCGCGGGGGGATGCAAGTGGACCGCCAGGCGAAGCTCGAGGCCCTGCGCCGCATCGCCATGGTGCTGCGCCCGGACGGGCCGCTGCTGGTCCTCTTCGGCTTCCTGGCCGGAGCCGTCGACCGGCTCGAGTTCGTCAAGGATCTGGAGGGGGCGGGCATCGGGGTGCAGCTCTCGCTGGACTCCCGGGTCTGGCCCCGCGTGCCGTTCCGAGGGCACGTCGACGGGCAGGCCATCCTCCACCCCATCGCCTTCGTCGACCTGGTGGCGGGGCGGGACGACGAGGTCTACGTGCGCGTCGACTTCCCCTGGGGGCACGAGCCGGACTGGTATCAGAAGGTGGCGGCCGACGGCGTCAAGAGCCGCCGCCAGCGCCTGGAGGAGGCCGTAGCCTCGCTGCGGCAGCGCATCGACTTCGCCCTCGACGTCTACCGGACGGCCCGTCCCCTCCTGGAGAGCTCCACGGAGGAGGAGCGCCGGCGGCTCCAGTTCGTCCTGCAGACCGCACGCCAGGAGATTCAAAGCCTGAGCCGCCAGCTCTCGGAGCTGGAGGCCCAGCTCGGCAGCCAGGGGGAGACTCAGGCCCCCTGACCCGGTGCCTTGGGCACCGTCGTCACGTTGCCGGCCAGATAGTAGCCTCCCTTGGGGCCGCCCCGGACCGCCACCAGCCCCCGGACCACCAGCGGACGCGTCTGCTCACGGGCGTACGAGTCGGTGATGTTGAACTGCTGGGCGAGCTCGGCCGACCGCACCGGACGGGCATACGAGGCGTTGACTCTGCGGAGGTAGGCCAGGATGTAGCGCTGGAGGGTGGTCAGGTCGTCCTCGCCTCGTGCGCCCCTCCGCCCCGGGCGCCCGCGTCTGCCTGTCAAGCTCACCGATTGCGGCACCTCCCCAACCCCCGGCAAAGACTGGGATTCAAGGCGCCCGGTGCCGACTCCTGCGAACGAGGGGTTAGTCCACCTAAAGAGCCGCGGGGCGCTCAGGCCACCGTGCGCTGGTGCGACTCGCCGTCGTAGCTGAAGAGCGTCTGCTTGCCCTCCACCACCGTCAGCAGGTGGACGGGACGTCCCCACAGCTCGAAGACGTACGGCAGGGTCCGCTCCAGATGGTGGAGGTCCAGCTCCTGGCCGTCGTACTGGTGCCGCAGCAAGAGCTCGCCCTTGCCGTCGTAGTCGCCGTCCTCCACGACGATGACGGGGATCCCCCCGTTGGCCAGGCGCGCCGCCAGCGCGTCGCGCACCTGCTGCCAGCCGGTGCTCTCCACCTGCCACTCGTCGCCCCTGCGCACCAGGGTGACGAGGTGGAGCTCCTCGACCAGGCTGCGGGTCAGGTAGTTGCGGATGAAGCCCACGTCGGTCTCCAGCTGGCGGACCTCGAAGATCTTCTCCCGCCCCTGCCCTCCCGGCAGCCCGAGCCGGGTGCGGTCCTCCTCGCCGGGGTGCTCCCAGCGCGCCTCGATGCTCTGGAAGATCTTCCACCCGAGCAGGTAGGGGTTGAGCTGCAGGCGATGGGGCTGGACCACGCCGGCATGCATGCGCGCGAACTCCAGCGCCTCGGCCTCGCCCAGCTCCTCGTCCCGCATCAACACGGCGTGCCAGTACGTGGCCCACCCCTCGTTCATGATCTTGGTCTCGATCTGGGGCCAGAAGTAGAGGGCCTCCTCGCGCACCATGGCCAGGACGTCGCGCTGCCACGCCTCGAGGTACTCGGAGTGCTGCATGATGAAGCGCAGCAGGTCCTTCTCCGGCCGGACAGGGTGGCGTCGGGCACCTGCCGGTCGGGGAAGGGAGTCGCGCTGGCCCTCGGCCCGGCGGCCCGCCTCCCGGCCCGGGGGCGCGAAGCCGACCGCCCTCCCCTGGAGGGGCCGGCGTCCGGGTCGGGGCGTCGCCGGCGTCGCGGGGGTGCGGCTCTGGTCCTCCGGTGACGGCCCCAGGAGCCGGTCCAGCTCCCACAGGTCGTCGTAGGGGGTGGAAGGGCGGGCGGGTGCGCCGGCCCGGGCCTCCTGCTCCTCGTCGTCGGGCTTGGAGGGCGGCCCCACCGGGTGGGGGTCCACCTGCTCCGCCAGTGCCAGGGCCGCGTCCAGGAGACGCTCGACGGCCTCCTTGCCGTAGCGGAACTCGTAGCGGGCGATCCGTTCGGCGTGGGCGGCCATGTTGTCCATCATGAAGTGGGAGGTGCCGGCGAAGCGCCAGTTGTTCTTGAAGAAGTCGCTGTGGGCCAGGACGTGGGCCACCACCAGCTTGTTTTGCGCCAGGGTGTTGCCGTCCAGCAGGAAGGCGTAGCACGGGTCGGAGTTGACCACCAGCTCGTAGATGCGGCTCAGATTGTAGTCGTACTCCGTCTTCATCCGGTGGAAGGCCTTGCCGAAGCTCCAGTGGGAGAACCGGGTGGGCATCCCGTAGGCTCCCACGGAGTAGAGGACGTCGGCCGGCACCACCTCGAAGCGCATCTCGTAGAAGTCGAGCCCCTCGGCGCGGGCCCGTCGCACCAGGCGCTCGGTCCACCGCTCCAGCTCCAACAGCTCCCGGTCGGTCATCGTGCCTCACCTCCAGGGACCGGCTGGCGCGCCGACCATCGCGGCCGCCGCCAGGTCGGTAGCCTGGCGCCGGAAGAAGGCCCGCAGGGCCGGGTAGACGTCGGACTTCTCCCGGATGGTGACCCTGACGAAGCGGGGATGGTCGATCTTGCCGTAGACCGACATGAGGGTGCTGTCGGTGGCGTACCGGCTGTTGACGATCTCCCCGTAGCCGACGGCCGAGCAGCAGGCCAGCAGCTCCTGCACCAGCTTGACGCAGCGCGCGTTGTCGGAGGGGAAGTTGTCGCCGTCGGAGAAGTGGAACGCGTAGATGTTGTACTGGTCCGGCGGGTAGCGTTGTTGAATGAGCGACAGGGCCAGCTCGTAGGCCGAGGAGCACTTGGTGCCGCCGCTCTCTCCCTTGGTGAAGAACTCCTGCTCGCTCACCTCGCGGGCTCGGGTGTCGTGGGCGATGAAGGCGATCTGCACCTGCCGGTAGCGGGTCCTCAGGAACCGCACCATCCAGAAGTAGAAGCTCCGCGCGATGTACTTCTCGAAGGTGCCCATCGAGCCCGACGTGTCCATCATGGCCAGCACCACGGCGGCGGCCTGCATCTCCAGGGCCTCGTCCCAGGTCTTGAAGCGCAGGTCCTCGGGCGTGATGGGATGGAAGGCGGGACGGCCCCGCAGGGCGTTGCGGCGGAACGCCTCCATCAGGGTGCGGCGCTTGTCGAGGTTGGCCATGGCGCCGTGTCGCCGCACGTCGTTGAACTCGTGGCCCGTCGAGACCAGCTCGGGCTTGCGCTTCTGCTGCAGATTGGGAAGTCCCAGGTCCTCGAAGATCATCTCGGCCAGCTCGTCGACCGACAGCTCGGCCTCGTAGTAGTCGATCCCGGGCTGGTCGCCGGCGCCCGGCCCCCGCCCCGGGGCCGAGCCGCCGGTCTCCCGGGCCACGACGTCGCCCGGGCGCTCGTCGCCGCTGCCCTGGCCGACGTGGCGCTGCTTGCCGGGATCGAAGCGGAAGCGGTACTCCTCCAGCGTCCGGATGGGCACCTTGACGACCTTCTTGCCGTCGGAGAGGATGATGCTCTCCTCCGCCACGAGGTCGGCCAGGTTGCGGCGGATGGCCTCCTTCACCTTCTGCTGGTGACGGGCCTGGTCCAGCCGGCCCTTGGGGTGCAGGGACCAATCCTCACGACTGATGACGAAGCCAGCTTCGCGCATCGCCGGACTCCCCCTCGGCGCCACGCGGGCCGTGGCGTCAGCGGTTGAGCAAGCTGCCCGCGTAGCGCACCAGCTCGTTGGCGCACACCTCGCAGTAGCCGTGCTCGTCGACGAGGCGGCGCACCACTTCGTTGAGCTTCTTGATCTGGTCGGGATCGGGGGTCTTGGTGCTGGTGGTGATGCGCACGACGTCCTTCATGTCGGCGAAGAGCTTCTTCTCGATGGCCTCGCGCAGACGCTCGTGCGAGCGGTAGTCGAAGGTCTTGCCGCGGCGCGCGTAGGTGGAGATGCGGATCAGGATCTCCTCACGGAAGGCCTTCTTGGCGTTCTCCGAGACCCCGATCTGCTCCTCGATGGAGCGCATCAGGCGCTCGTCGGGCTCCACCTCCTCCCCCGTCACCGGATCCTTCAGCTTCTGCCAGTGGCAGTAGGCCTCCACGTTGTCCAGGTAGTTGTCGAAGAGGGTGCGGGCGGCCTCCTCGTAGGAGTAGACGAAGGCCTTCTGCACCTCCTTCTTGGCGGTCTCGTCGTACTCCCGCCGGGCGATGGCGATGAAGGAGAGCAGCCGCTCCTTCACCTCGTCGGTGATGGAGGGGTGGGAGTCCAGCCCCTCCTTGAGCGCCCTGAGCACATCCAACGGGCCGATGCAGCGGGTGCCCTTGGTGACGAGGGCGCTGGAGATCCGGTTGATGACGTAGCGGGGGTCGACGCCGCTCATGCCCTCGTTGGAGTGCTCAGCCCTCAGCTCCTCCACGTCCTTGGGCTTGAACTCCTCGACCTCCTCGCCGTCGTACAGCTTCATCTTCTTGACCAGGTCCATGCCCTGCTTCTTGGACTCCTTGAGCCGGGAGAGCACGGAGAACATGGAGGCGACCCGCAGCGCGTGCGGCGCCACGTGCACGTCGCGGATGACGTCGCTTTGGCGGATCAGCTTCTCGTAGATGCGCACCTCGTCGCTGACCCGGAGGTTATACGGGATGGGCATGACGATGATGCGGGAGTGGAGGGCCTCGTTGCGCTTGTTGGCGATGAAGGCCCGGTACTCTTCCTCGTTGGTGTGGGCGACGATGACCTCGTCGGCGGAGATGAGCGCGAAGCGGCCCGCCTTGAAGTTGCCCTCCTGGGAGAGGCTCAAGAGGTGCCAGAGGAACTTCTGGTCTACCTTGAGCATCTCCTGGAACTCCATCAGCCCCCGGTTGGCGATGTTGAGCTCCCCGTCGAACCGGTACGCCCTCGGATCGGACTCGGAGCCGTACTGGGCAATGGTGGAGAAGTCGATGCTGCCGGTCAGCTCGGAGATGTCCTGGCTCTTGGGGTCCGACGGCGTGAAGGTACCGATGCCGATCCGCCGCTCCTCGGAGAAGACGACCCGCTCCACGGGCACCTCCTCCACCCGCCCGCCGTACTCCTCCTGCACCATCAGCTGGCACTGGGGGCACAGGGTGCCCTCGATCCGGACCCCGAGCTCCCGCTCCGCCTCGGGGCGCAGGGGGGCCGGGATGAGGTGGAGGGGCTCCTCGTGCATGGGGCAACCCTTGATGCCGTACAGAGCGCCCTCGTCGGTACGGGTGTAGGCCTCGAGGCCCCGCTTGAGCATGGTCACGATGGTGGACTTGCCCCCGCTGACAGGGCCCATCAGCAGCAGGATGCGCTTGCGCACGTCGAGGCGGCGCGCTGCGGCGTGGAAGTACTCCTCGACCAGGCGCTGCAGGGCCCGGTCGAGCCCGAAGAGCTCCCGCTCGAAGAAGCGGTAGCGCTTGACGCCGTTGACCTCCTCCACGCCGTGGGAGACGATCATGTTGTAGACGCGGGCATGGGCCGATTGCGCCACCCGCGGGTTGGCCTTGACGATTCGCAGGTAGTCCGCGAAGGTGCCCTCCCAATGGAGGGCCAGCTCCTGCTGACGGTATCGCTCCAGCTCCTGGAGGATCTTCACCACTCGCTCACCCTCCTCTGTCGGGATCCGATGCACCCGGGTCCGGATGCCGACCCTGAGGCCGGAGTCTCTCGAGGGGCCGTGTGCCGGCATGCGCGCCGGCGATTGTATGGGGATGCATGAAGATGCAAAAAGAGTCGCACGTCAAGAGAGCGGTCGGGTCTCGTGCGCGCGACTCGGTGAAGCCGATGAGGCGATCTCTGGCGTCGGGCTTTCTCTTGTAAGGTTCGAGGCAGGCGAACCCGAGACGGCCCGCAGACGAGGCACCAGCCGAGGTGGCTGGTGCTCACATTATAGGCCATCGCCGCCTCGCCTGCCAGGGGTTGCACGAATGTATGCAAGGCGCACGGCGGTTTCGTTGCCGTGCCCCGGTGGCCCCCCCTATAATGGGGAGGACGAAGGCGCGGCCCCCGACGGGGCGCGCCGGCACAGGGGAGCATGAGCCAGAGGTGCGTCGCAGGGTTTGGGTGGGGCTGGCCGGTGTCGCCGTCGCGGCCGCGCTCGGCTACTCGATCCTGATGGCCATCGATGCCGCAGGGGCCTACTACCTGACCATCCCCGAGGCGCAGGCGCAGGCCGCCGCCATGCAAGGGCGCCCGGTGCGCGTCCAGGGCGTGGTGCAGGGCGGCTCCATCGAGTGGGAGATGGCGCGCCTGGCGCTCTCCTTCGCCATCCACGACGAGTCCGATCCGACGAGATCCCTGCAGGTGCGTTACCAGGGCACCCGCCCCGACGGGCTGGAGGACGGCCGCACGGTCATCGTGGAGGGGCGCCTGAGCCCCGACGGGCGTGCGGTGGAGGCCAGCACGCTGATGGTGCAGTGCCCCTCCCGGTACGAGGTGGACGTCTCCAAGCTGTGAAGGGTGACGGGGAGAGCATGCCAGGGCGTCTGCGGGCCATCGTGATTGTGGTCGCGATCCTGCTCGCGCCCGGCGGCGTGGCCGCGGCCGGGCCGTCGGGCGCGGGGTCGGGGGAGCCCGACGTCGCCGTCTCGCTGGAGCACCTGGTCGTCACGCCGGGTGGCTCGCCCTCGGATACGCTGGAGGTGCTCGACGTCCTGCGGCTGCACCCGGCGTCGCTCCAAGCCGGGTCGGGGCGCTTCTCGGTGCCGCTGCCGCCGGGCTACGAGGGGCTGCGCGTGCTGGCCGGCTTCCGGGAGGGGACGGTCCAGGCCGGCCCCGACCACGTGCAGGGCGAGGTCGCCTGGGACGCCGCCGAGACGGCCGAGGGGGGCCCGTCGGCCACCGTGGCGGTGGCCTACCGGGTGCCGGTGGCCTCCCTGCCGCATCCTTGGGCCCTGAGCCGCCCGTTCGCGGTGGAGGCCCTCTTCTTGATGATGCACGCCGACCTCGAGACATCCGTGGCAGGCGCGCAGGAGACAGGGTCGGTCCAGCTGGAGGGCGAGACCTACCGGGGGTTCGTGCGACAAGGGCTGCCGGCGGGCGAGCCGGTGCTGCTGGCGGTGCGGATGCGGCCGGGCCCGGCCGGCGCGGCGTGGCCCTGGTGGGCCTGGGCCGGCCTCGCTGCGGGGCTGGCCGGCCTGGCGGGTCTGGTGGCGTGGCGTTGGCGGGCGGGGAGCCGCCTGCGGGCTCGCCGCCGGATGGTCGAGGCTCTGCTGACCCTCGACGCCGAGCACGCGGCGGGCTACCTGGAGACGGAGCGCTACCAGGCCTTGCGACGCCAGTTGATGGAGCGGCTGGCCGACGAGGGCCGACCCGCCTCCTCGGGGCCGGCGGCGGCCCCATCGGCCCCGGGCGGTGCGGAGCGGCCGTGATCCAGGCCGAGGGTGTCGTCAAGTCGTTCGGTGGGCGGCCGGTGCTCGCCGGCCTGGATCTGACGGTGGAGTCCGGTGAGGCCGTGGCGCTCTTCGGGCCCAACGGCGCCGGCAAGAGCACGCTGGTGCGGGCGCTGGCCGGCTTGATCCGCATCGACCGCGGGCGCATCCTCATCGCGGGGGTGCCCGTCGACCGCACCAGCCCCGAGCTGCGCCGCCGCATCGGCCTCCTGGCGCACCAGGGCTTCCTCTACGACAACTTGAGCGCCGAGGAGAACCTCCACTTCTGGGCCCGCCTCTACGGCGTGCCCGACCGTGGGGCCCGCATCCAGTCCCTGCTGCGGCGGGTCGGCCTGTGGGCCTTCGCCTCGGATCCCGTTCGCACCTATTCCCGGGGAATGATCCAGCGTCTGGCCCTGGCGCGCGTGCTGTTGCACGAACCGGAGCTCTACCTGCTGGACGAGCCCTTCACGGGCCTGGACCGCGCGGGGGTGCGCCTCTTGCGGGAGATCCTGGCGGAGCTGGTGGCGGCGCGCCGGACGGTGGTGGTGGTCTCGCACCGGCCCGACGAGGTGGTCGGCATCTGCCAGCGGTTCTGCGTGTTGACGTCGGGCCGCATCCGTCACGAGCTGCGCCCGCCCGAGGTGGACCGGGCCGTCGACGGGGCCGCCCTGGTGCGCTCGCTGGAGGAGCTGGTGGAGCAGGCCAGCGCCCCGGACGTCGGAGGACGGGTGCGCCCATGACCTTCTGGAGCCGTGTCTACGCCATCTTCTGGAAGGATCTGCGGGCGGAGCTGCGCAGCCGCGAGACCGCCGGCACGACCGTGGTCTTCGCCTTGCTGGCGGTGCTCACGTTCAGCTTCGCCTTCGACCCGGCGGCTGGCCAGGCCCGGATGGTGGTGCCGGGGGTGCTGTGGGTCACCGTCTTCTTCGCCGGCATGCTGGGCCTGGGGAGGTCGATGGCCACGGAGCGAGTTGCCGACGCCTTCTCGGGGCTCCTGGCTTCGCCCGCCGAGCCCGAGGAGGTGTACGCGGGCAAGTTCCTCGCCAACCTGCTCTTCACCGGAGCCGTCGAGCTGGTGGAGGTGCCGGTGCTGATGGCCCTTTTCCGGGCGAGCGTGGCGGGCCCGGTGCCCTGGCTGGTGGCGGTGCTGGCCCTGGGCACCGTGGGCTACGTGGCCGTCGGCACGTTGCTGGCGGCGGTGGCCGCCAGCGCACGCGCCAGCGAGCTGCTGCTGCCGTTGTTGCTCCTGCCGGTGGCCATCCCGGTGGCCATCGGCGCGGTCGAGGCCACCGCCGCCCTGATGGCCGGTGAGGCCCCCGCGGAGTGGATGCGGTGGGTGCGACTGCTGGCGGTCTACGACGTCGTGATGCTGGCCCTGCCGCAGCTGCTGTTTCGATTCCTGCTGGAAGCCTGAGGAGGATGGGGTGAGCCGCGTGCCGACCGAGTCCAAGGGGCGTCGCCAGGGGCTCTTCGTCGTCACGGCCGCCGTCATGGCGGTGGCCCTCTACCTGGTGCTGGTGTGGGTGCCCAACGAGCGCACCATGGGCGTCGTCTCCCGCATCTTCTACTTCCACGTCGCCTCCGCCTGGAATGCCTTCCTGGCCTTCTTCGTGGTGCTGGTGGCCAGTGTGGCCTACCTGTGGAGGCGGCAGATGGCCTGGGACACCCTGGCCGGCGCATCGGCCGAGGTGGGCGTGCTGTTCACCTCCATCGCCCTGCTGACGGGGATCTTCTGGGCCCGGCCCGTCTGGAACGTCTGGTGGACGTGGGACCCGCGGCTGACCACCACGCTGGTGCTGTGGTTCTTGTACGTGGGGTACCTGGTCTTGCGCTCGGCCATCCCGGGCGAGGAGCGGCGGGGTCGGTTGGCCGCCGTCTTCGGCATCGTCGCCTTCGTCGACGTGCCCATCGTCTTCCTGTCGATCCGCTGGTGGCGCACCATCCACCCGCAGGTGCTGGCGCCGGGCGACATCCGCATCGCCCCCGAGATGCTGCTGACGTTGCTGGTGAGCGTGGCGGCGTTTACGCTGCTGTACGCGCTGTTGTGCAGCCTGGCCTACGCCACGGGGCAGACACGGGCCGAGTTGGAGCGTCTCAAGTCCCGCCTGCGGGTGGGTTGAGGGAGGGGAGGGATGGTCGTGCTGTTCTTCCAGGTAGCCTACGTGCTGCTCTGGATCTTCCTGCTGGGGTACGTCTTCTACCTCGGGCAGCGCCAGCACCGGCTGGAGCAGGAGCTGGGGCGGCTGCGGGAGGAGCTCGGAGGCCGCTGAGCCATCTCGGACCCCGCCCGAGACGATGCATACTAAGCCCATGAGTGCCGTCCCCCCGCGGTGGTTGCGGGCGCTGGCCCTGCTGGCCCTGGTCGGCGTCGTGTCGTTGGCCTTGTGGGGCATCGGGTTGGCACTGCAGGGTGCCGCCGCCCGGTTGGTGCCCGAGCCACAGCCCCGCCAGCCTCAACATGCGTACGTGGTGCGGGAGATGGAGAGCGGGAGGTATCTCTTCTACACCGAGCTGCAGCTGCGGCCGGGCGACCTCTTCATCGATGCCGCCGACCAGGTCTACCGGATCGAACGGGTCGGCTTCGACACCGCCTGGGCCCGTCACCTGGGTCCCCGAGGGCAGGTGCCGGAGGTCGAGCGCCGCGGCGCTCAGGCCGTCTCGCCCTGAGGTGCCTGGGCGAAGCCCGTGTAGGCCCGGATGCCCAGCCTCGGGTCGTACTCGCTCCAGCCGTCGCCGTCCCCGCCGCCCGAGCCCGCGCGCTCGTACAGACGCCGCACCTGATTGAGCTTGGCGCTGGCGTCGTCGGCCAGGTAGACGATCCAGGCGTTCATGGTGCGGGGGAGCACCGGCGCTCCGTGCTCCAACAGCCCGTGGTGGCTGAGGATGCAGTGCAGGAGCTCCTCCAGCAGCCCCTCGGGGAAGCCCGGCACCTGACGTGCGCGCTCCTCCACCCAGCGCGCCCCCAAGAAGACGTGCCCCAACAGCTCCCCCGGCCGGGTGTACGCGAAGCCGTGACCCTGCTGCTCGAACTCCTGAAGCTTGCCGATGTCGTGCAGCAGCACCGCGGCCGTCACCAGGTCGGGGTCGGTGTACTCCGGGTGCAACGCACAGAGCGCACGCGCCACATCCACCATCTCCAGCACGTGTTCCAGGAGCCCGCCCAGGTAGGCGTGGTGCACCTCCTTGGCCGCCGATGCACGGGTGAAGGCCTCCCGGGCCTCGCCCTGGGGGCCCAGCGCCAGCCTCAGCAGGTGCTGGAGATAGGGGTTTTGAACGCCGTCGATGACGGAGTCGAGGCGCTCGAGCAGCTCGCGCACGGGAAAGCGCGACACCGGCAGGAAGTCGTGGAGGTCGACGCGGTCCTGGGCGGTGGCCACGCGCAGCTTGTGCACCCGGATCTGCAGACGCCCGCGGAACTCCTCCACCGTGCCCATGACCTTGACGATGTCGCCGTTGTCGAAAGCCTCGTACAGCTGCACGGCATTGTCCCAGGCCAGGGCCGGCAGCCACCCCGTGCGATCCCCCAGCCGCAGGCGCAGGTAGCGGCGCTGGTTGTCCGAGGTCGTGGCCAGCACCTTGTCCTGGGCGGCGAAGAAGTCCAGGATGGCGTCACCGCGCCGCAGCGAGCCGATCCACTGCTGCTTGGCCATCGGTCCCCTCCTGCGCAGAGCCTACGGCGGGGCCCGACGTCTGTCAACGCCAGGATCGGCCACCCTCGCAGCGAAGTGCTCCCCCTGGAGTCGAACGGGGAAGCTCGGGAGGCACGACGGCATGGCAGCCAACGCCCTATTCCGTCCGCGCCGTGAGTCGATCATCTTCGGCGTCTGCGCCGGTCTGGGGCGCTACTTCGATGTGGATCCGGTGCTGATCCGGCTCCTCTTCGTCCTGCTCGCCTTCGCGGGCGGCTTCGGCATCGTCGCCTACGTCGTGCTGGCCATCGTCATGCCCTCGGAGCGCTCGGTGGGCCGCGAGAGCCGGGAGGTGCTCCACGAGAACGTGCAGGAGATCCGGGAGGCCGCCACCATGGCAGGACAGGAGCTGAGCGAGACGCTGCGGCTCGGGCGGGCCGGTGGGCGTCGCCGCCACCTGTTGGGGATGGTCCTGGTGGTGCTGGGCGGGCTCCTGCTCATGGCCCAGCTTGGGCTCTTCTGGTGGGTGCGCTGGGAGCTGCTCTGGCCGCTGTTGCTGATGGGACTCGGGATGCTACTCCTGCTGCGCCGGCCCGGGCGACCCTGAGAGGACCGGCTCGGGCAGCGGGGTGCCAGATAACCAGAGGAGGCGGTGCGCGTGGATCCCCTGGCGATGGTGCCACAAGTCGTCCTCATGGGCCCAGGGCCTTCCCTGGTCCATCCCGCCACCCTTCGGGCGATGGCCGCGCCGACACTGGGCCACCTGGACCCGAGGTTCCTGGCCATCATGGATGAGACCGTGGCTCGCCTGCGCGAGGTCTTCGAGACCGCCAACCGGTTGACGCTCCCCGTCTCGGGCACCGGTACCGCCGGCATGGAGACGGCGCTGGCCAACGTGGTGGAGCCCGGCGACCGGGTGGTCGTCGTGGTGGCTGGCTACTTCGGCCAGCGCATGGTGGAGATGGCCCGGCGGCTGGGCGCCGAGGTGGACGTCGTCGAGGTGGCATGGGGGCACGCCGCCGACGTGGAGGCGGTGGCGGCGGCGCTGCGCCGAGGGCGCGCGCCCAAGGCCCTGGCCGTGGTCCATGCGGAGACGTCGACGGGCGTGCTGCAGCCGCTGCGCGAGATCGCGGCGCAGGCCCACGAGGTCGGGGCCCTGGTGGTGGTGGACGCCGTCACCTCCCTGGGCGGCGTGCCCGTGGAGGTGGACGCCACCGGCCTCGACGTCTGCTACTCCGGCAGCCAGAAGTGCCTCAGCTGTCCGCCGGGCCTGGCGCCGGTGACGGTCTCGCCGCGAGCGCTGGAGACCATGGAGCGCCGCCGTCATGACGTCTACTCCTGGTACCTGGACCTGCGTCTGGTGGCCCGGTATTGGGGCCAGGAGCGCTTCTACCACCATACGGCGCCCGTCAACATGGTCTACGCCCTCCGCCAGGCGCTGGAGCTGATCCGCGAGGAGGGCCTGGTGGCTCGCTTCGAGCGGCACCGTCAGGTGGCCCGGGCGCTGTGGGCCGGCCTCGAGGCGATGGGGCTACGATTGGCGGTCGGGGAGCCGGGGCTTCGCATCCCGAGCCTGACGACGGTCTGGGTGCCGGAGGGCGTCGAAGATGCCCCGATCCGCCAGACCCTGCTGCACGAGCACGGCATCGAGATCGGCGGGGGCCTGGGCCCGTGGAAGGGGCGGGTCTGGCGCATCGGCACCATGGGCGAGTCGGCCCGGTTGCGCTATGTCATCCAGTTGCTGGCTGCCCTCGGCGCCTCGCTCCGCAGGGCGGGCGTCCGCGTCGACGTCGGTGCCGCCCTGGCGGCGGCCGGGTCGGTCGGGCAAGCGGCGACTTGACGCCGCGTGGCCGTCCCCATACAATAGGGGCGCTGTGGCGCGCTCGTAGCTCAGGGGATAGAGCGTCGGCCTGCGGAGCCGAAGGCCGGGAGTTCAAATCTCCCCGAGCGCACCACCCTTTTTTGTTGCCATCGGCTCCTTGCCGAGCAGGCTGGACCGGGGGTGCCAGGAGGCCATCGCATCCGCTCGACCCGATCAGCGGCCCGTGCCCGACCGGCTGCCCGAGGACCGCGGCCGTCTCGAGGAGCTGGGCATCCACGCCGAGCCCTTCACCGAGCAAGATCGGATCGTCATCCGGCGGCAGATGGGGCACCGGCCTCGGCTGGCGCTGGGCGTCGTCCGTCGGTGCCGCTACGGCTACCCGCAGGTGCTCGTCTTCGCGCCCCTCCTCGTCGGCCCGTCGCGCATCTCGCCCAACAGCACCCTCTGCTGGCTCTCGTGCCCGCTGTTGGTGCGGGAGGTGGACCGCATCGAGAAGGAGGGCGAGATCGAGCGCTTCGAGCACCTGGTGAGCGTCGACGAGACGCTGCGCGAGGCGGTCGCCGATGCTCACCGGACCACGGCCCGCATCCGGATGGAGCTGGTGCCCGAGGAGTGGCGCACTCGCCTCTCCGCCGAGCGCCCACGGGAGCACTGGATCCTGGCGGATACCGGCATCTCGGGCATCACCCGCCCTGAGCACGTCAAGTGCCTGCATGCCCACCTGGCCGACTTCCTGGCCCGGGGTCGCAACCCCATCGGCGAGGAGGTCGCTCGCCGCTTCGAGTCCGAGGGGATCCCCGTGGAGGGCACCGAGACCTGCTGGCGCTTCTGCACGCCCGAGGGTGCCAGCGAGACCCTTCGCGCCGAGGGCGACGCGCCTCCCGCCGTCGAGGAGAGCTGAGGCACGAGAGGAAATTCGTGGGCTTGTGTCGAAGCACGTCATCCCTGCAGCGTGCCCGGGGTGCGGGGTGACGGGCGGGGGTGTGGCAGGTGCCTTGGGCCGCCTACCTGGGACTGGGGTTGCTGGGGGTGGCGGGCGCCGGTTACGTCTGGAGCTGGCGGCAGGTCTACCTCCAGCGCCGACGGCTTCGTTTCGTCACCCACCGTCAGCAGCAGCGCCTGCAGTGGTGGCGCACGGCCTTCCTCGTGGCCGCGCTGGGCACGTTGGCGGGTGCGATGGCCGCCTTCGTCTCGGGCCTTCTCCTCGCGTGAGCAGGCATCGCGGCGGCGAGCCCGGCGCATGATCCGCGTGAGCGGAGCGGCATGACCTGGTGCCAGCCGACACGAGGAGGGGCCGCCGTGGCGAGGGATCCGGTCTGTGGCCGGGAGGTCGACCCATCCGACTGCCCGTTGCGGGCCATCTACGCAGGTCAGGCCTTCTACTTCTGCTCTCCCGCCTGCAAGGACGCCTTCGACCGGCACGCTCACCGTTACGCATGCGGCGACGAGGTGTACGGCCCTTCGTCGCTGGGCGGCTGCCCCGAGGGCGGCTGGCCGGTCTCACGCCGATAGCCAGCGCCAGACGGCGGATGCCCGCAGGGCCACGCCGTAGACGCCCGCCTGTACGGCTAGTCCCGTCAGCAGGGCGGTGGCCTCGACCAGCCATCCGGGAGCCGTGACTCCTGCCCCCAGCAGGGCCAGTACCGCCGCGGCCACCGTGCGGGATGACGCGGCGGCGGCAGCGGCCCCGACCAGGGGTACCACGAAGTCGGCGGCTCGCAACGCGGTGCCGATCTCCCGCATCGCGCCCCACTGGTTGACGGCGTAGGCGACGGCGTATCCGACCACGGTCGCCAAGGCGGCTCCCCGGATGCCCAGGTGCGGCTGCGCGACCCAGACCCAGATGAGGCCCGTCTCGATGGCCAGCCCCACCAGATGGCTGCGCACCGGGATCTCGGGGCGCCCCAGCCCCCGGAGCACCCCGACCAGCGTCTGCCCCAGGTAGACGAAGGGGGCGCCCAGGGCGCAGATGACCAGCAGCGTGGCGGCCGACTCCTCGCCGTAGAGCACCCGTGTCCACAGCTCCGGCAAACCCAGGAAAGCCGCCCCTGCCGGCAGGGCGAAGAGCACCGTCGTGGCCATGGCCTTGTCGCTGTAGGCGCGGGCGGCGGCCCGGTCGCCTCGCGCCAGCGCCGCCGAGATGGACGGCACCAGCGTCGTCATGAGGGCGAGGCTGAGCATGTTGGGCATCAGCACCAGGGGCAGCGCCACGCCGCGCAGCAGCCCCACCTGTGCCGCCGCATCGGAGGCGGTGAGGCCGGCTTGCTGCAGCCGGTTGGGCAGCAGCAGGGTGGCCAGGCTGCCCCCCACCGACGAGAGGATCCGGCCCGTCGTCACGGGCAGGGCGAGGTGCACGATGGAGCTCGGCCACCAGTGGCGCTGTTGCCTGTCGGGCGCCGTCGGGCCGGGCGCCTGCCCGGCGGCTCGGCGCCAGCGCCGCCAGAGCCGTTCGAGCGCGATGGCCAGCACCAGCAGCCCCACGGCCTCCCCCAGGACCGAGGCCATGGCCAGGCCCCGTGCCACCCAGGCGGGATCGGCATCCTGACGACTCAGGCGGGTCACCAGCAGCAGGGCCGAGGCGGACAGGGTCACCTGCTCGGCCAGCAGCGACGAGGCGGGGACCCCCATGCGGCGGCTGCTCTCGAAGACGGCCCGGGCTCCTGCCGCCAGGCAGGCCAGCGGCAGCGCGGGGGCCATGATCTGGATGAGGGAGGCAGCCCGGGGCTCGCCGCCCACCTGGTTTACCAGCCACGGCGCCGTCCAGTCCAGGACCGCCCCGATGCCGAGGCTGGTGAGGCTCAGGAGGGCGAAGCCTTGCAAGGCGACCCGGCGAGAGGTGGCGGCGCCCTGCGGGACGTCGGGGCGCTGCTCCGCCAGGAGCTTGGCCATGGCGTACGGCACGCCGGCGGTGGCGACGGTGAAGGCCGTGGAGTACAATGGCCAGGCCAGCCGAAACAGGCCGATGGCCTCGGGCCCTGCGAGCCGCATGACGGCGGCCGAGTAGATGAAGCCGATGGCCCGGCTGGCCAGGCTGGCCAGGGAGAGCTGGGCAGCCCCCCACCCGAAACGACCCGGCCGGAGCGCCGGCAGGCCGGTCGCAGCCAGCTGGCGGAGACGTCGCAGCATGTCCACGGGGCCATGCCTATGCGGGGGATCCTGCGGATATGTCGAAGCTACGGTGGCGGTGATGGTGGGTGGAGACGCAGCTGGACCTCCTGATCGTCAGCAACGGCCACGGGGAGGACGCCATCGCCTCCCGGCTGGCCACCGCCCTGGCCGATCGGCGGCCATCGGCCCGCATGGCCGCCTTTCCGCTGGTCGGCCCCGGAGAGGCCTACGACCGGGCCGGGATCCCTACCGTCTTTCGGTCCCGTCCCATGCCCTCCGGAGGCTTCGGGTGGCAGGATCCCCGCGCCTTCGCGCGGGATGTGGCGGCAGGGTTCCTGTCGCTGACCGCCAGCCAGATGGACGCCCTGCGCCGGCTGCAAGGCCGGGTCGGGGCGCTGTTGCTGGTGGGCGACATCTACCCGGTGCTGATGACGCTGCCCTACCGGGTGCCCAAGGCCTTCGTGGCCACGGCCCGTTCGGACTACATCGCCCCCCACCTGGCGGTCGAGCGTCGCATCCTGGCGAGGGCGTGCCGGGTTGTCTTCGCCCGTGACGAGCTGACGGCCCGGAGCCTGGCGCGCCACGGGGTACCGGCCGTCAGCTTCGGCAACGTCATGATGGACATGCTGACCCCCGAGGGGCTCGACCTGGGCCTGCGGGATGGGGCTCCCATCGTGGGCGTGCTGCCGGGCAGCCGCCGTGACTGGTGCGACAACCTGCTGGCCATCGCCGACGTGCTGCGCCGGGTCGTGGCCCGTCGCCCGCTGGTGCAGGCGGTGGCGGCGCTGGCCGGGCCGTTGCCCGACCCGAGTCGGCTCGCCCGCCGTGGCGGCTGGAGCCGGCCGGGGAGCCGGAGCGGGCGGCAGGCCTCGACGGCTGGCTGGCGGACGGCGAGGGAGGGTGGCGGATGGGGTTGACACGCAGGGGCTTCGCCGACGTGCTGGCGCGTGCCGACGTGGTGGTGGGGCTGGCGGGCACCGCCAACGAGCAGGCGGCGGGCCTCGGCCGGGTGGTGGTGGCCTTCCCTCGCTCCGGCGTGCAGTATACCCGCCGCTTCGCCCTCCGGCAGAAGCGGCTGCTGGGCGACGCCCTGGTGCTGGTGGAGGGGCCCGAGCAGGCCGCGCAGGAGGTCGCGAGGCTGCTGGACGCCCCCGACGAGCGCCGGCGCCGTGGGGAGACGGGGCGGGAGCGCATGGGGCCGCCCGGCGCCACGCAGCGCATCGTCGCGATGCTGGATCGGGTGCTGGGGCTGTGCCCGGACTGCCCTAAGGCGGAGTGAGATCCAGGGGCCGGACGTGCGCCGCGGTGAGGCTCACGCTCCGGCCCCGCCGCTCGAGACGGCCGGTGACGATCAGCGCCGGGCGGGTGAAGATCAGGTGGCCCCAGCGCTGGTAGACGGGTTCGAAGAGGGTCACGTCCAGGAGTCCCTCCTCGTCCTCGAGCGTCAGGAAGACCACCGTCCGGCCGCTGCGGGTCGGCGGGCGATGCGGACGGATGGAGAGCCCCGCGACCTGCACCCACGCGCCCCGGGGACGGCGACGCGCCTGCTGGGTGGTGAGCACGCCGCGTCGGGTCAGCGACGGGCGCAGTGACGCCAGCAGGTGCTTGTCGGGGGAGAATCCCATCGCGTAGAGCTCCAGGGCCAGCTTCTCGAAGGGTGAGAAGTCCTCCAGCAGCGGGGCCGGGTGGCCGGACCCTCCCGCGTCGGCCGACAGGCCCAGGTCCGCCTGCCTCCGCAGCGCCTCGTCGGGGGTCGCCGCTCGACGCTCCCGCTCCATGCGCGCCCTCTGCAGGATCGCGGGCAGCGCCCACAACAGGGCGCGGCGGTTGGGGTGCAGCCCATCGAGGGCGCCGGCCATGATCAGCGACTCGAGGCCGTCGCGCTCCAGCTCCACCCGCCGGCAGAGATCGGCCAGCGACCGGTAGGGTCCGCCCCGGGCACGCTCGTCGAGCAGGAGACGAGCGCCGGCCTCCCCGAGCCCCCGCAGCACCTTGAGGGGCACCCGGATGGCGGGCGCCCCGGTCGGCTCCAGGCGCTCCACCTGGTAGTCCGCCTCGCTGCGGTTGACGTCGGGTCCGAGCACGGTGACGCCGCGACAGCGCGCCGCCGTCACCAGGGTGTGCGGCGGGTAGAAGCCCATGGGCTGGTTGTTGAGCAGCGCCGCGTAGAACTCGGCGGGGTGGTGGCGCAACAGGTAGGCGGTCTTGTAGGCGGTGGTGGCGAAGGCCGCGGCGTGGGCCTCGCAAAACCCGTAGCCGGCGTAGGCCACGATGTAGGAGAAGATGGTCCGGGCCAGAGCCGGCTCGACGCCTCGTGCCAGGGCCCGCTCCACGAAGAGCTGCCCGATGGCCTCCATCTCCTGCTGCGAACGAAAGTGGGTCATGGCCCGACGCAGGCGATCCGCCTCGCCCGGCGTGAAGCCCGCGATGGCCGTGGCGATCTCGATGACCTGCTCTTGAAAGAGGACGACGCCGTAGGTCTTGGCGAGGATCCGCTCCAGGACGGGGTGGAGGTGCGGCACGGGCTCGAGGCCCTTGCGTCGAGCGATGAAGGGCTCCACCATGTTGCCCTTGATGGGGCCGGGCCGGATGAGGGCCACGCTGGCCACGATGTCCTCGATGTGGCGCGCACCCAGACGGCCCTGCAGGGCTCGCTGCGCCGGGCTCTCCAGCTGGAAGACGCCGACGGTCTCGCCTTCGGCCAGCATCCGGTAGGTCTCGGCGTCGTCGAGGGGGATGCGCTCGTAGGAGAAGGCCTCTCCCTCGGACGGCCCGCCGCCATCCGAGGGGGCCGCCTGCCCCTGGCGGATGAGGCGGACCGCGTCGTCGACCGCGCCCAGCATCCTCAGGCTCAGCAGATCGAGCTTGATGAAGCCCACGGCCTCCACGTCGTCCTTGTCGAACTGGGCCACCGTCATGCCCTTGGCCGCCAGCTGAAGGGGCACGACCTGCGTGATGGGGGGCGCGCTGAGGATGAGGCCGCCCAGGTGGGTCCCCAGGTGGCGGGGAAAGCCTGCCACCGCCTCGGCCAGATCGAAGAGGAGCTCGTAGCGGTGACCAGCCGCACCGGCAACGGGCTGCAGCAGCTCGCTTCGCCGCAGCTCGGGCAGCGAGGCGGCAGCCCGTCGGATGGCGTCGGCGGGGATATGGGGGAAGCGCTTGGCCAGCGCGTCGATCTCCGGCTCGGGGTAGCCCAGGACCTTGCCCATCTCCCTCAGCGCCGACCGGGCCTGGAAGGTGTTGTAGGTGGCGACGGAGGCGACGTGCTCGGGGCCGTAGCGCCGGTAGACGTAGGCGGCCACCTCGTCGCGGTGGCGTGCGTCGAAGTCGAGGTCGATGTCGGGCCTCTGCGCGCGCTCCAGGCTGAGGAAGCGCTCGAAGAGCAGGCCGCGGCCGATGGCGTCCACGTCCGTCAGGGAGAGGACGTAGGCCACGGCCGAGTCGGCTGCCGAGCCGCGCCCGGCCGTGCGGATGCCCCGCTGGCGGGCGAACTGCACGATGTCGTGGGCCACCAGGAAGTAGTCCGCGACGCCCAGGGCCTCGATGATGGCCAGCTCGTGATCCAGCCGATCCCGGATGGCCGGCGTGACGCGGCCGTAGCGGGCCTGCGCCCCCTCGTAGACCAGCCGGCGCAAGAGCTGCGTGGCGGTTTGGCCCGCAGGCACGTCGGGATAGGCGGGGAAGAGACTCTCCCCCAGGGGCAGCACGTCATCCTCGCACATGCGGGCGATGCGCGCGGCGTTGTGCAGCGCCTCGGGCATCTCGGCGAAGAGGGCGGCCATCTCCTGCGCGGACTTGAGATACTGCTCGGCGTTGAGGGGGCGCTCGGGGTGCACCTGCTCCAGGGTCGTGCGGGTGCGCACGCAGGTCAGGGCGTCGTGCACGGGAAAGTCGGCCTTGCGGGCGTAATGGACGTCGTTGGTGGCGACCACCGGCACCCCCGCCTCCCTCGCCAGCTCCGCCAGGCGGTGGACCAGCCACCGGCTGTGGGGCCATCCCAGATCCTGGAGCTCGACGAACAGGTGCTCCCCGAAGACGTCACGGTAGCGGGCCAGGGCTCGTCGGGCCTCGTCCACCTGGCCGCGGAAGATGCGGCTGGCCAGCTCGCCCCGACGGCATCCCGTCAGGGCGACGAGGCCACGGGCATGGCGGGCGATGGTCTCCCAGCGAGCCTGCGGGTGGCGGCGCGGGGCGTGCAGGTGGGCGTCGGTCACGATCTGGCAGAGGTTGGCATACCCCGTGCGGTCCCGGGCCAGGAGGACCAGGTGATGGCCGCCCTGCAGCGTCAGCTCGACCCCCACGATGGGCTTGATGCCCAGGGTCCGTGCTCGCTGGGTGAATCGGACGACGCCGCTCAGCGTGTCGTGGTCGGTGATGGCCAGCGCCTCCATGCCCAGGTCACGGGCGCGCTGGAGCAGGGCGTCGATGGAGCTGGCGCCGTCCAGGAAGGAGAAGGGAGTGTGCACGTGCAGGTGGACGAAGTCCGCCGCCATGGCCCGGTCCTGCCGGCTCGCTCGGGTCAATCCAGGACGCGCTCGACGGTCCAGCGGCCCGTAGCCGCATCGCAGCTCAGCTCGTAGATGCCGCCCTCGGTCAGCACCCGCACGACCCGCCGCTCGGCCTCGCCGTCCCACCAGCGGCCTGCCTCGCGCCACTCGGCCAGGCACTCCAGCACGCGCAGGCGCCGATGGCCCCACACGATGGACGCCCCCGTACCTCCGCCGCTCCCGCCGGGCTCGAGGGTGCCCACCACCTCCACGGGCTGCTCGATGCGCCGGCTCACGGCAACCCCGCCCCCTGCTCGATGAGGCTGAGCATGGACTCCCGGCGGCTGAGAGGGCGCTCGGAGGCGGGCCTCACGGCGCCCGGCCCTACCCGTTGGGTGACCGCCTGCAGGGCCCGGTGCAACCGGCTCTGCCGGGAGGCGACGCTCAAGCGGGGCAACAGGGGCACCGGCTGGGGTCGGGCGGGCCGGATGGGAGCGGCTACGAGCTCCAGGCGGTGGGGGCGGGCGCCGCTCGCCTGCCAGGGCTCGGCTTGCCGGCGGAGCCGATCGAGCAGGTGGAGGGCCACGATCTCCCAGGAACCGGCGCCCTGGCGATCCTCGCCCAACCGGATCGTCTCGACCAGGGTCATCGCCGGAGGGCGCAGCCAGAGGCGCATCGCCAGCGCCTGGGCCACCTGCGTGCGCGCCTGCAGCTCGGCGTGAAGGGCGCGGGCCCACTGGCGCACCCGGAGGGCCAGGCCGTCACCCTGCTCCCACGTGAGGGCCTCGCCCTCCAGATCGGAGACCCGGCTCAGGGATGGCGGCGGATAGGCGGCCAGCACCTCCCTGGAGTCGATCCCCCGGCTCTTCTGCCAGATCTGCCAGCCGATGGGGCCGAACCGCTCCATCAGCGCCTCACCGGGCAGGGCGGCGACGGCCCCCACGGTCTTGAAGCCGAGCCGGATGAGCTCGTCACGGATGGGATCGGGGCAGAGCCAGAGGTGGCGGAGCGGGAGGCCCTCGAGGAAGGCGCGGGCCTCGTCGGGGCGGATGACGCGTACGACGACGCCTCCCGCCCGCAGACGCCCGGCCGCCGCATGGCGGTGCAGGTGCTCGGCCTGCTCCAGCGCGGCTGCCTTGGCCATCAGGCGGGTGGGCCCCGCTCCCAGCACCCAGACGGCGGGCAGCGCCTGCTCGACGACGGAGGCCAGCGCCTCCGGAGCGGTGGCGTCGGCAGGCCCGACGAAGGCGCCGTATGGCGGATCGGGCTCCACGAGGCAACCGGCACGCACCAGCGCATCCCAGACCGTCGCCAGGTGCGCCTGGATGTGCGCATCCGGGCAGACCCGCACCTCCAGGCCCGGACAGGCCAGATGAGCCTGGCGCAGGGAGGTGCCGGACCGCACCCCCCATCGCGTCGCCTCCCATGAGCAGTCGGCGACGGTCTCCTCCTCTGGAGCGGCCAGGATGGCGAGGGGCCGCCTCGCGACCGATGGATCGGACCGTTGCACGATGTCGGCGGCCAGATGGGGAGCGTACAGATAGGCCACCGGGGTCATGGGTCGGCCTCCCGAGGCGAAACATATGTTCGGTACCGGGGCCATTGTACCACGAATACATGTTCGCCATCAAGGGGCGGGAGCGCGAATCATTCGCAGGAATCGCCGCCAGTTGGAGAGAATACTGTCTGACACATCCAACGGGCCGGCGACATCGGTCGACCACCATTCCGGCCCATCTTGTCGAAACCCTTGACCACGGGGGGCATCGGGGCGAGTTCGAAGCGTCGCTTCGAGCCGCGCCGCAACGGGCAATGCTCAAGGCCAAGCGAGAGGCGATCTTCCGATTCAGTCGATTGCCGTTGAAGAATCCGGCCAGCCTCTACTTCCTCCAGCACCTGCTGGAGGCGCCGGGGCTGCTCGAGCGGATCAGCTTCGTCTCGGAGCGCGACTTCCTGCCCAACACCGTCCTCATCGCCGAGGACGGCAGCCCCGAGGCGGGTTTCGAACTCGAGCTGGGCGCCCACCAGCGCGAGGAGGTCAGCATCGTCAACGGGCGACTCGTGCGCCAGCTCCACCGCACCTGCGCCCTCCACGTCCACGACCCCATCCAGGCCATCGAAGCCCTGCAGCACCTGCGCGGGCGCCTCTACGCGGTCTTCTCCTTCGCCTCGGAGGTGCCGCCCTGGTACCGGGCGGTGCTGGAGCCCAACCCTGCCATGCCGGTCAAGGGCGAGCAACGTCGCCGCGTCGAGGCCGCGCTGGCGGAGATCGTCCGGGAGCAGGTGGATCTGTTGCTGCTCGCCATCACGCTCCGCCAGGAGATCGAGGAGCAGCTGCGCCGCCGGGACCGGGAGGGCTTCCTGCGGACCGCGCCCCTTTACAACGCCGTGCGGCAGCGCTGCCTCTGGGACGTCTGAGCCAAGGGCCTCGCCCGACGGCTGCCCTGCCTGCGGCATCCTGTCGCACCCGGGAGGATCGCCGGGCCACCGGGGCGAAAGCTCGGCGCGTTGAAGCCAAAATCCGTCGCCTTCCGAGAGGACTGACAGGATGGGTTCCGCGCCGACCCCACGGGGCGTGCGGCCCGCCGGCCGGAGGCGGAGCACCCCTGGAGCCGCTCAGCCCGGCCGGGCCATCGGAGCAGCGGTGGTGGAGCTGCTCAAGACGGTGGCGGGTGCCGCGATCCTGGCTCTGCTCATCATGACGTTCGTGGCCCGGGCGTTTACCGTCGAGGGCAATTCCATGCTGCCCACCTTGCACGACGGCGAGCGCCTGATGGTCGACAAGCTGACGTACCGCTTCCACGAGCCGCAGCGCGGCGACATCGTGGTCTTCCGCTACCCGCTGGACCCTCGCGAGCACTACATCAAGCGCATCGTCGGGGTGCCGGGCGACGAGGTGGCGGTGCGCAACGGGCGGGTCTTCGTCAACGGCACGCCCCTCGACGAGAGCTACCTGGCGAGCCCCACCCTGGGTCGCTTCGGGCCGGTGCGGGTGCCCGAGGGGCACTACTTCGTCCTGGGTGACAACCGCAACAACAGCGAGGACAGCCGCGACCCACGGCTCGGTTTCATCCCGCGGGAGCTGATCGAGGGGCGCGCCATCTGGCGATACTGGCCCCTGGCCCGCATGAGCGTCATCGCCAGGCCGTCCGTCTTCAGCCGCCTCCCCGCGCCCGCGGCGGGAGCCCAGGCGGCACCCGCCGTGCCCTGAGGCCCGGGCGGCTCACTTGCGCCCGGGCCTCTCCCCGTCCAGGGGCGGCAGCAGCAGCTCCTGGCCCGCCACCAGCCGGTGCGGATCGGAGAGGCCGTTGGCCTGCGCGATGAGGGTGTAGGCGGTGGGATCGCCGTAGAAGCGCTGGGCGATGAGCCACAACGTATCGCCCCGCTGCACCCGGTAGCGCTCCATCGTCGGCACGCCGGCGGCCGCCGGGGGCGCTGGGGCGTCGGAGGTGGGAGTGGCCGGCGTCGTCGGGGGTGGGGCGCCCTCGACGGGGCGTGACGCGATGGTGGGCATGGCCGGCGTGGCCGGGCCGCCGCCGATCACCTCGTCGCCCGCGGGGCCCCGGGTGACGCGCCGGAACCGGGCGCCGGGGCCGGCGACGACCGGCGATACCGCTTCCCGCATCCAAGGGGCGGGTCGCCCCGTGACGTAGGGCCAGGCCTGCTCCAGGCCCCAGCGTGCCAGCATGGCGCCCACGAAGACCAGCACCAGCACCGTCACGCCCTGCAGCACCCGGGCGACGCGCTGCCACCGAGGGGCCAGCGCGGGCCGACCGGTCGCCCTTGGTGGCGGCGGCGAGCCGCGACCTGCGCCGCCCGGCTCGTGGGCCAGGTGCCCCGCTGCCAGGCGGCGGCCGCTGCCTCCCGGACGCCGGGCGGTGTTGCCGCTTGGGCCGGCTCGAAGAGGGCCAGGCGCTGCAGCTCCGTGGCGCCCATGAGCCGGCAGGAGGGCGTCTCCCAGAGCCAGAAGCCGCCCAACCGCTCCAGCGCCTCTCCGTGCCATCCCCACCAGGCGTGCTGCCCCGAGTCGGGGTCGTAGACCAGCGCGACCTGCCACGCCGCCCCGAAGTGGGTCTGCTGCACGAAGGTCTCGTAGGGCGACAGGTGCGGGGGCTCGCCAGGGCGCGCATGAAACCACCCGATGACCTCCCGCCCCTCGAAGGCCGAGGAGGCGGCCGATCTCAGCGCCTTCCACGCGCGGGGCGTCAGCTTGACCGAGCGTCCGGCCGACTCCACCTCGGGCGCCTCGATGCAGCCGTCGATGAGGACGAACCGCCGGCCCCGAGGGTTGCGCAAGGCCCTTCCCATCAGGAAGCCAGCTGCCCCATCCGCGCCGGCCCGGCGAGCGGCCCCCTCGATGAACTCCATGACCCGCCGCGCCACGTAGACGCGAGGAAGCGCCTCGTCGGGGGCCTCCTGGCCGATGAGACGGGCGCGCTCGGCGGAGGGCTCTTCGGCGCTGGGGGCCATCCCGGCTCCGGCGGGGTTCACCAGGGGGCTGTCCGGCCGATCCGCCACCGCGTGTCGCCTCCCCGTGGGCAGCATTGCCGATGCGGTTGGTTCTTTCCGTCCCCTCGCGGCAGACTCCTTGTACGTGGGAGGGGCAGGGGAAGCCAGACCGGCCGGGAAGATCGAGAGGCGAAGCCGCGAGGAGGACGATGGGCGTGACCTTCGAGGAGCTCTTGACCATCCTGGTCTGCCCGGCTTGCAGGAGCCGGGTCACCTTGCAGCGCCAGACCTGGCTCGTCTGCGATAATCCGGCGTGCCGCCGCAAGTACCCCGTGCGTGACGGCATCCCCATCATGCTGGTCGAAGAGGGCGACCGCTACGTCGACGTCCCCGTCGAGGCGCTCGAGCCCCTGGGGCCGGCACCCGAGTGAGCGACGGCGCGGGGAGGCAACGGACGATGCGGATCGCCGTCTTCTCGGACATCCATGGCAACTGGCGGGCGATGGAGGCGGTGCTGGCCGATCTCGACGGACGGGCCGACGTGGTCGTCTGTGGCGGTGACGTGGCCTGGGGAGGCCCGTGGCCCGACCGGGTCATCGAGGCGCTCAAAGCCGGCGGTTGGCCGGTCGTGCTGGGCAACACCGACGTGGCCGCCGCCGACGAGTCCGTGGCGCGGCACGAGCCGTGGGCTCGCTGGGCCCGGGAGCGCCTGCGGGAGCACCACCTGACCTTCCTCTCCTCGCTCTCCCTCCAGCAGCAGCTGGAGACCCCGGCGGGGCCGGTGCTGGTCGTCCACAGCACCCCCGCCGACCCCTTCGCCAAGTTGCCGGCTCCCTCGGACGGGGCCGGGTTGGAGCGCCTCTTCGGGCAGGCGGGGGTGCCCCTGGTGGTGCACGGCCACGACCACCTGCCATCCCAAGCCCGCCTGTCCGGCGTCATGGTCGTGGGGGCGGGTGCCGTGGGGCTGCCGCTGGATGGGGACCCCCGGGCGTGCTACGTCGTCGTGACGGCTGAGCCGGGCGGCTTCACGGTAGAGCACCGCCGGGTCGCCTACGACGTCGAGGCGGCGGTGGCCGAGGCCCGGGAGCTGGAGATGCCCGGAGCAGCGCGCTGGGGCGAGGCCGTGAGGCGGGGCGTCTTGCCTCAGCAGGTCGGCGGTTGATGGGCGGGTGGCGGGCGATGGAGCGATGGCGATCGGAGGCGACGCGTCCCCAAGCGGGCGGGGTACAGTACCACATCCGCTGCGGCCCCGGCCAGGTGGCGCGCTACGTGCTGATGCCGGGCGACCCCGACCGGGTGCCCCTCATCGCCTCGACATGGGACGAGGCCCAGCCGGTGGCGCGGCACCGGGAGTACACGACCTACACCGGCAAGGTGGGGGGCGTCGCCATCTCGTCCACGTCCACCGGGATCGGCGGGCCCTCCACGGCCATCGCCGTGGAGGAGCTGGCGGAGGTGGGCGCCGACACCTTCATCCGGGTGGGCACGTGCGGCGCGATCCAGCCCGAGGTGCGCTGCGGGGAGCTGGTCATCGTCTCGGCGGCGGTCCGCCACGACGGCACCTCCGACGACTACGTGGAGCCCGCCTACCCGGCCGCGGCGCACTATCAGGTCGTGGCGGCCCTGGTGGAGGCGGCCGAGCGCCTCGGGCTGCCCTACCACGTCGGCGTGGCGGCCTCGACCGCCAGCTTCCACGCGGGCCAGAGCCGGCCTGGCTGGCGCGGCTACACCCAGACGTGGACCGGCCAGCGCATCGAGGACCTGCGCCGGGCGGGTGTGCTCATCTTCGAGATGGAGGCCGCGACCCTCTACACCCTGGCCGGGCTCTTCGGGTTGCGGGCGGGGGGCGTCATGGCCGTGGTGGCCAACCGGGTCACCGACGAGATGAGTTACGGCGGCGTCGAGGAGTCGGCCCGGGTCGCCACGGAGGCGGTGCGGATCCTGGCCGAGTGGGACCAGCGGCTCCAGCGCTCAGGACGGCGTCACTGGTATCCCTCCGTTGGCTAGCGGGCCCATGCGCTGTCGGACGTCCTCGAAGAGCCGGCGGCTCTCGGCCACCAGGTCGTCCAGCCGGCCCAGCTCCTCGGGCGGGGCCGAGCGCATGGACTGCCAGTTGGCCCGGACGTTGAGGGCGGCGCCCTCCACGCACGCCCGCAGCATCCAGCCTGCGACCCCGGCGTCGGACAGGGCGGCGGAGGGCACCCACGGCAGCACGCTCACCAGCAGCCGCAGGCCGCTCACCCCCTCCCGCACCCCTTGCAGAGGGACCCCGGCGGCTTGCACCAGGGCCTCGTGGATGGCCTGAGAGCGGGCCTCCTTCTCCTGATCCGTGCCGCGGGGCAGGCGATAGGCCCGCATCACCTGGGTGAAGGCCTCGACGTCCCGTGAGGCCAGGGCGGTGAGCCGTTCGGCCAGCTGATCGGCCTGGCGGGCCGTCTCCTCCAGCTGGGCGGCCAGCCGCTCCTCGTCGGTGCGGCGCAGCGCCAGCCGGGCCACCATCGCGACCAGGGAGGCCCCGGCGGCACCGGCCACCGCGGCGGCGCAGCCCCCGCCCGGCACCGGATCGGAGGAGGCCAGGAGGGTCGTCAGGCGTCCGACCGTCAATTGGGCGACGTCCAGCATCGGGGTCGATGCCTCATTTCCCGTGCCGCCGGCCGGCGGGGCCGCCGGCGGCGCACTCGCTCGCTGCTCTCGATCGTATCCTTCGGCGGCCGCGGTCGCTACCCACGGCGCCCCCACAGGACGGCCGACAAGAGGAGGCGTGGAGCCGTGAGTCGAACTCGCGCCACGAAGCGTCGCAAGAGAGGCGATTTCGTTGAGCTCGGCCTCCCAGAGGCGTTATGACCTGCGTCCCCAGCTGGAGGGGTTGCCGCGCTACGTCCCGGGGCTGTCGGCCGCGGACGTGGGCCCCACCCCCGAGGGCGAGCCGGTCAAGCTCTCCTCCAACGAGAATCCCCTCGGGCCCTCCCCGCGAGCGGTGGAGGCCATCGCGAGGGCGGCGTGGGAGGTGCACCGCTACCCCGACGCCACGTGCCGCCGCCTCCGGGAGGCGCTGGCTCGTCGCTGGGACGTCCCCAGCGACCAGGTGGTGGTCTCCAACGGTGGCGACAACCTCATCACGCTGTTGGCCCAGGTGATGCTGGGGCCCGGTCAGGTGGCGGCCGTGCCCGCCGTCACCTTCGCCACGTACGAGATCGCCGCGCGCCTGTCGGGGGCCATCGTGGAGCGGGTGCCCATGCGGGGGTCGGCGGTGGACGTCGAGGCACTGGCCGCCCGACTGGCCGCGGGCGCTCGCCTGGGCTTCGTGGCCAATCCCAACAACCCCACCGGTACCGTGCTCACGGCCTCGGAGCTGGACCGGCTCCTGGAGGCCGTGCCCGAGGGCTCTGCGCTGGTGGTGGACGAGGCGTACGCGGAGTTCGTCGGGAGCCCGGACTTCCCCGACGTGCCCGCCCGGGTGCGACAGGGGGCGCCGGTGGTGGTCATTCGCACCTTCTCCAAGGTATACGGTCTCGCGGGTCTTCGGGTAGGCTACGCGCTGGCGCCGCGGCCCATCGCCGAGGCGATGTGGCGGGCCCGGGAGGCCTTCGCCACCAATCGACTGGCCGAGGCGGCCGCGCTGGCCGCCCTGGAGGACCAGGCTCACCTAGAGCGGACCCGGGAGATGGTGGCCGCGGGGCGGCGGCAGCTCTACGAGCTGGCCGAGGAGTTGGGACTGGCCTACGTGCCCAGCGAGGCCAACTTCGTCTGGATCCGCACGGGTGTACCGTCGGAGCAGCTGGTGCCGGCCCTGGCTCGCCGCGGCGTGCTGGTGCGCCCGGGCCACCTTTGGGGCGAGCCCGCGTACATACGGGTGACCGTCGGCACGCCCGCCCAAAACCGGCGGTTCGGGGAGGCGCTCCGCCAGGCCCTGGCCGATCTGGGCGCCTGACCCCGGCCGCAGCGCAGCAGACGGCCACGCCGCCGCCCGGGAGGAGGGGGAGCCGTCGCCACCGAGGCCGTGATTCGCCTGGGCGATAGGCCCATGACCATCGCGCGGCTCGAGGCCGCGGCGGGGACCCGGGTCGCGGGCCGGCCACCCGGGCCCCTGCCGGTCGAGATCGCACCGGAGGCCCTGCACCGTGTCGAGCGCGCCCGAGCCGTCGTGGAGCGCGCCGCTGCCGGCCAGCGACCGGTATACGGCATCAACACGGGCTTCGGGCATCTGGCCACGGTGCGGGTCCCGACCGACTCCGTGCGGGCCCTCCAGGAGAACCTCGGACGCAGTCACGCCATGGGGGTGGGGCCGCCTCTCTCGCCGGAGGAGGTGCGCGCCGTCATGGTGTTGCGCCTCAACAGCCTCCTCCAGGGGCACTCCGGCGTGCGACGCCGGGTCGTCGAGCTGCTGGCGGCCATGATCAACGCCGGGATCCTGCCGTCGATCCCGGCCTGGGGCTCCGTGGGGGCGAGCGGCGACCTGGTGCCGCTGGCCCACCTGGCCCTGGCCATGATGGGCGAGGGGGAGGTCCTCTACCAGGGCCAGCGGATCCCGGCGGCCGCCGCGCTGGCCCGAGCGGGCCTGGAGCCCCTGCGGCCCGAGGCCAAGGAAGGCCTGGCACTGGTCAACGGGACGGAGATGAGCGCCGCCATCGGCGCCCTGGCGCTGGGACGCCTGGACCGCCTCTGCGTGGCCATGGATCTCATCGCCGGCTTGACCATCGAGGCCCTGCGGGGCAGTGACGAGCCCTTCGATCGGCGCCTCTCGGAGGCCCGGCCCCATCCCCACATCCGCACCGTCGCTCGCAACCTGCGGGCCCGTCTGGACGGCAGCCCGCGGCTGCGCAGGCCCGGCGAGGGGCCGGTGCAAGACGCCTACTCGCTGCGAGCGGCGGCGGTGGTGCACGGCGCCGCTCGCGAGGTCTTCGCCTGGGCGGCCGGCATCGTCGCCACCGAGATGGGTAGTGCCGTCGACAACCCGCTGGTCTTCGCCGAGGACGGGGCCATCGTCTCGGGCGCCAACTTCCACGGCCAGCCGCTGGCCGTGGCGTGGGACGCTTGCCGCATCGGGGTGGCGACGCTGGCCAACATCTCCGAGCGCCGGGTGGAGCGGCTGGTCAACCCCCACCTGAGCGGGGGCTTGCCCCCCTTCTTGAGCCGCCGGCCGGGCATCCAGTCCGGGCTCATGATGGCCCAGTACGTGGCGGCTGCCCTGGCGGCCGAGGTGCGGCAGATGGCGGCGCCTGCGTCGGTGCACACCATCCCCACCTCCGCGGGGCAGGAGGACGTCGTCAGCATGAGCGCTGCCGCTGCCCGGTGGCTGAGGGAGGCCACCGAGCGCCTGGCCCGTATCGCGGCCCTGGAGCTCGTCTGCGCGGCCCAGGCGGCCGAGATGGACGAGACGCCCCTGGGCGATGCGGGCCGCGCCCTGACGGCGTGGGTGCGCGAGCGGGTGCCCTCCGTGGCCGAGGCCGACCGGTCGCTATCCCACGCCGTCGACGAGCTGGCCCAGGCGGTGATGGCCGGCGAGCCGTATCGACACGTGCGTCAGGCTGCCGGGCTGGAGCTGGCGGGCTTCTTGGACGAATCGCCTTGAGCCGTCGCCACCGTATCGCCGGCTGCCACGCGGCTGGACGTGGCGGCTCCGTCCGATGGAGGGGCACCGGCCTGGACCCGGGGCGCCAGTTGCACGAGCCGGGCCTGGAGCTTGTACGAGGAGGCCGCTGCCGCCTTGCGCCCGGCGGTCATGGCCCACACCAGCAGGCCGACGAGGATCGACCACATGAGGACGACGATGAGCGTCGCGAGGCTCACCCATCAGACCCCCCGACGAGACTTTACGGTTGCCGTTTTCGTCACCTGTGGCCGCCGGGTCCTCCTCCTGCGCCACCGGCGGTACGGCAAGTGGCTGCCTCCCGGCGGCCACCTGCGCCCGGGGGAGTTGCCCGACGACGCCGCCCTGCGCGAGGTGAGGGAGGAGACGGGGCTCGAGGTGACGCTGACGGGCGAGCGTGCCCTGCCCGTGGCGGAGCCCCGGCAGCTGGTGCGGCCCGAGGGCGTGCAGGTCGAGGTGATCGAGCCGGGCCACGAGCACGTGGACTTCATCTACTTCGCCCGGGTGGAGCCGGCCGACGGCGATGGAGAGCCGCCGGCCCTGCGGCCCAACCGGGAGGCGGCGGCCATCGGCTGGTTTTCGGAGGAGCAGCTGGAGACCATGGGGTTGACCGAGGAGATCCGCCTCTGGTCTCGAAAGGCGCTGGAGGACAACGCCCGGCGGCAGCCCGGAGGAGGCGTCGGCTGAGATGAGGCCGGTGCTGGTGGAGTGCGTCCCCAACTTCAGCGAAGGGCGGCGCCCCGAGGTGGTGGCCGCCATCGCCCAGTCCATCGGTCGGGTGCCCGGCGTGCACGTCCTCGACATCGAGTCGGACGAGGACCACCACCGCTGCGTCGTCACCTACGTCGGTCCCCTCGAGCCCGTGCTGGAGGCTGCCTTCGCCGGGGTGCAGGAGGCGGTGCGCCGCATCGACCTGCGCACGCACCAGGGCAGCCACCCGCGCATCGGCGCGGCCGACGTCGTGCCCCTGGTGCCCATCCGGGGGATCACGCTGGAGGAGCTGGTGCCGGCTGCACGCCGCCTGGGGGAGCGCATCGCACGGGAGCTGGGCGTGCCGGTCTTCCTGTACGGCGAGGCCGCCACGTCGCCGAGGCGGCGAGACCTGAGCTTCTTGCGGCGCGGCAACTTCGAGGGACTCCAGGCGGCCATGGATGGCGATCCCGAGCGGCGTCCCGACTTCGGCCCGCCCACGGTGCACCCCACCGCTGGGGGGACGGTGGTGGGCGTGCGGCCTGCCCTCATCGCCTACAACGTGGAGCTGGGCACCGATGACGTGGAGGTGGCGCGTGCCATCGCCCGCCGGGTCCGGGAGGCGGGGGGCGGCCTGGTCAACGTGCGGGCCATCGGGGTCAAGCTGGAGAGACGGGGCACCACCCAGATCTCCATGAACCTCCTCGACTACCGCAAGACGCCCATCTACCGGGCCTTCGAGCTGGTCGCGGCCGAGGCTCGCCGATACGGCGTCGAGATACGGTCGAGCCAGGTGGTGGGCCTGGTACCGGAGGACGCCCTGGTGGAGTGCGCGGAGTACTACCTGCGGCTGGACGCCACCTGGAGCCGACGGCAGATCCTGGAGCGCCGCCTCATGGAGCTGGAGGCGGCCGAGGCCGAGCGCCGGCCGACCGACCCTGCCCCTGGGGCCGAGCCGTCGGCCGGGTAGCCGGAGGAGCCAGGCGCCGGGCGGCGGGCCGGCGCCTCGGGGGGAGGGGGCGGCACCATGACCCGGTCGACCAGCCGGGGCCGGAGCCGTCCGCGCGCGGATCTGCTCATCCGCCGGGCCGAGCAGGTGGTGACCCTCGACGGGCATTCCAAGCGGCCCGTCCGCGGGGAGATCCGCGAGGCCACCCTCGGCATCGTCGAGGACGGGGCCGTAGCTTGCGTGGGCGACCGGATCCTGGCCGCCGGTGGCACCGCCGAGGTGGAGGCGGCCGTCGCCTGGGATGCTGGCACCATCGTCATCGATGCCCGTGACCGCGTCGTCCTGCCCGGCTGGGTCGACTGCCACACCCATGCCATCTACGCCGGCGACCGGGCGCACGAGTGGGCCCGGCGATTGCGGGGTGAGTCCTACCTCGACATCCTGCGCGCCGGTGGCGGCATCCTCGAGACGGTGCGCGCCACCCGGGAGGCCGACACTGAGACGCTCGTGCGAGCGACGGTCGCGCGGCTGCGCCGGATGCTGGCCCTGGGCACGACCACCGTCGAGGTCAAGAGCGGCTATGCCCTGAGCGTGGAGGGAGAGTTGCGCCTGCTGCAGGCCCTGCAGGCGGTCGACGAGCTCGTGCCCATGCAGCTGGTGCCTACATTGCTGGGGGCGCATGCCGTGCCCGAGAACCACCGGGCGTCGCCGGACGCCTACGTGGAGCTGGTCACGGAGCAGATGCTGCCCAGGATCGCGGCCACCCCGGGGCTGGCGGCCTTCTGCGATGTCTTTTGCGAGGACGGGGCCTTTACCGCCGAGCAGGCGCGGCGCATCCTCCGGCGGGCACGGGAGCTGGGGCTGGGTCTCAAGGTGCACGCCGACCAGTTTCACGCGACGGGCGCCGCCCGGGTGGCGGCCGAGATGGGTGCCGTCAGCGCGGACCATCTCAACGCGACGCCGCCCGATGACCTGGCGGCCGTGGCGCGAGCCGGTACGGTCGCGGTGCTGCTGCCCGCTGCGGACCTGCTGGCGCGCCCGCCGGGCCCAGCCCCCGTCGCGGTGATGCGGGAGCTGGGCGTGCCGATGGCGCTGGCGACCGACCACAACCCCGGCACCGCGCCGGTCGAGTCCATGCCGCTCGTGATGGGTCTGGCCTGCTCGTGGCTGGGCATGACCCCCGAGGAGGCGGTGGCGGCTGCCACCATCAACGGCGCGCACGCCCTGGCCCTCGGCCACGAGGTGGGCAGCCTGGAGCCGGGCAAGCGGGCGGACCTGGTGGTCGCGCAGGCCGCCTCGTACCTGGAGATCCCCTACCGGCTCGGCGTCGACCTGGTGCGGGTGGTGGTGTCCGGCGGCCGGGTCGTGCGCGGCGGCGACGGCCCCGAGGCGTCGGCGGGTCTGTCGCCGTCGGGGGAGGAGGTCGAGGTGTGACGACGCATGAGACGGCCCTGCGGCAGCGCCGTGAGAGGGCCCGGCAGGAAGGGCTCACCGCTCGCCTGGTCGGAGGGCATCCCTTCTTCGGGCGCTACGTGGTCGCCGGCCCCTCGGGGCGGGCTCACGTGGTGCGGTTCCGTTGGAGCCGGGGCGCCGTCCACCGTTGCGACTGCAAGGACTACGAGACCAACGGCCTCGGCACGTGCAAGCACGTGGAGGCGGTGCGGTTGCATCTGGAGTCGACCGTGGCGCCGGCCGAGCTCGAAGCGCAGGCGGCCCGGGCCGCCGAGCCCTCCTGGAGAGGTGCCGTGCTGGACCGTCGGGTCGTCTTCGTCGACGTCGAGACCCGTCGGCTCTTCCAGGAGGTCGGGGGGCGCCATCACCTGGACCGGCTGGGCGTCTCGGTGGCGGTCACCTACTGCGAGGCCGATGGAGGCTTCCGCTCCTACGGGGAGACGGAGGTGCCCGATCTGATGGCGCGGCTGCTGGATGCCCCGCTGGTGGTGGGCTTCAACGTGCTGCGCTTCGACTACGAGGTGCTGTCGGGCTACTCCGACGAGGCCGACCGCCTGTACGCCGTGCCGACGCTGGACCTGATGGTGGAGCTGGAGGAGCGTCTGGGGTGGCGCCCCGGGCTCGATGCGCTGGCCGGGGCCACGCTGGGGATGGCCAAGGGCGGCACGGGGCTGGAGGCCGTCCACCTCTTCCGGCAGGGTCGGCTCGACGAGCTCGAGCGCTACTGCCGCCAGGACGTGGAACTGACGCGCCGGCTCTTCGAGGTCGGCATTCGCGAGGGCTTCTTGTCGGTGACCGGCCGGGACGGGACCGTGGTGCGGGTCGAGGCGCCCTGGTACGGGGGGTTGGCGGCCTGAGCCGCCCGGTGGCCAGGCACCTCAGCCGGCGGCCGAGGCCGCGGCGGCCGCCGGCACCCGCAGGGCCGGGCCCGGCTCGTGCGGCACCCGCAACCCGATCCCCGAGCTGCCCGCCTGGAGGACCACCACACCCCCCTCCTGGCCGAGCGGCGGCACTCCCAGGAGGCGGACGCCCTCCATCACCGACAGCTCCGCGCGATCGCTGCCGTAGACGATCCAGGTCTCCAGACCGGCCCGTCGGGCGGCGGCCAGCCATCCCAGCAGCATCTCGGCCTCTCGACGGGCCCGCCAGCGCAGGGGAGAGTCGGAGACCAGCACCACGAGCTGCCGCAATCCCACCGCCTGCTCCGAGACGGCGCGCTGGATCTGGCCCGCCAGCCATGGCCACGAGACGGTCGACGGGTGGACGACCAGCGTGCGCAGCGACCCTCGGGTCGCCACCGCATTGGGCGAGCCCAGGAGCGAGACCAGCGGCCCGAGCGGGGGTGACCCGGGGCCTTCCGGAAACGCCGCAGCGACGGGCCAGCCCAGCGCCCGCAGGGTCACGGCCGAGCGATCGATGGGCTCCCAGGGGGCGCTCGACCGGACGATGGCCAGCACCAGTCCGGGCTCCACTCCGGCCAGCCACTCGGAGAGCCACGTCAGGGCCTCGGTGGCCGGGAGGCTGCCCAGGACGGCGACCCGGGTCGTGGCATCGGCGCTGGGGGCCGCCGACCCGGCCGGTACGGGGGCCATGGGGGGGCCGGCAGGACGAACCGCCGGGGACGCGATGGCGGCGGACGGCGACGCCGCGGCCGCCGGCTCGGGCTGCTCCAGCCACTCGATGGGGACGCTGGCCGACAGGCCGAAGAAGCGGGCCTCGAGCGTGGCCGGCTGGGCGGCCAGCCGTAGCGGTCGCGCGCTCACGACCCCGTCCCGGGCGGTCCCCTCCGCGCCGCCCTGCACCCACAGGGTGACGGAGGACGGGTCGGCCGGGGCGCGGCGCCCCTCCTCGTCGATCAGCCATACCGAGACCGGCACCTCCAGGCCCGGCACCAGGCGCAGGGGCGATGGCTCCACACGAAGGGCCACCGGACGGCCCACGACCTCCACGGGGAGGCTGGCGGCCACGGCCGGGGACGAGGGTCCGTCCTGCAGGAGCGCGCGGAGCGGGTCCTCGGAGGGCGGGGCGGCCATGCGGTGGAGGTAGGCCCAGCTCGCCGACGGTGGTGCCTGCAGCGCGACGACGCGCCCCGTGCCCGGGCGCAACCCCACGAAGGTGCCTGGCTCGGCGAAGAAGCCCAGGTCCGCCGGGTCCACCACCCAGAGCAGCTCGTCGGCGTCGAGGGGCGGGTAGGTGGCGATGCGGGAGGCGACCCCGGCGGCCGTGACGAGACCCTGGGGGCCCAGGACGTAGCCGCCGGTCCAGGGCGGCCTCGAGACCTGAGGCAACACGGGCTGCAGCACGAACGGCGCGGGCTCGGGAGGCGCGGGCGGGTCGTAGAAGAGCCCCAGCGCCACCGGCACGGCACGCTCGGCGCCGTCCGACGGGAGGTTGACCAGGAGAGGCCCCTCGGGGCCGAGGCGCGCGGCCAGGCTGGTCGAGCCGCCGCCGTCGAGGTTGACGGCGTCCGTGACGCCCAGCCGCAGCAGCCATGACGCCAGCTCGCCCACGTCCATGCCCCGGCTCGTGCTGCGTCTCCCGTCGACGGCGACCAGGACCAGACGCCGGCCGTCCCGGCCCACCCCCAGGGCGCTGCGGGGGTGGCGCGACAGGGCGTCGCCCGGCTGGCCCTGCTCCACCTGGGGATGGCCGCCCCTCAGGATGACGGCACCTCCCGAGACCGCCGCATGCAAGCGAGCTCCCTCGGCCCATGCCGGCCACTCTTGGGGATGCTGCGGCACCGCGCGCGCGGTGAAACGCAGGATGGTCCCCGGCGACAGCAGGCCCGAGCGCAGCGCCTCGGCGCCTGCCCGCCAGCCCAGCACCACCATGCGTCCGGGCGCAGGGCCCCGGGAGGGGAGGCCCGGCCCCTGGCCGGCGACCACCCAGAGCGAATCGGACCCGGGGACCGCCTCCAGCACGAGGTGAGCCACCTCGGCGATGGGCCAGCGGCCCAGTGGCAGGGGGGCGGCCCCCCATCGCTCGTCGTACACGCCGATCTGGCCGGGCGTCAGGGCGGGCTCGTTGACCGCCGAGACCGATAGCGAGACGCCGTCCGGCCTGCGGCCGTCGGGCCCTGCCACCACGGTCAGCGAGGCCTCCAGCGCGAAGCGGCCCACCCAGGCCCGCGGGCCGGAGGGGGTCTCCAGGATGGCCACCGACGGCCGCCCACCCGGGTAGGGGCTCTTCCAGAGCTGGCCGTCCCTGACCACGAGGCCGACCGGGGCTCCCGTCGTACCCAGGTGGAAGAAGTCGCCATTGATGGCGCCCACCGCCCCGGCTCGACGGGCCAGCTCGCTGGTGGGTGCGAGCTCCGTCAGCGTGGGGCCCGTCAGGGCGTCGGCCCGCACCCCGGTGGCGTCCAGGTCGGCGACCAGGGCGAAGAGGTCGACCCAGCCCTCGCCGTCCAGGCGCCGCACCACCACCAGGTCGATCCCGGGAGCGACCGGCGCCCGCCAGACCTGCTCGTCGGTGGCCGACGGGATCGCGCTCGGGGCGCTGTCGTGCACCGGCGTCGACATGGCCAGGCCGCTGGGGGTACGCGACAGCACGGTCGGCCCCACCAGGGCCAGGACGACCAGGAAGGCGGCGACTCGGGTCAGGCGCATGGGCTACGCCTTCTCGGGGATTTCCACGAATTCCTGCGACGCCCGGCGCCGGCAGGGCTGTCCCGAGAGGCAGAGGGGAAGGCGACGGGGGGCAAGAAAGTCGTGACCCGCGGGTGAAGGGAGAGGATGGCACTGGCGGGCTGGATCATGGATCTGGACGGGGTGGTCTATCGGGGCTCGGAGGGCCTGCCAGGAGCCGTGGACTTCTTCGAGCGAGCCCGACGACGGGGCGACGCGGTGGTGGTGGTCTCCAACAACTCGCGTCCCACGGTGGACGACTATGTGCGCCGCCTGGCGCGGCTCGGGATCCGTGTCGAGCCCGAGGAGGTCATCTCGTCGGCGACGGCGGCGGCAGACTACCTGCTGCGCCAGGGGGTGCGGGGCCCCGTGATGGTCATCGGGGAGGAGGGCCTCTACCAGGCGCTGAGGGAGGCCGGGCTGACGACCGTGCCGGCAGGGCCCGGCGCCGCCGGCGCCGACGTGGCAGCCGTGGTGGCGGGCCTCGACGGGCGCTTCGACTATGCCAAGCTCGACGCGGCGTGCCAGGCCATCCGCCGGGGCGCTCGCTTCGTGGGCACCAACCCTGACGTGACGGTGCCGGCCGAGGGAGGGAGGCTGCAGCCCGGCTGCGGGTCGCTCTTGGCCGCCATCGCGGCCTGCAGCGGCGTGCAGCCGGTCGTGGTGGGCAAGCCGCATCGTCCCATCATGGAGATGGCCATCCAGCGGCTCGCCGCCCGCGGCGTGACCACCACCCAGGCCATCGTCGTCGTGGGCGATCGCCTCGACACGGACGTGGCCGCTGCCCGGGCGATGGGGCTCTCCAGCGCGCTGGTGCTGACGGGCGTCAGCTCGCGCGAGGACGTGGACCGAGCCGACGCCAAGCCGGACTGGGTCTTCGAGGACCTGGCCCACCTGGCCAGCGTGCTGATGTCATGACCGGCCCTCTCCTACGAGCCCGGCACCCCGATGGGCAGGCCGCCCGGCAGGGTGGGCTGCGGCACCTCGGGCGGCGACGTGGCCGGCGGCAGCCGGCGCATCACTCGCAGGACCCACTCCCATGCCAGGTCGGGGACCTGCGACTGGCTGGAGATGACCAGGGCGCCGCGGGTGAAGGGGTGCGGCAGCCCCCACAGACGCCCGTCGACGGTGGCTTCGTCGAGGCGAGGGCTCCAGGGAGCCTGCCGCAGATCCGGTGGCGCCTGCTCCCACCGCGGCGTCAGGTCGAGGAGGGCCCCCTGCCGGGCGAAGAGCTCCACCCTTTCGGGAGCGAGGGCGTACACGTCGGGAGCGTCGCGGGCCGCGATGAGGATGATCAGCTTCTGGTCGTAGGCCAGCGTCGGCGTCAGGTCCAGCCGGACATCGACGCCCGGGTGGTCGGCCTCGAACTCGGCCGCCAGCTCCTCCAGCGCGTCGGCCTCCTCGAGACCGGCCCACGTCATGACGCGCAGCGTCGCCACCGGTGCGCTGGCGGGACGGGCGGCGGTGACGACGAGCCACAGGCCCACGGCCACGACGAGCCCGATCCCGCCGATGACCGCGGGCTGTCGCCACCAGGGCAGGGGGGGCGGCGCAGCCGAGCGCGGCCGCTCGCTGGCGGGCAGCACCACCGCGACGGCCACCTGGCGGCAACCCGTACGGGCACAGCCGCCGTTTTCCATCCAGCATCGGGCGTGGTGGGGTGCTCGACAGCGCGGGCAGATGACCGCCCGGTCCCCCTCCGCCAGGGCCTGACCGCAGCGGGTGCAGGGGGTGCCCGCCCAAGGTGAATCGGCGCCGATGACGATCTCGGTCTCCGTGCGCACGATCCGGACGAGGGCCCCTTTCCATCGTGAAGCGTATCACACCGCGAGGCCGGCATCCAAGCCGTCGAGGGAGGCATGCTCGGGTGGCTGAGGTGGTGCTGGCTCCTGGCCGGGAAGGCCGGACGCTGAGCGGACACGTATGGGTCTACGACAACCAGATCCAGGACGTCGAGGGCGACGTGGCGCCCGGCGACATCGTCGACGTGGTGACGGCGTCGGGCCGGCACGTGGGCCGGGGCTACTACAACCCGTACTCCCGCATCCGGGTGAGGCTGCTCACCTTCGAGGACGAGGACGTCGACCGGGCCTTCTTCGCCCAGCGGCTCGACGAGGCGCTGGCGCTGCGCCGGCGCTTCTACCCCACGGCCCAAGGGGTGCGTCTCGTCTTCTCGGAGGGCGATCGGCTGCCGGGGCTCATCGTCGATCGCTTCGGCGACGTGGTCGTGGTGCAGTTGCTGACCATGGGCATGGACGTGCGCCGCAAGATGTGGACCGAGCTGCTCATCGAGCGGCTGGAGCCGAGGGCCATCGTGGAGCGCAGCGACGTCCCCAGCCGGCGCCTGGAGGGGCTCCAGCTGCAGCGGGGCGTCCTCTTCGGCTCCTTGCCGGGCCCCGTGCTCTTCGAGGAGAACGGTCTGGTCTTCGAGGCGGACGTGCTGGAGGGCCAGAAGACCGGGTTCTTCCTGGACCAGCGGGAGAACCGGCAGATGCTGCGGCCCCTGGCGGCGGGTGCCAGGGTGCTGGAGGCCTTCTGCTACACGGGCAGCTTCGCCCTTTTCGCCCGGGCCTTCGGCGCCGAGCGGGTGATGGCCATCGAGCAGAGTCACGCGGCGTTGCAGCAGGCGCGGCGCAACGAGGCGGCCAACCGTCTGTCGGGCATCGAGTGGGTGGAGGCCAACGCCTTCGATGAACTGCGCAGGCTCGACCAGCAGCACGAGCGCTTCGACCTGATTATCCTGGATCCGCCGGCCTTCGCTCGCACCCGGCGCAGCGTGGAGGCGGCACTGAGAGGCTACAAGGAGATCAACCTGCGTGCATGGCGGATGCTGCAACCTGGCGGCTTCTTGGTCACCTGCTCGTGCTCCCAGCACGTGGCGCCCGACCAGTTCTTCGGCGTGGTGGCCGAGGCCGCCGACGACGCGCGACGGGTCTGGCGACTCATCGACAGCCGGACGCAAGCGTACGACCACCCGATCCTGCCGGCGGTGCCCGAGACCCTTTATCTGAAGTGTCTGGTGGCGCAGGCCCTGTGAAGCCGGCGACTGCCCTGCCGTGGGCGGCGTAGGGGGAAGAGGGTTGGCATCGGCTTACCGGGAGCTGCTGAGCAGGCTGGAGGCGACGAGCACGTACGAGGGCTTCGTCGCGACCCTGGTGGACATCCGGGACAGCATGCTCTTCTACGACCGCGACCTGATGCTGGCCGGTTACGCCGGGACCCTGGAGGGGCTCATCGTCTCCACCCTGGCCGCGGCCTGCCTCGAGGGCGACGCCGCCGCCGAGGACGCCTTCGCGTCGGTACGCGAGGTGGTCGACGAGTTTCCCCATCGGTTGGCCGATCCCTCGGCACCGGCCGACGTGCAGGCCGTGGCCGAGGTCTTCCTGCGGGTCGGGTGCTGGATGCTGCGCGAACGGGTCTCGGCCTACCTGCTGGCCTTCTCCCGCTACCTGCACGGCGACTACGACATGGAGAGCTCCGTCGACCAGTTGGTGGCCGCCGGGCACGGGCTGATGGACCGGGACCCGCAGGCGGCCCTGGACCGCGTCGGCGAGGCGGGCGCGCTCATGCTGCGGGGGCGCACCCTGCGCCCCCGTTGGGCCGACCTGGTGGACGGCCGCCTCCAGCTGTGGGTGACGGGGCTGCGCTACATGGTCGCCCACCTGGCCTCCACCGTGCCGTCGTTTCCCTGGGCGCCCATCGAGGAGGAGCGGCGCCGGTCCCCGCCGGTGCGCGCCGTGGTGGACCTGGATGCGTTTCGCCGCCGGCGCTCCGTCTTGCGGGACGCCTGGCAGCCCCCTACGGCATGCCCGACCGACCCGGTCGACGCCCTGGTGGAGCGGATCTTCGATGGGCCGGGGACCCTCGACCCGCCCACCCTGGCCTCGCTGGAAAGGATGAGCGAGCAGGTGCTGCCCCTCCTGGCGGTGACCGTGAGGGCGCGCCACCTGCTCGACGGGCCGGGTGCCCGGCCGGTGGCCGTGGCGGGCGCCATCCGTGCCCTGGCCCATTTGCGTCGCCACGAGGTGGTGGCTCGCCTGGTGGAGCTGGCTACCGACCCCGTGGTGCCCGGGATGGTGGCGGGGGAGGCCCGGGCGGCGCTGGAGCGCATGGGCCACCTGGCCATCGACGCGGTGCGGGAGTACGTGCAGCGGGCACCCAGCCTCTCGGCAGGGTCGGCCCTGGTCGAGTTGCTGGTGCGCATGCCGAGGAGCGACCAGACCTTTCACGCACTGGTGGAGCTCTTCCAGCGGCTGCGCTGGGATGACGAGGGCAAGCTGGAGGTGGCTGCCGCCCTGGCCGACTACGGCGACCGCCGGGCGGTGGCCGTCCTGCGCCAGGCGCTGGAGGACCCGCGCCTTCCATCGGACCGGGCCCGGCGCACGCTGCAATCGGCGGTGCGGCGCCTCACGGCCGCTGGCCGCGGCCAGCGCACGCCGCGCCGGGGGCGCCTGGCGCGCTAGGGTGGCTAGGGCCCCTGCCGCGTGGGGCTGGCGGTGAGCGGACCGGTCCGCAGCGTCTCGTAGAGGGCCAGCAAACGCCGGGTCGTCGTCTCCACGTCGAAGTCGGCGGCGCGTTGCCGCGCCCGGTGCGCCATCTCACGGCACGTGGAGGCATCGGCGAGCAGGCGGAGCGCGGCGCGGGCCAGAGGGACCGCAGCGGGCTCGGTCAGCCACCCTTGCTGCGCGTCGGTGACCACGTCCGGCAGTCCGCCGGCGCGCGGTGCCACCACCGGCAGCCCCGCCGCCATGGCCTCCACGGCCACCAGCCCCTGGGTTTCGGTGGTGGAGGCCGTCAGGAAGAGGCTGGCTCCGGCCATGTAGCGCGGCACCGCATGGGGCGGCACCGGACCGACCACGTGCAGCCGTCCGGCGAAGGGCGGCTCGCTAGCGGCTCGGTGCAGCTGGGCCAGGAAGGGCCCCCCTCCCACCACGACCGCGTGAGCCGACGCCATCTCGTCGAGGATATGGCGTAGCGCCTGCATCAGGACCAGGATGTTCTTCTCGCGTGCGAGGCGGCCGACGTGCAAGACCACTGGGGCGTCCGCAGGGATGGCCAGGGCCTGCCGCAGCCACGTGGGGTCCGCCTCGCGGAAGGCTCGCAACTCCAGGCCGGTGGGGATCACCTCGACGGATGCCGTCGAGCCGTACAGACGCGGCAGTAGCGCCGCGATGGATGGGGTGGGGGCGACGACGCAGTCGACCGCCCGGCAAAACGCCCCCACGCGCCGCAGGATGGTCGGCACCAGCGCCCACGCGGGCAACAACCCGTAGTGGGCGTACTCGTGGTAGAGCGTGTGGTGGGTGAAGAGCAAGGGGGCCCGGTGCCGGCGGGCCATCCACCGGGCCAGGCCGCCGGTGAGGAACGGGCTGTGCGCGTGTACCACGTCGAGGCGTCGCCCCAAGAGCGGCCGCAGCGCTCGCCGCCAGGGCAGCGGGATGCGGAAGACGGGCTGCCCCGGCGCGGGCACCGAGGGCAACCGCAGCACCAGGGCACCGGTCTCGTCGGGCTGGTGGGCGTCGTGGGACGGATAAGCCGGAGCCACGACGATGACCTGATGGCCCAGACGGGTCAGGGCGCGGGCCGTCAGCCGGATGGACTGCACCACGCCGGAGACGTAGGGCGTGTAGCTGTCGGAGAAGAACGCGATGGTCATGGTTGCCCTTTCGATGACCAGACTCGTTCAGTTTTGGGATCGGCTGTGCTAATATAACGTAAGAGTCCGGCGCTGCACAGGTGGGGTGCCGCGACGCCCGTCAAGACGCCATGGCCCGCTCGCGCGCCGGACGACCGGGATAACGCGCAGGGGGGCGCCAGCTATCATGAGATTCGCCTCAGGGGCGTGGCCCGTGTCGGTAGCCCCGGAGGGGAGGCGTCGGGCATGGCGGAGGCCGTGAAAGCGCTCACCATCGCTCGTCGCCGGGGGATGACCATCCGGGTGGCCGGAGAGTCGGGCGAGGGGGTCATCACGGCAGGGGAGATGCTGACCTGGGCGCTGGCCCGGGCCGGCCTGTGGGTCACCACGTTTCGCACCTATCCTGCCGAGATCAAGGGCGGGCCCTGCATGTTCCAGGTGCGCTTCGACCGCAAGCCCCTGGACTCCCCGACGGGACCGGCCGACGTCCTCATCGCCTTCAACGACGAGGCCATCGCCCTGCATCAAGAGTCGGTGCGCCCGGGGGGCGTCATCCTCTACGATCGCCACGACGACGGCAGCGAGCCGGAGGGGCTCAGGGCCGACGTGACCGCCCGGGCGGTGCCCTTCGGCAAGGTGGCGCTGGAGAGCTTGCAGAGCCGCCTCGCGAAGAACATGGTGGCCCTGGGCGCGACCTACGCGGCCATGGACCTGCCGCTGGACTCGGCCAAGGAGTTCGTCGCTCGCCGGTTCGCCTCCAAGGGCGAGAGCGTGGTCTCCGTCAACGTCCGTGCCCTGGAGCTGGGCTACGAGCTGGCCCGTGAGCAGCTCGAGGGGCTGGGGCGGCTGGCCGAGCTCTCCGAGGTCGATGGCGCGACGACCGGGGCTGCCGACAGCGGCACCGGCCGCATGGTCATCTCGGGCAACCAGGCCCTCAGCATCGGGGCCATCGCGGGCGGCTGCCGCTACTACGCCGGCTACCCCATCACCCCCGCCAGCGACATCCTGGAGTTGATGGCGGCGCAGCTGCCCGCCTTCGGCGGGGTCGCGGTGCAGACCGAGGACGAGATGGCGGCTCTGGCTTCGGCGCTGGGCGCCTCCTTCGGCGGCGTGCCGTCGATGACCGCCACGTCGGGCCCCGGCCTCTCGCTGATGGTGGAGCTGATCGGGCTGGGGGTCATGAGCGAGCTGCCCGTGGTCGTCGTGGACGTGCAGCGAGCCGGCCCTAGCACGGGCATGCCCACCAAGACCGAGCAGGGCGACCTCAATCTGGCGGTCTACGGCGGTCACGGCGATGCGCCGCGTATCGTGGTGGCCCCCGTCAGTGTGGCCGACTGCCTGGAGGTGGGGCGCCGGGCCTTCCAGCTGGCCGGCCGCTACCAGACACCGGTCATCGTGCTGAGCGAGCTGGTGCTGGCCCAGCGGACCGAGAGCCTGCCCGTGCCCCGCGGGGCCGAGCTGCTGCTCGAGCCGGAGTGGGGCGGCACCGGCGCCAACGGCAAGTCCAACGGCGCGCTCGACGGGCACTATCGCCGCTACGTGGATACAGAAGACGGGATCTCCAGCCGCCCGTTGCCGGGCGATCCGGCCGGGCTGCACGTCATCACGGGTCTGGAGCATGACGAGTACGGTCACCCCAACTACGAGCCGGCGATGCACCGGCGCATGTCGGAGAAGCGCCGGCGCAAGCTCGAGGCGCTCCAGCGGGAGGTGGAGGCCGACCCCCGCGCCTGGGTGGCGCGCTTCGGCCCGGAGGGAGCCCGCATCGGACTGCTGGGGTGGGGCTCGACCTACGGCGCCGCCAGGGAGGCGGCCGCCCTGGCGGAGCAGATGGGCATCGCCGTGCAGGGTCTGTGGGTCAAGATGCTCTCGCCCCTGCCGACCCGCACGGTGGAGGCGTTCGTGCGCGGCCTGGACGTGGTCATCGTCCCGGAGGTCAACGCCAGCGGGCAGTTGGCCCGGTACCTGGAGGCCAACGGCATCCGGGGCCGCATCGTGCCGCTGGTCAAGTACGAGGGGCTGCCCTTCTCGGCGGAGGAGATCCTGGCCCGCATCGTGGAGGTGGCCAAGGGCTCATGAGCACGGTCAAGTCGTCGGCTCTTCCCCGGCTCCAGGACGGGGTCCGCATGACGCCGGCGGACTACAAGGGCATCAAGCCCATCTGGTGCCCCGGTTGCGGCGACTACGGCATCCTCAACGCGCTCATCCAGGTGCTGGCGCGCAACCAGGTGGACCCCGCGCGCCTCGCCATCGTCTCGGGCATCGGCTGCTCGGGGCGCTTCCCGGCTTTCGTCAAGAGCTACGGCTTCCACGGCGTGCACGGCCGGGTGCTGCCGGTGGCCACCGGGCTCAAGCTGGCCCGCCCCGACATGACGGTCGTCGCGGTCGGGGGCGACGGCGACGGGCTGGCCATCGGCATGGGTCACCTGCCCCACGCCATCCGGCGCAACGTCGACATCACCTACCTGCTCTTCGACAACCACATCTACGGCCTGACCAAGGGGCAGCCCTCACCGACCACCGAGGTAGGGCACAAGACCCACGCCTCTCCCTTCGGGGTCTCGGAGTACCCCATCAACCCGCTGGCGCTGGCGCTGGTGGCGGGAGCGACCTTCGTGGCGCGGGGTTTCTCCAGCCACACCCGGCACCTGGCCGATCTCATCGAGGCGGCGCTGGAGCACCGGGGTTTCAGCTTCGTGCAGATCATGACGCCCTGCGTCACCTTCTACGACACCTACAAGCAGTGGAAGCAGCAGGCGTGGGAGCTGGGGGAGGACCACGATCCGTCGGACTTCCAGGCGGCGCTACGGCTGGCCACCGAGGCGGAAGGGATGCCCATCGGCATCTTCTACCGGGTGGAGCGGCCCACGCTGATGGACCGGCTCGCGGCAGGCGCGAAGGATGCCGTGCGGCTCCAGAGCGGCACGCGTTACGACCGCGAGGCCGACGCCCGGCAGATCGACGCCCTGCTGCAGCGCTACCGCTGAGGGGCGTCATCGCCCGCGAGCGGATCCCACGGTGAGGCGGCCACCCCACGGTGGCCGCCTCGCGGCCGGGCGCGCGGTGGGCGCGGCTCAGTGGGTCACGATGCGCAGCAAGAGTCCCAGCAGGCTCAGGGCCGCCATGACGCCCAGCACGTAGCCGAGCGGGCGGCTCGACGCAGACGGGCGCGTTGCAGGTGACTGCCTGGCCACGACCGACTCCCTCCCACCGTCATCTCCCCATTATAGCCGGCGGGGCCGCCTTGACACGCGGCGAGGGCGGATGTTAGCCTTTAACCAGGTTAAGATACGGGAAAGGGTCGCCAGAGTCCATGTGGCGATTGACCCTCGAGCCGCAGCGGCCCCTCCAGCTGGAGATGCTGGCCGACTTCTTCGTGGAGCTCGTCTTCGACGTCGTCACCACCCGCACGCTCTCCGACGCCGGCTCGGACATCACGGTCTCGCAACTGGAGTGTCTCAAGTACCTTCAGCGCCACGGCGCCTGCTCGGCCGCCGAGCTGGCCGAGGGACTGCACATGAGCCCCCCGGCCATCACCAAGCTGGTGGATCGCCTGGTACGCAAGGGCCTGGTCATGCGGCGTGACCGGCCCGACGACCGCCGCTCCGTGGAGATATCGCTGACGGAGGCCGGTCAGCAGGCGGTGGAGGCCATCCGGCGTCGGCGCACCCAGGTCTTCGAGATGATCCTCAGCCGCATGACCCCCGAGGATCAGGAGATGCTGGAGCGCTCCCTGCGGGCCTTCGTGGCGGCAGGCCTCAACGACCCCGGGGTGGTCGAGGCGCTGTGCCTGCGCTGCGGAGACGAGAGCACGCCGGAGTGCCCGCTCATCGACGCCTACCGCGTCCTGACCGGCAACCCGCTGCAGTGCCGCTGAGCGCCTCCCGTGATGGGCGAGAGGGCAGGATTTCCCAAGGCCCTTGCCTAATCGGGTAAGGGCTCTCCTGCACGCAGGAAAGGGAGATCCGTGGCGACGCGGTCCATCGGGAGGCACGCTTCAGCCTTTGGGCGCCGTCCAGTCGGCGTCGAGCCGCGCCTGGCCCGCAGCCTGGACCGCCTGACCCGGTACGGCCAGCAGGCCGCGGGCGCCTCCGATGCCGCGGCGATCCTCCGCCTCACGGTCGACGCGGCCATCGGCGTCCTGCACGCCCAGGCGGCGGCCGTCTTGACGCTCGACGCTGGTGAGGGGCGCTGGGATGTGGCCGCGTGCTCGGGCGTCTCGCCGCAGGCCGTGCGCGAGTGGCTCCAGCGGGTCGACGGCGGCTCCCTGTCGCAGGCCCTGGGGCGGTCGCGCCTGGTGGAGTGGACCGCGTCGGCAGGCCCTCACGAGGAGGGAGCCGCCGGGCAACGGCCGACCGCATGGCCGGGACGGCGACTGATCGGCGCGCCCATGACGGGGCGTGGTCGACGCCCCATCGGCATCCTGGTGGTGAGCGTGCGGCCGGGCCGCGGGCTGCCGCAGGCCCTGAGGAGTCGCCTGGCGGAGTTGCTGGCCCAGATGGCCTCGGCGGCGTGCGATCGGGCGACGCTGGCTTCGGAGGGGCGCGAGCTCTACCTGTCCGGCATCCGCTCCCTGGTGGCCGCGATCGATGCGCGCGACCCGTCGGCTCGGGGCCACAGCCAGCGGGTGGCCTTCTACAGCCGGCGCATCGCCGAAGTGCTGGGGATGGCCCCCGAGTGGGTCGAGCGGGTCGAACTGGCGGCCTTGTTGCACGACGTGGGCAAGATCGGCATCGCCGACTCGGTGTTGCGCAAGCCGGGGCCCCTGGATCCGGCGGAGCGGGCGGTGATGATGGCCCACGCCGAGCTGGGGGCCCGGATCGTCGGGGCCAACCCGGCCCTGGCCGAGCTGGTGCCGTTGGTGCGGCACCATCACGAGTGGTACTCCGGCCGGGGTTACCCCGATGGCCTCAAGGGGGAGGCCATCCCGCTGGGGGCCGCCATCATCTCGGTGGCCGACGCCTTCGACACCATGACCACGGGGCGTCCGTACCGCAGGGCCTCCAGCCTGGAGGAGGCCATGGAGGAGCTGCGGCGTTCCGCCGGCACCCAGTTCCACCCCAGGGTGGTGGAGGCGCTGGCCGAGGCCCTGGCCGAGGACGAGGCGGCGGGAGCGGCCTACGTCTTTCAGTTGCGGGGTTGGGTGCAGGAGGGCGGCGAGCGCGATGCGGTCCGGGAGGGACCGCCCCCGCCGGCGGGGGAGGTGGCCGCTTCGCCCGAGGCGACGAGCCGCGACTGGCCTGGCCTCGAGGGCGCCCGGGTGGTGCCACCGCCGTCGGACCGCCAGGCGGGTCGCATCACGCCGGCCCACACCAAGCAACTGGCGGCTCTTTACCGGCTGGCCCAGGCCCTCCACGACATCCTCGATCTGCCATCCCTCCTGCAGCACGTCTTGCGCATCATCCAGACCGAGCTGGGCTTCAGGGATTGCGCCCTCTTCCTGGTGGACCGCCAGTCGGAGGACCTGCTGCTGGTGGCGGCGTCAGGGGCCTTCGCCGGGCTGGAGGGGCTGCGGCTCGCCAAGGACCAGGGGGTCAACGGGTGGGTCGCGACGCACGGCCTGCCGGTGCTGGTCCCTGACGTCAGCCGGGAGCCCCGGTATCACCCCGGGCCGCCCACGACCCGCAGCGAGGTGGTGGTGCCGATGGTGGCGGGCTCCCGGGTCATCGGGACGCTGACCGTCGACTCCAGTCGTCTCGACGCGTTCAGCGTGGAGGAGGTCCAGATCCTGGCCACCATCGCCCAGCAGGCGGCCGTCGCCGTCGAGGTGGCCCAGATGCACGAGCAATCCCGCCGCGACGCCGTGCGCGACGGCCTGACCCAACTCTACAACCACCGTCACTTCTACGACCGGCTCGAGGCCGAGGTGGAGCGTGCCGCACGCTTCGGACAGGGGTTGCAGGTGGCCCTGGGTGACATCGACCGCCTCAAGGAGATCAACGACAACTTCGGCCACCTGGCCGGTGACGCGGTGCTGGTGACGCTGGCCCGGGTCCTTCGCGACCATGCCCGTCGCTACGACACCGTGGCCCGCTACGGCGGGGACGAGTTCGCCATCATCATGCCACAAACCGACCGGCAGGGCGCCCGGGCCGCCATCGCCCGGCTCGATCGGGCCATCGCCGAGGCTACGGTCGACTGGCAGGGTGCCCGGCTGGCGCTGCCCTGGGTCAGCTGGGGGGTGGCCGGCTTCCCCGAGGACGGCAGCCGGCCGTCCGAGCTGGTCGCGGCCGCTGACGCCCGCATGTACGAGGCCAAGCGCCGCCGCGTGCGGGCCCAGGAGGGCGGGTCGCGGTGACGCCCCGGCGTCGTGCCGGGGAGGTGGAGCAGCTGGCCGGGCCCGCCGTCATCCTGCGTCCCGTCGAGGCGGACGGCCAGCGGTTGGTGATGGCTCGCCCCTCCCCCGGTCGGCGCCGCGCGCCCGTCGTGTTGCTGCTGCCGGGGCTCTTCCAGGAGCCGGGCTCCCTCTACGCGGCGATGTACCGCCTGGCCCGCGGTGGCGTGGTGGCGGCCACCTTGGGGCGGGTGCACCCTCTCGGAGCGGCGGGAGCTCCGGACATCACCGGCCGCCTCGAGGCCTGGCTGGAGGAGGCGCTCCGGCGCGCGCGGCAGGCGGTCGAGGCGCTGGCGGGCTCACCTGGCGTCGACCCCGGGCGCGTGGGGCTGATGGGGGTCTCGGCGGGCGGTTGGGTCGCGCTCCGTCTGGCCGAGACCCTCGGCGAGGGGGCGTCGGAGCAGGGGCGGGTGGTGGCGGTGGCGGCGGTGCTGAGCGGTCCCGGCTGGCGCCGCATCCCCCCAGCGATGGCCAATGTCCTGGCCGAGGCAGGAGTGCGGTGCTCGCCCGAGGCGCTGAGGCGCCCCGTGGATCCGGCCCGTGCCCCCTTGCTCCACCCCGGTGACCTGGACGAGCGGGCCGAGCGGTTGCGCCGCTGTGCCGTCCTGCTGGTGGGCGGCGGACGGGATCCGGTCGTCGACGTCGACGAGGTGCGGGCCTTGTACCGCGCCTTGGTGGCCGGGCGGCCCGACGCCGGCGAGCGGCTGCAGTTGGTCCTCTACCCCGCTCTGGGGCATCGCCTGACGCCGCCCATGGAGGCGAGGGCGCTCTCCTGGCTGCTCTGGATGCTCGGAGCCGGGGCGCTCCGTGACGACTGATGCGGTTCGTCGGGGTGGACCTGGCCTGGACCGACCACCGGGGAAGCGGCCTGGTCGTGCTCGACGAGCGGGGCCGGGTCGAGTCGTGGGCCTACCGGGTCGAGCTGGAGGCCGTGGCCAGCTTCTGCCTCGCGCAGACTCGGGACGAGCCGGCCATGGTCGCCGTCGATGCCCCGCTGTGCGTACCCAACGAGACGGGGCACCGAGCGGTCGATCGGGCCTTGATGCGGCTGTTCGCGGGCCGGCGCCTCGGCGTCCACGCAGCCAGCCGCCGCCGGCTGCTCCAGGTCTACGGCGGCCTGCGGGGCGAGCGGCTCGTGGAGCGGCTGGCAGGCCGAGGATGCCCGGTCATCGAAGTCTACCCGCACGCCGCGCTCGTCGCGTGGCTGGACCTGCCGGCCCCGCTGGCCTACAAGCGGGGCTCGCGGCACGAGCGGCTGGCGGGGCTGCAGCGGCTGGCGACGCTGCTGCGGCGACGTGCCGGCGCCGACCCGCCACTGGACGTCGACGGCGTGCCGTGGCTGCCCGAGCCAGGGGAGGCTGCGGAGTCGAGGGCCGCGGTGGAGCGGATGGAGAGCCTGCTGGATGCCTTGATCTGCGCCCATGTCGCCGCCTTCTGGCACCGGTGGGGTACGGCCCGTTGCGCCCGGTTGGGGGAGGGCGAGACAGCCTATCTCGTGACGCCGCTGCCGAAGCCCGGGGCGGCACATCCCTGGCGGGAGGAGGGTGAGGATGGTGCAGCTGGAGCTGGTCCCTATCGACAAGCCCGATGAGGCCAACGTCATCCTGGGCCAGAGCCACTTCATCAAGACGGTCGAGGACCTCCACGAGGCCATGGCCAACGCCGGCGGTCGCATCCGATTCGGCATCGCCTTCAACGAGGCATCGGGGCCGTGCCTGGTGCGGCACTCGGGCAACGACGCCCGGCTCGAGCAGGCGGCCGTGGCCAACGCCCAGAGGGTGGGGGCGGGCCACTTCTTCGTCATCGTCATGGAGGACGGCTTTCCCATCAACGTCCTCAACGCCATCAAGCAGGTGCCCGAGGTCTGCCGGATCTTCTGCGCCACGGCCAATCCCGTGCAGGTGGTGGTGGCAGAGACCGATCAGGGGCGCGGCGTGCTGGGCGTGGTCGACGGCCTGGCCGTCAAGGGGGTCGAGGGCGAGCAGGAGATCCAGGAGCGCAAGGCGCTCTTGAGGCGCTTCGGCTACAAGCTGTGAGGAGGTGCTAGCGAGCCCTCGCCGCCCACAGCCCCCGCCCCGAGCGGCGGGCGTCGCGCTCGAGCTCGACCAGCTGGGCTGCGTAGCGCACATTGGGCGGCACGGTCATGACGGCCGCGTAGCGCTGCTGGACCAGCCAGGCATTGACGAAGAGCCCGTCGACCCAGACGTAGGCCAGCAGCCGGCCGTAGCGGTCGTGGCTCTGCACGTCCGGCAGGAGCTGGACCTGTCGTCCGGCCACCAGCCGCGCGTTGGCCCGCCGGGCCTCCTGGGCCATGCGCCGCACGTCGGGATCGGGGTCGTCCAGCTCGGGCGTGTCGATGCCGATGTAGCGCACCCGACCGTACCGGGCCGTGCGGATGGTGTCGGCATCGATGACGTCGACGACCCGGTCGGTCAGGAGGACGGCTCCCTCGGGCGGCTTGAGGCGGGCCAGGTCGGCCGCGTCGGGGGCGGGCGCCCACCGGGTCGTCATGCGGGCGTAGGCGACGGCGGCCATGGTCAGCAGCAACGCCGCGACCAGTACGCGTCGGCCCCTGGCCGGGGCACGCCGGGGCAACGACGAGCGGCGGCGCAGCGTCGGGCGGGGCAGCGGACTCACGCGGCAGGGGCACCCTCCCAGCTCGGCGACCAGACCACTACGCGGTCCTTGCCCTGGCGCTTGGCCTGGTAGCAGGCCTCGTCGGCGCGCTGGAGCAGCTCGCGCCAGTCACGGGCGTGCACCGGGTAGCTGGCCACCCCGAAACTGGCCGAAAGCGGCGGGCCTCCCTCCGTCAGCTGCTGGATGAAGGCGTGCACGGAGGGCAACGCGGCCCGAATCCGCTGCGCGAAGGCACAAGCCGCCTCGATGTCGGTGTCAGGGAGCAGGATGGCGAACTCCTCGCCCCCGTAGCGGGCAGCCATGTCGGTGCGCCGGACGCTTTGCCGCACCAGGTGTCCCACGGCCCGCAGCACCTCGTCGCCCACCAGGTGGCCGAATCGGTCGTTGAACGCCTTGAAGTCGTCGAGATCGATGAGCACCAGGGAGAGGGGCAGGCCGGTCTGCCGGGCCCGCTCCAGGCGCGCCTGGAGCTGCTGGATGAAGTGGCGGTGGTTGTAAAGCTCGGTCAGCCCGTCGGTGGCGGCCAGGTGCGACGTCAGGCCCATCAGGCGAGCGTTTTGGATGGCCACGGCGGCCTGATCGGCCACCATCTGCAGCACCCGCAGGTCCTCGTCGGTGAAGGCCGCCGGGCGAAGGCTCTCCACGTTGAGCACGCCCAACACCCGGTCCTTCATGCGGATGGGCACCGCCATCTCGCTGCGGGCGCCGACCACCCCGGCGATGTAGCGGGCGTCACGGGTCACGTCGTCGACTCGCACGGCGCGCCCGGTGCGCGCCACGAACCCCGTCAGGCCCTGCGAGACGGGGATGACCAGGCCCTCGGGGACGTGATAGCCGTAGCTCCCCGCCAGCCGCAACGCGCCCTCGTCCTCGTCCAGCAAGAGGATGGCCGGGTTGGGGTAGCCGAACATGTCGCTCACCAGGCGCAACAGCCGATCGATGAGGCGCTCCATCTCGAGCTCGGACGTGATCAGCTTGCCGCTCTCGTAGAGGGCGGCAAGGACGGCCCGGGCCCGGCGCAACTCGCGCACCAGCCGCAGCAGCTCGAGCGTGCGGCGGTCCCGCAGGCGCGCGACCGCGCCGCTCGCCGCGCCCAGCGCACGCAGGAGCACCGCGGCCGTCAGCGTCGGCAGCCACCATCGGGGCCGGCCCAGCGGCTTCCAGCTCCGACCCCAGCCGCAGGGCGACGGCGGCCGAGGCCATCGCCCCTCCCGCCAGCCCCCAGCCGGCGCCGAAGGCGAAGCCCAGCGCCATGGGCGCGGCCGCGGGCAAGACGTGGACCACGTCGGGGCCGCCGCCCGCCGCCGTCAGCCCACCGTAGAGCGCCAGGCCACCGGCGGCCAGGATGGAGGCGGCCGCCTGGTACGAGGGCGTGCGCCGACGAGAGCCGCGCCCCACGCTCCCGGTACGCCGGAGCACGCCGTGGCCCCATGCCATGGCCTCGCTTCCCCTCAACCCCCGGGACTGGAAAGGCATATCGCCATTAGCGATTGTATCCAGAGAGGGGGCCGGCGTCACCCCCGAACATCTTCGGTGCCAGCCGTTGCGCTGCCGACGGGTACAATGGCGGGTGTAGGAGGCGAGTCGATGGCCGAAACCCAGAGGGCCGCGCGCCGCCGGACCCCCGGGACCCGCCGCCTGCTGAGCGTGGCGCTGGCGTCGGGCGTGGGCCTGGGGCTCCTGCTCGCGGGCTATCTCTCGCTGCGGCAGGAGCTGGGGCGCCAGGCACGGCGCATCGAGGAGATGGACCAGCGCCTGGCTCACCTGGAGCGTGTCACCCTGTCGAGCGGTCCGGGGCGCTCGGAGCAGGTGGCCACCGTGCCGGCGCGGATCTACTTCACCCGGGCCGGTGCGCAGGGAGCCATCGAGATGGTCGCCGTCACCCGGCCGGTCCCGGCCGGTCTGGGGCCCGAGGCGCATCTCGAGCGGGTGATGCAGGAGCTGCTGGGTGGGCCGCAGCCTGACCGGGGCGAGCCGACCGACGTCTTCACCCAGATCCCCGAGGGGACCCGCCTGCGCGGCGTGCGGCTCGAGGGGTCGACGGCCTACCTCGACTTCTCGCGGGAGCTGGAGCAGACCGCGGGGACCATGCGCCTGGACGGCATCTTGCGGCAGATCGTCTTCACCGCCACGGAGGTCCCGCAGGTCGAGCGGGTCGTCTTGATGGTGGAGGGCGAGCGGACGGGCACCGAGGAGCACCCCTTCACAGGAGACGGCCTGCTCTTCGGAGAACTCTCGCGGGAACGCCTCCCGCTCTGAGCGGGACGGCCGGCTCGAGGAGGGTCGGAGCCTGCGCGGCTTTCACATCCTGAGGGACTTCGTGCGCCGGCACCGGTGGCGCTACCTGGCCGGCGCCGCGGTCCTGCTCGTCATCGACGTCCTGCAGCTTCTCATCCCGCGGGTCCTGGGTGACGTCGCCGACGCCTTCGCCTCCGGCCAGCTGAGCGCAGCCTACGCGGCCCGACAGGCCTTGACGCTGCTCTTGCTGGCCGCACTCATCAGCTCCGGCCGATGGGCGTGGCGCCACCTGCTGCTGGGAGCGTCGCGGCTGCTGGAGGCGGACCTGCGGCGCCAGCTCTTCGCGCACCTGCAGCGGATGTCGTCGGGTTACTTCGTGCGCCACCGGGTGGGCGACCTGATGGCCCACCTGACCAACGACGTGCAGGCCGTCCGCATGGCGGCGGGTCAGGGCGTGGTGCTGAGCATCGACGCCCTCTTCATGACCACCGCCGTGGTGGCCATGATGGCGAGCTCCGCCGACCTGCGCCTGGCCCTCGCGGCGGCGGCCCCCCTGTTGCTGTTGTCGGCGGGCCTCACCTACACCGGGCGAGAGGTGCACCGTCGCTTCCGCGCGGTGCAGGAGGGCTTCAGCCGCCTGACGGAGTTCGCCGAGGAGAACATCGGCGGCATCCGGGTGGTCAAGGCCCTGGCTCGTGAGGAGCAGGAGCGGCTCCGCTTCGAACGCATCGCGGCCGAGCAGGTCGAGCTCAACGTGCGACTGGCGCGGGTCTGGGCCATCATGGGGCCCATGACGGAGGCGGCCGTCGGCCTCGCCTACGTCGTCGTCCTGCTCCTGGGCGGGCGTCTGGTGGTCTCGGGAGAGGTGAGCCTGGGGCGCTTCGTCGCCTTCGCGGGCTACCTCGGGATGCTCATCTGGCCGCTGACCTCCATCGGGTGGCTCATCAACATGGTCCAGCGCGGCCGCGCCTCGCTGGAGCGCCTGGCCGCGTTGCTGGCCGAGCAGCCCGACGTCGAGGAGCTCCCCGACGCGGTCTCGCCGGGCCGGCTCTCGGGCCGCATCGAGGTGCGCCACCTGACCTTCACCTATCCGGGGGCGACCCGCCCTGCCCTGAGCGACGTGAGCTTCACCGTGGAGCCGGGGCAGGTGGTGGGGATCGTGGGGCGCACCGGCGCCGGCAAGAGCACGCTGGCCCAACTGCTGCTGCGGCTGTACGACCCGCCGGCGGGCACCATCCTCTACGACGGCCGGGACGTCCGCAGCCTCAAGCTGGAGGAGCTCCGCCGCCAGATCGGCTACGTGCCCCAGGATGGCTTCCTCTTCTCGGTGAGCATCGCGGACAACATCGCCATGGGCCTCGACCCGACCCACGACGAGGGCGACGACGTGCGGGAACGGGTGGAGGCCGCGGCGCGTCTGGCCCACATCCACGAAGACGTGATGCGCTTCCCACAGGGGTACGACTCCCTGGTGGGCGAGCGCGGGGTGGCTTTGTCGGGCGGCCAGAAGCAGCGCACGAGCATCGCCAGGGCCCTCGTCAAGGACCCTCCCATCTTGATCCTGGACGACGCCCTCAGCGCGGTCGACGCCGAGACGGAGCGCGCCATCCTGGAGGACCTGCGGGGCGTGCTGCGCACCCGGACCGCCATCGTCATCACGCACCGGCTCTCGGCCGTCCGAGAGGCGGACCAGATCCTGGTGCTCGACGAGGGGCGCGTCGTCGAACGAGGGACCCACGCCGAGCTCCTGCGCCGCGGTGGGCTGTACGCGCGACTGTACGAACGCCAGCGGCTCGAGGCGGAGCTGGCGGCCCCCGAGGCGACGGGCAGCGACGGGTTGGCACGGGTGGAGTGGCATGCCGCTAGCGGTTGACATCCACGAGGAGCAGGCGCTGGCACGGTCCCTGGACCGGCGGCTCCTGGCCCGGTTGCTGCGATACGCACGGCCCCACTGGCTGCCCATCACCGTGGGGATCGTCCTGTCGCTGTTGGTGACGGTGGCGGATCTGGCGCGTCCCTATCTGTTCAAGGTGGCCATCGACGAGCACCTGGTGGTGGCGGTGCGCGCCGCGCAGGGCGCCGACGCCGCCTCGGCTGCCACGTTGAGGGAGCACGGGGCGGCGCTGTGGCGGCTGGCTGCCGTGCTGCTGGGCCTGTCGGTGGCCTCGCAGGCGCTGGCCTATGCCATGACCTTCGTCATGCAGCGCACGGGGCAGTCCATCGTCTTTCGCATCCGCAGCGAGCTCTTCCGCCACGTCGAGAGCCGGGCGCTGGCCTTCTTCGACCGCCACCCCGCCGGTCGGCTCGTGACGCGGCTGGCCAACGACACCGAGACCCTCTCCGAGATGTACACGTCGGTGGTGGTGAGCCTCTTTCGGGACCTCTTCGTGTTGGTCGGCGTGCTGGTGGCCATGGCCCGCCTGGACGGGCCGCTCACCCTGGCCAGCCTGGCCTGGCTGCTCCCCGTGGGCGTGGCGACGTGGCTGTTCCGCACCCGTGCCCGGCAAGCCTTCCGGCGGGTGCGGGTGCACCTGGCACGCGTCAACGCCTTCCTGGCCGAGAACCTCAACGGCATGTGGCTGGTCAAGGCCCTCTCCCGCGAGGTGCGCCAGATGCAGCGCTTCGACGAGGAGAACGGCGCCTACCTGCGGGCCAGCATGGGCGAGCTGTCGGTCTTCGCCACGTTTCGACCGGCCATCGACTTCCTGGGAAATGCCGCGGTGGCGGCGGTGCTGTGGTACGGCGGCGTCCGGGTGGCCGGGGGCCAGGTGGAGTACGGCGTGCTGTACGCCTTCTTGAGCTACGTCCGCCAGATGTTCCAGCCCATCGGCGACCTGGCGGAGAAGTACAACGTCCTGCAGGCGGCCATGGCGTCGTCGGAGCGGATCTTCCAGATCCTCGACGACCGTACGGCCATCCCCGAGCCGGCGAGGCCGGCGCCGGTGCCGGCCCGGGCCCGGGGCCACGTAGAGCTGCGGGGGGTCTGGTTCGCCTACCACGGGCAGGATTGGGTGCTCGAGGACGTCTCCATCGAGGCGCGGCCCGGCGAGACCATCGGTCTGGTGGGAGCGACGGGCGCCGGCAAGAGCTCCATCGTCTCGCTCTTGAGCCGGCTCTACGACGTCCAGCGAGGGGCGGTGCTCCTCGACGGGGTGGACGTGCGCGACGTGCCCACCGACTGGCTGCGTCGCCAGGTGGGGGTCGTGCTGCAGGAGCCGGTGCTCTTCTCCGGGACCATCGCCTACAACATCGGCTTCGGGCTGCGCGGCGACGGGCAGGCCGACGGGGCGGCCTCCCCCGACGCGCTCGACATGGAGCGGATCCGCCAGGCGGCCCGGCAGGTGGGCGCCGACGCCATCATCGAGGCCCTGCCCGGTGGCTACGCTCACGCCATCAGCGAGCGGGGGGCGGGGCTCTCGGCCGGTCAACGGCAGCTCATCGCCCTGGCGCGAGCGGCGGCCCTGGATCCCCCGGTGCTGGTGCTCGACGAGGCCACCGCCAGCGTCGACAGCGAGACGGAGGCCCTGGTGCAGCAGGCCATCCGCTCCATGGCGGGCCAGCGCACCCTGATCATCGTGGCCCACCGCCTGGCCACGGTGGCCCACGCGGACCGCATCGTCGTGCTCCACCGGGGCCAGGTGCGCGAGCAGGGCACGCACCGGGAGCTCCTGGCCCGACGGGGGCTCTACTACACCCTGTGGCGGCTGCAGAGCCTGGAGGCCGACGATCAGGCCGCGCCCAGGTACGCGTCGCGCACGGCGGGGTCGCTGGCCACCTCGCGGGCGGCGCCGGCCAGCACGATGCGGCCGGCCTCCAGCACGTAGGCCCGGCGGGCGATCTGCAAGGCCATGCGGGCGTTTTGCTCCACCAGGAGCAGGGTGGTGCCCTGGCGGTTGATCTCCTGCAGCAGACGGAAGATCTCGACCACCAGCACCGGCGCCAGGCCCATGGAAGGTTCGTCGAGGAGCATGACCTGAGCCCGGCTCATCAAGGCCCGCCCGATGGCCAGCATCTGCTGCTCGCCCCCCGACAGCGTGCCGGCGTTTTGGCGGCGCCGCTCGGCCAGCCGGGGCAGCAGGGAGTAGACCAGGTCGAGGTCCTCTTGCACCCGCGATCGATCCCGGCGGGCGTAGGTGGCCAGGAGCAGGTTCTCCTGGACCGAGAGGTTGGCGAAGATGGCGCGGCCCTCGGGCACGTGCGCGATGCCCATGGCCGTGACGCGCTCGGCGCTGAGCCGCGTCAGCTCCTGACCCCGGTAGCGGATGCTACCCCGGTAGGGGCGCACCAGTCCCGATATGGCGCGCAGCGTCGTGGTCTTGCCGGCGCCGTTGGCCCCGATGAGGGCCACCACGTCGCCCTCGTCCACCCGCAGCGAGACGTCGCGCAGCGCCTCGATGTTGCCGTAGCGCACCGTCAGGTCGTGGACCTCCAGCAACGCCCCGCCTGCCGTCACGTGACGGCCACCCCCTTGCCGAGATAGGCCTCCAACACGCGGGGGTCCTGGCGCACCGCCTCGGGAGAGCCCTGGGCGATGACCTGACCGAAGTCCAGGACCACGATGCGGGGGCACAGCCGCATCACCACCCGCATCTGGTGCTCGATGAGCACGATGGCGACGCCGAAGTGCCGGTGCACCCAGCGGATCAGCTCCATCAGGCGGTCGGCTTCGGTGGGGTTCATGCCGGCGGCCGGCTCGTCCAGGAGCAGCAGCCGCGGCCCCGATGCCAGCGCCCGCGCCATCTCCAGTCGCCGCTGAGCGCCGTAGGGCAGACTGCCTGCCGGCTCGGCGGCCACCTCCTCGAGCTCGAAGAGGCGCAGCATCTCCATGGCCCGCCAGTAGACACGGGCCTCCTCTCCCGCCGTACGACCGCCGCCGACGAGGGCCGGGAGCAGGCCGTAGCCCGTCTGCGAGAAGAGGGCCGCCCTCACGTTGTCGACCACCGACAGGCCCTTGAAGAGGCGGATGTTTTGGAAGGTGCGGGCGATGCCCAGGCGCACGATCTGGTTGGGCCGCAGCCCCACCAGGGAGCGCCCCCGGAAGCGGATCTCACCGCGGCTGGGGCGGTAGACGCCGGTGATGAGGTTGAAGACCGTGGTCTTGCCCGCTCCGTTGGGGCCGATGAGCCCCACCATCTCGCCCTCATCCAGGCTCAGGGTGAAGCCGTCCAGAGCCTTGAGCCCGCCGAACTGGATGGAGAGGTCGCGCACCTCGAGCAACGCCACGGCCCCGTCACCCCCTCGTCCTCGGCGCCGCGCCGGCGGTCGGCCCCCGCGCCCCCGCCGCCGCCCGGCGGATGGCCCGCTCCCAGGCGGGCACGAAGAGGGAGACCTCGCGGAAGCCGAGCAGGCCCCGAGGCCGGCCGATCATCAGGAGCACCAGCAGCAGCGGCGCCAGCACCCATCGCCACAGCCCCAGGAAGCGCAGCGCCTCCAGCAGCACCGTGTAGATGGTGGCGCCCACCACGCTGCCGGCGAGGCTGGCCACGCCCCCGAGGTAGACCATCACCAGGATCTCGGTGGACTTGAGGATGTCGAAGCTCCGGGGGTTGATGAACTGGATCAGGTGGGCGTACAACCCGCCGGCCACGCCCGCGAAGAAGGCGGAGATCAAGAAGGCCTGCAGCTTGATCTGGCGGGTGTCGATGCCGACCAGCTCCGCCGCCAGCTCGTCCTCCCGGATGCTGGCCACGCCCCGGCCGAACCGGGAGTGGACGAAGTGGCGCAGCGCGACCAGCGTCACCACCACCCAGACGAAGACCCATCCCGGGGTGGTCAGGCGTCCGATGCCCGGGAGCCCGCGGGGGCCCCCCACGGCTTCGATGTTTTCGATGGCGCTCTTGACGATCATGTTGAGGGCGAGGGTGACGATGGCCAGGTAGTCGCCACGGGTCCGAAACGACGGCAAGGCCACCACGAGGCCCACGATGGCCGAGGCGACGCCGCCGATGAGCAGGGCCACGGGGAAGAGCACCGGCCACAGCTGTCTGGGAAAGAGCCACAGCATCACCGCGGCCGAGGCGTAGGCGCCCACCGCCATGAAGCCGGCGTGCCCCACGGAGAACTCGCCCATGTACCCGTTGACCAGATTGAGGCTGGCCGTCAGGATGATGTTGATCCCGACGTACATCAGCACCTGCACGTGGTAGGGATTGAGCGGCAGGCGCGGCAGCAGCGCCGCGAAGAAGAGCAGCAGGGCCGCCGTCCCGATCCACGGCAAGAGGCGTCGCAGGGGCCGCGCCTCCATCGCGCCCGCGACGGCGGCGCCTGGGTGGGCGGGCGCGGGTGGGGCGGTGCGGTTCAGACCTTCTGTGCCCATACCCGTCCGAACATCCCCGTCGGTCGGAATACGAGAAGCGTCAGCAGCAGGGAGAAGGCCACGAAGTCGCGGTACGTCGACGGCAAGAATGCCGCGACGAAGACCTCGGTGGCGGCCAGCACGTAGCCGCCGGCCACGGCCCCCCGGATGCTGCCGATGCCACCCACCACCGCCGCCACGAACGCCTTCCACCCCACCAGGACGCCCATGTAGGGGTCGATGATGGGGTAGGCCAGCCCCACCAGGATGCCCCCGGCGGCGGCCAGGGCCGAGCCGATGGCGAAGGTGAGCGAGACGATGCGGTTGACCGGCACCCCCATCAGGGGCAGGTGCCGGATGTCCCACGAGATGGCCCGCATGGCCATGCCGGTGAGGGTGCGGTTGACGAAGAGATCCAGGATCAGCATGAGCAGCACGGCCACGCCGAAGATGACGGCCTGGTTGGAGGAGAAGCCGATGTCACCCGGCAGCGGATAGAACCGCGCCGGGATCATCCGGGGGATCTGGCGGGGCTGGGCCCCCATCGTGGCCAGCACGAAGTGCTCCAGGAAGAGGCCTACCCCCAGGGCTGTGATGACGGCCGAGACCCGGGGGGCGTCGCGCAGGGGCCGGTAGGCGACGCGCTCGATGGTGACGCCCAGGGCGGCCGTGGCCGCCATGCTGAACAGCAGCGTCGGCACGAACGGCCACCGCATGACCGCGGCGGCGAAGAACCCCAGGAAGGCCCCGACCATGAAGATGTCGCCGTGGGCGAAGTTGATGAGGCGCAGCACCCCGTAGACCATGGAGTAGCCCAGGGCGATGAGGGCGTAGACCGACCCGAGCTGAAGGGCGTTGATGGCTTGCTGCAACAGGTACGAGATCAATGTCGCAAGCCTCGCTCGCCATCGTGTTGGGATACATCCCGGGCGGCCGGGGCCCCGGGCCGCCCCGGGGCCCCGCCGGCACCGGTGGCCGTCACGGGTTGGCCGTGGTGAAGTACTTGAACTGCCCGTCCTCGATCCGGATCACGACGGCGCTCTTGATGGGGTCGCCGCTTCCCCTGAACTGCATGGTGCCGGTGACGCCCTCGTAGCGCTCGATGGAGGCCAGGGCGTCACGCACCGCCTCTCGGTCGAGCCGTCCGGCCTGCTGCAGCGCCTGGAACAGCAGCTGGAACGAGTCGTAGGTGAGCGCTGCCACATCGTCGGGCGGGCTGCCGAAGCGCTGCTGATAGGCCTCGATGAAGCGCCGTGCCACCGGCGTGGCGATGTCGGGGGCGTAGTGGGTGGTGAACATGAGCCCTTCCATGTCGGAGCCGCCCAGCGTCAGCAGATCGGCGAAACCCCAGCTGTCGGAGCCGATGATGGGCACCGTCAGGCCGATGAGGCGCGCCTGTTGGACCTGCAGCGGCACCTCGCTGTAGTAGTTGGGCAGGAAGAGGATGTCCGGCCGGGCCGCGCGGATCTTGGTCAGCTGCGAGAGGAAGTCCTTGTCGCCGGTGGTGTAGGTCTCGAAGGCCACCACCTGCCCGCCCAGCTCGGTGAAGGTCTGGCGGAAGACCTCCGCGATCCCCTTGTTGTACTCGCTGGCCACGTCGTAGAGCACGGCTGCCCGTTGCGCGTTGAAGTGCTGCCGGGCGAAGGCCGCCACGACCCGCCCCTGGAAGTCATCGGTGAAGGCGGCGCGGAAGACGTAGCGCTTGCCCCGGGTCGTGTTGGGGTTGGTGGACCACGGCGAGATCATGGGGGCGCGCGCCGACTCCGCGATGTCGGCCGCCGGGACGGCGTTGCGGCTCGCGTTGGGGCCCACCATGGCGATGACGCCGTGCTGGTAGTAGAGCTTCTGGGCGGCGGCCACCGCGGACTGGGCCTTGTCCTCGTTGTCCTCCACCTGCAGCCGGATGGCGTAGCGCTGGTTGCCCACCAGGAGCCCGCCCGCCTGGTTGATCTCGTCGACGGCCATCCGGGCGCCATTGAGGCTCGACTGGCCGACCACGGGGATCTGGCCCGTCAACTCGGCGTTGAGGCCCACGACGATCTCCGCGGCCGAGGCCGCCCCGGCCACCAGGAGCGTGGCCACGAGGGCGCCAGCCGTCGCGATCCACCTGCGACGCATAGACCCTTGCACCCCTCCCTCTCCGAGCTGGTGCCGAGACGGGGCTGCCGCCGGAGTCCGGCAGCCCCGAAAGTGGTAACGACATTCGCTAGTCCGAGAGGGCTTCCTGCACGGAGGAGAGGGGCGGGGCGGCGCGCGCCGTGCCGCCGCGGTGAGAGCGTCGCCTCAGGAGGGGAAGTAGCGGTGGACGGTGTGCGCCACGCCGTCGGCCCAGTGAGGAGGGGCGACGTAGTCGGCCAGCGCCAGCAGCTGGGGCTCCGCCGTGGCGACCGCCACGCCGACGCCGGCCTGCCGCACCATCTCGAGGTCGTTGCCCGCGTTGCCGACGGCCACCACGCGCTCGAGGGGCAACCCGAGCCGGCTCGACAGGAAGCGCAGCCCCGTCGCCTTGGAGACGCCGGGCGCCATCACCTCGACGCAGTCGGGCCCCGAGCGCACCGCCGAGAAGGGCTGCCGCCCCGCCGCTGCGGCCCGCTCCAGGGCGTCGGCCGCGGCGGGCTCGCCCAGCAGGAGCAGCTTGATGCCGCCCCCTTCGGCGTACCACGGAGCATCGGGGCCCGGGCGGGTCACCGGCGCCAGCAGCCGGGCCCGGTCCTCCGCCAGGAGATGGTCGGCGCGACGCTCGCCGCCCGCGACGGGCACGACGCCCTTGGTCAGGTAGGCGAAGCCGCACAGCCCCAGCCGACCCGCCAGATCGACGACGTCGTCGACCGTCTCCGGAGCGAGCCGCCGCTCCATCAGGACGGCCCCCGAGGGGTCGACCACCTGGCTGCCGTTGCAGGTGATGAGGGGCAGCCGGATGCCGATGCGGGCGGCCAGCTCCCGAGAGGCGGCCAGGGTCCTGCCCGTGGCCAGCGTCACGTGGACGCCCCGCTCGATCAGCTGGCCCAGGGCCTCCCGGTTGGACCGGCTCAAGCGGCCGCCGTCGTCCAGGAGGGTGCCGTCGATATCCGTGACCAGCATGCCCAAGGGCCACCGGGGTGAGACGTGCTTGGCGATGATGTCATCCCTCGGCCTTCGCGCGATGATCGGGGCACGGCTCCGGCGGAGCCAGGCCCCGAAGGCAACAGTAAACGTCAGTTGTTGCGGGGATGTCAAGGCTTCGCGAAGAGATGCCGCGCGCCGACCGCCCGTCCGCCCGACGCCACGGCACCGGGCGTCCGTGCCACGTCACCTCGGCATCGCCTGCAGCGCTTGCTCGAGGCGCCGCCCGGCCCGCTGCAGGAGCTCTTCCACGTCGAGGGGGCCGTTCCCCTGGACCAGCGGCACCACGACGTCCTGCCACCAGACGGCATCGAATTCGAGGAAAGCAGGGTGCGCCGGCATGGCCCGTGCCCGGGCCAGGGCCTCGAGCGCGACCGCCCTGGCCTCGGGACGGCGCTCCAGCGATGGCTGCCACCCCATGGCCTCCAGCGCTTCGGCCAGATGGGCCAGGGCCTGGCTCGCCGCCGGGGGGGCCGTGCGAGGTATGGCGACGCCCTCCAGCGAGAGCCACGTGGCCGCCGCGGCCGGCCCTGCCGGCGCCGGGACGACCCGCACCCGACGTCCCGCGGGGCCCACGACGCCAGGCTCACCCGGCCGGAAGGGGGAGGCGGCGTCGGGCAGCTCCAGGGGGTCCGAGAGCAATCCCATGAAGAGGGCGACCTCCCCTCGCCGGAAGGGGAGATCCGCCGGCTCCGCCCAGCTCCAGGGTGCCGACGGGCTCAGCTCCTCGGCGACGAAGCGGCGGTAGAAGGTGGCCGCGGTGGCCACGGCCTCGGCGGAGTCCCACGGCTGGCCGGCAGAGGTCAGGAGCGTGCCGCCGGCCTGCCAGATGAACATCGCCAGGGGCGGCCACCCGTTGACCACGGTCGGCCAGGGCAGGCGCCCCGCGGCCCGCACGCGGCGGGCGGCGTCGAGCAGCGCGTCCCACGTCGACAGGTGCTCCGCCGACACCCCGGCCTCGGCGAGGGCTCCGGCGTCGGCGTAGAGGACGACGGGGTCCATCACCCCCGGCAGGGCGTAGAGCCGCCCCTCCCAGGTGAAGGGGACGCGGGCGGCGGGAGCCGGGGGGTGCCGACGGACCATCTCGTCGACCGGCGTCAGCCATCCCCGGGCGGCCAGCCGGGCGGCCAGGGCCGAGGGCAGGGCCACCAGCTCGGGCGCGTGGCCCTCGGCCAGGGCCAGCGTCAGGCGCGCGCCGTAGTCGGCCCAGATGGGCTCGATGGCGATGAAGACGTCGGGGTGGGCGGCCGCGGCGAGCCGCGCGGCCTCTCGCCAGGCGGCCAGGTAGCCGCCCCGGGCCGGGACCCACAGGGTGACGGTCACCGACGCGGGCTCGGGAGACGGGGCGGCCGAGGCGAGCGGGCAGGCCATCGCCCAGAGGAGCGCCACCATCAGAGCCCACCGGCCGGGTCGCCCCGGGTCGCCACGACCGCCTCCGTGCGCGTGCCACCTCACGGGCCGGCCCCCCTCCCGCCGATATCTTAGCGGCCAGGCGGGGTGGCTCGACGTGGCGGGGCGATCCTTGACCCGGTGGGGCTCAGCGGCCATACTCTAAGAGGACCCGCGTGGCGCACTGGCCGCGCGGGCCGTCCTCTCATCCTCTCGGGAGGCGAGGAGCCTCGATGGACCCGTCGTCCGAGGTGCTCAGACGCATCAACGAGCTGGCGGCCCAGCGGCTGGCCCTGTGGTCCAAGGGCCATCTCACGGACCAGGACCGCGAGCGCATCAGCCAGATCACCATGGAGCTGGACCGCCTCTGGGAGAAGCGGCGGGAGGAGCGGGCGGCCAGCGCCCACGGCATGCCCCTTCGCCGCATCCTCGCCGGCGACCTGAGGCGAGGCGGGTAGGGGCCGGCCGCCCTTGCAGCGCCTCTGGGACCGCGTGCGGCCGGAGCGGCATCCGTCGGCCGTCGGCGACCCCACCGCCATCTACGACGAGATCGTCTGGCCGCGCACCGGCCGGGGGCGCCCGTGGGTGGCCATCAACATGGTGGCCACCGTCGACGGCAAGACGACCCTGGATCGGGGGCGGCACCCCCGTCCCATCGGCAGCCGCGTCGACCGGGCCCTCATGGTGCGGCTGCGCACCCGGGTCGACGCCGTGCTGCGCGGGGCGGGTACCGTCCGGCAGTCGCCCTACTACCCCTCGTTGCCGCCGGGGGCGGTCGAGCGCCGACAGCGTGAAGGGCTGGCACCGTTTCCCCTGGTGGTGGTGATGAGCGGCTCGGGGGAGCTCCCGCTGGAGTCGCCGCTCTTCGAGGCGCCGCCACGACGACCGCTGGTGCTGCTGGGCCCCCAGGCCGCTCCCGAGGCTGTGCGTCGTCTCGAGCGGGTGGCGGACGTCCGCATCGGCCCCCGGGTCGAGGGGGGCCTCGACGTGCGCTGGGCCCTGTCGTGCCTGGCGGAGGAGTACGGGGTGCGGGTGGTGCTGAGCGAGGGGGGGCCCACGCTCAACCACGCGTTCTTACGCGCCGGCTGCGTGGACGAGCTCTTCCTGACGGTGGCGCCCTTCGTGGCCGGGCGCGAGGACGACCGCACCGTCGTCGACGGTCCGGCCCTCCTCGATCCCTTTCCGCGGCTGGAGCTGCTCAGCGCGTACCTCCATGAGGACGAGCTCTTCTTGCGCTACCGGGTCCACGTACCGGCCCCCGATGCCGCCGGCGAGCGCCCGGATGCAGCGGATGGCGCCGCGCCGCCCATCGAGAGGAGGCGTCCGAGCTGAACCTGCCCGTCTTCGCCCTCTTCGCCGGCATGCTGGGGCTCTTCCCCTTCCTCTCGGCGTACCTGGTGCGGCTCGGGGCCGACCCCGCTGTCGCCGGGGCCATCCTGGCGGCCTACTCGGCGGCCAACGTCCTGGGCAACGCCACCGGAGGCTGGCTGGCCGACCGACGAGGGCGGGCATGGCCCGTGCGGGTGGGGCTGGCGGGTACGGTGGGCAGCCTGGTCCTCTACGCCGTCCCGCGCCTGGAGCTGGTGGCCCTCGCCCATGCGCTGCACGGCTTCATGGCGGGGATGGCGACCCCGTCGGCCTTCGCCTGGGTGGGAGATCGAGGCCGCCGGACGGGTCAGGGGCGCACCATGGGCCGGACGGGGGCGGCCATCGCCCTGGCGGCGGTGCTGGCCCCCGCCGCGGGTGGTGTGCTGGCCCAGCGGGCAGGTCCCGACCGGGTCTTCCTGATCCTGGCCATGGTGACCGTCGTGGCACTGGCGCGAGCGTGGCGGCTGGCGGATGCGGCCGGCCCGCTAGCCCCGCGCGTGGTGGCCCCAGGCTCCCCGTCGCCCGGCCCAACTCCTCTGGCGGCGCTGGCCACGCCACCGCTGCTGGCCGCGTACGGGGCGGCCCTGGTGATCCAGGCGGCCTTCGGGCTGCTGATATGGCTGCTGCCCCTGCAGGCGCAGCAGGCGGGCATCGGCAGCGGGGCGGCCGGCGCCCTGATGGGGCTGCTGGGGGCGGTGGCCGGCCTGTGGATGGGCCTGGGAGGCTCGCTCGCGGACCGCCTGGACCGGCCCGCCATGGTGGGGGCGGGCCTGGTGGGGCTGACGGTGGGGCAGGGGCTGCTGGCCGGCGCTGCGGAGCCCGAGCAGTTCTGGGCCCGGGGCGTGGCCGGGGCGGCCGTCTTCGGCACCGGCTTCGGCACGGCCTTCCCAGCCGCGGCGGCCATGGTGGCCGAGGCGACGGGCTCCTATCAGCGAGGCAGGGCCTTCGGCCTCTTCTCCATCGCCTTCTCCTTGGGGGCCATGGCTTCGCCGGCCGTGGGAGGCGTGCTGGTGCGTCAGGGCTGGCTGGTGGTGCCGGGCGTCGAGGGCGGCATGGCGGCCTGGTGGCAGACGCCCTACGTCATCGGAGTCGTGGCGGCCATCGCCCTGGCCCTGGTGGTGGGCTGGCCCCGCCGGCCGGGGTGGTGGGGCCTCATTTCTCGACGTAGCGACACATGAAGCCGGGGCTGCCCAGCTCGGCCGGCTTGGGGTGCAGCCGCAGGATGCGGAAGTCGAAGCGGCAGTAGCTGACGAAGTCGTGCACCCCGTCGATGGTCACGTCGGCGACCGGGGTCGCCTCGCCCGCACCGGCCAGCAGGGCCACCTCCGCGGGCATGCCGGCAGCGATCTGGCCCGTGGCCAGGTCCTCGAGGACGTCGGGAGCCATGTCCACGGTCCGGTAGGCCAGGTGGTACATCTTCCCGGGCCCCAGGCTGCGGAGATTGTCGGCCACCCACGAATTCCTGACGAGGAGCTGCAACACCCTCGATGCCATGGCGTCCCCAGCATATGCTCCGTCCGGAGGGGGCAGGCCCGCGATGAGCGCATCCGCTCCGATGCGACGCGCGACGCGACGGATCCTACGGGCAGCCGCCGCGGTGGCGAGCCTGCTCCTGGCGCCTTCGTTTGCGGCGGCCTCGCCGGGGGAGGGTGCGATGGGCTTCAGTGGCTACGTCTCCGTGCAGCGACTGGAGCTGGGCCCGCTCAACGCCCGACTGGTGGACGTACCTCGGCTGCCGCCCGACGGATGGGCCACCGGATACGGCGTGACGCTGCTGAGGCCCTCGGGGTGGGGCTTCGCCTTCGCCAGCGGCACCTACCGGTGGGAGGCACGGGACGCCACGGGCCTGAGCCGCCTGGAGATGACCCACGCCCAGGCGGGCCTGGTGCGGGAGTTGCTGGCGGGACCGGACCTGCGCGTCACCGTGGCACTGCTCGGCGGGCTCGTCTCGGCCCAGCTGGATCTGGTGGGTGGCGCGCCCCGCCGCTACGACGAGTTCAAGATGAACCGCTTCACCCGCCGCCTGGTCAGCCTGCAGCCCGAGGTGGGGCTGCTGTGGCGCCTGGGGACGGCGACCTCGTTGCAGGCCGCGGCGGGCTACCTGGTGGCGGGGGACTTCTGGCACAGCCGCTGGGCGCACCCGTACGGCTCGACGCTGGAGGGCCTCCCGGCCTGGCTGCGCGGGCCCTCCCTGCGGCTGGCGCTGGTGGTGGGAGGGCCCTGAGGGACGGGGCATTCGTCTCTTGTGGCGGGCGGCGGGGACCCGGTAGACTCCCTCGGGGGGTACCCGAGTGGGGGCACGCCGCCTGGCCAACGGGGCCGCGCTCCTGGTGGTCGCGGTCTTCCTGGCCGGCGCCATCCTCTACAGCCGCAGCCTGGGTTCGCAGGCCGAGGTGGGCAAGCCGGCTCCGCGCTTCGAGCTGACCGACCTGCAGGGGGGCCGCGTCGCGCTGGCCTCCTTCGAGGGCCGTCCCGTCTTCGTCAATTTCTGGACCTCCTGGTGCGACCCGTGTCGTGAGGAGATCCCCGGGCTGGAGAGCTTCCACCGCCGCTTCGGCGAGCGCATGCCCGTCATCGGGGTCAACGTCCGCGAGCCCCTGCCGGTGGTGCAGGAGTTCGCCCGTACGATGCAGATGACGTACCCCATCGTGCGCGACGCCGACGGTCGCCTCTCGGAGCGTTACCGGCTGCGCGGGTACCCGGAGAGCTGGATCGTCGGGCCCGACGGCGTGGTGCGTCAGTACTGGCCGGGCCCCGTCACCTTCGAGCAGATGGAGCAGGCATACGCCCAGGTCATGGGGCGCCCCATCACCGAGGGGCTCCCCGACGGCGGGCCCCTGCCGGCGGACGAGGCCGGGGTGGGGCTGGCCGTGGCGGGATCGCACCTGTGGGTAGCCGGGCGCCAGCGCCTCGTGGCGGCTCGGCTGGATGCCGTCGAGCGCGCCGACGGATGGGAGGTCGTCGTCCTGCCCGACGGGTTGGCGGCGCTCGATGCCGTCGCCTCCTGGCCCCAGGGGCAGGCCGTCGTGGTGGCATCGGGCAGTCGGCTGTGGAGCCGGGAGAGCGTCGACGGCCCGTGGCGGGCGTTGCCGGAGGCCCCCGGACCGGTGCTCTCCCTGGCCGGCGCCGGTGACGAGCTGATCGCTTGGATCCGCGGGCGGGGAGGCTACGCCCTCGACGGCGAGGGCCGATGGAGGGCTCTTCCGCCCGGCGGGCTCCCCTCGATGGCCGTCTCGGCCTGGATGGGGCGCCTGCGAGGCGACCTGGTCGCGGCCACGCCGGCCGGGCTCCTGCAGAGCCGGGAGCCGTCGGGCCCCTTCTCCCGCACGCGCCTCGAGCGACCGTCGTGGGCCGCCGTCGAGGTAGGCGAGGCGTGGATGGTGGCCACCGACCGGGGTGTCTACCGCTATGACCCGGTCCGTGGCGAGGCCGCTCCCGCCGGGGGCACGCCCACCCGCGTCTTCGTCGCGCTGGCGGCGCTGCCCGACGGGCGCCTGGCGGCCCTGGCCCCCGACGGGGACCTCTACCTCGGCTCCGCCGTGGAGCCCGCCGAGCTGGATGCCGCGGGCGCCTGGCACCCGCTCGGGGTCCCGCGGGGGTCGCGGGCCCGTGAGGGGCCGGAGTGAGGCGCCGACGATGCCCAGGCCGACGAGCACGGCGGAGGAGGACTGAGCGACATGGCCGTAGCCCGACGTCGCCGGACGGGACAGGACCCCTGGGTCTGGGGCATCGTGCTGGTCGTCGCGGTCGCATCAGCGGCCGGCATCGCCTCTGCCCTGACCGGCATCCCGCAGGACCAGGGCCTGGAGGCCCGGGCCTGGGCCCTGGCCAGGGAGCTGAGCTGTCCCGTCTGCAACGGCCAGTCGGTCGCCGAGTCCTCCAGCACGGTGGCCGCCCAGATGCGGGCCGAGATCCGCCAGATGCTCGAGGAGGGCAAGGACGAGAGCCAGATCATCGACCACTACGTCCAGCTGTACGGCACCTGGATCCTGGCCCGCCCGCCCGCCACGGGGGCGTACGTCCTGCTGTGGGGCGCCCCGCTGGCAGCTCTGGTGCTGGGCGGCTTTTGGGCTTACCGGCGCATGGGAAGGACGGGGGGATAGCGCGGTGCATCCCGCGGTGATCGGCCAGGGCATGCTCTGGCTCACACTGGCGGCATCGGCGGCGGCGGCCATCCTGTCGGCGGCGGGCCTGGTCCGGCGCCGTCCGCCGTGGCTGCGAGCAGGTCGGGCGCTGGTGGTGGCCGCCTTCGGATTCGCCACCGTCGCCTCCGCGGTGCTGGTGGTGGCCCTGCTGACCGACGACTTCCGGGTCGCCTACGTGGCGAGCCGCTCGGCGCGGGCCGTGCCCGTCCTCTACAAGCTGGGGGCCTGGTGGGGAGGCCAGGAGGGCTCCTTGCTCCTGTGGCTGTGGCTGCAGCTGGGCGTGGCAGCGCTGGTAGTGACCGGGCGGCCCGATCCCGAGGCTCCCCGGCTGTGGCCGGCGGCGACGGCGGCCTTGGCGGCGATGGCCACCTTCTTCGCCGCCCTGGTGGCCGGCGTGGAGTCGCCGTTTCGGCTGCTGCCGCAGCCGCCTGCCGACGGCGCCGGGCTCAACCCGCTGCTGCAGTCGCCGTCGATGCTGCTGCACCCCATCGCCCTCTATCTGGGCTACATCGGCATGACCGTGCCCTTCGCCTTCGCCCTGGGCGCCCTGGCGGTGGACGAGACCGGCGACGCCTGGATGCGGATCGCCCGCCGCTGGGCGCTGGGCGCCTGGCTCTTCCTGGGGCTGGGCATCGTCCTGGGCGGCGAGTGGGCGTACAAGGAACTGGGGTGGGGCGGCTACTGGGCGTGGGATCCGGTCGAAAACGCCAGCCTCGTGCCCTGGCTGCTGGCCACGGCCCTGGTGCACTCGGGCCTGGCCCAGGAGCGTCACGGCACGCTTCGCCGGTGGAACGCCGTCCTGGCCCTGGCCGTCTTCATCACGGTGCTGGTGGGCACCTTCCTGACGCGAAGCGGGGTCATGGCCTCCGTCCACGCCTTCGCCGAGTCGCCGACGGGCCCGCCCTTCATGGTCTCGATCGGCCTGGTGACGGCCCTCTCCATCTGGCTGCTGGCGCTGCGCTGGGACCGGCTGCAGGACCGGCAGCCCATCGCCTCGCTGGCCTCCCGAGAGGGCGCCTTCGTGGCGGGCAACATCGTGCTGAGCTCGCTGGCCTTCGCCGTCCTGTTCGGGACGGTGGTGCCCATCCTGAGCCGCCTCTTCGGACCGGGCATCACGCTGCAGGCGCCGTACTTCGAGCGGGTGTCGGCACCGCTGTGGGTGCTGATGCTGCTGTTGATGGCCGTGGGTCTCGTGCTGCCGTGGCGGCCCCAGGTCAATGGGGCGCGCCGCACGGCGACCTGGATCCGGCGCCTCCTGCCCGTCGGGGTCGGGGTCCTGCTCTTCGTCGCGCTCCTGGCGGTCGGGGGGCTCCGCCGGCCCACGCTGCTGACGGGCTTCGCCGCCGCTTTCGTGGCGGGGGCCGTGGCGCTGGCCGAGCTGGTGCGATGGGTGAGGGGACGGCGAGGCCGCGGGCTGGCCGGGCGTGACGGCGCCCGCAGCCGGCTCGGTGGGCTGCTGGCTCACGCCGGGGTGGCCATGGTGGCGGTGGCGGTCCTGGCGTCGACCGCCTTCCAGGCGCGCACCAGCCTCTCGCTGGCTGTCGGGCAGGTGGGCCACCTGGGCGGGTACACCGTGCGATACGAGGGGCTCGCCTCGCGGCGCGTGCCGGGCGCGACCGAGGTCTACGCCCGGGTGGGACTCTTCCGCGGCGACCGCCCCATCGCCAGCCTGGAGCCCGCGCGGCGCCTGTACGATGACAACATGGCCCAGTTCGGCACCACCACGGAGGTGGCCGTCTACCGGCACGTGGAGGGCGACGTCTACGTCGCCCTGGCGGGCTGGGAGGAGGGCGGCAGCCGGGCCGCCTTCGAGCTTTACGTCAACCCGCTGGTCAACTGGATCTGGGTGGGGTCGATCCTGATGCTGGCGGGTACGGCGCTCGCGGTAGGCTCCCGGGCCGAGGCGCGGCTCGTCGAGCGCCGCGCCGAGGCCCGGCTGCTCGAGGAGGTCGGGCGGCTGCGCCTGCCGGCTACGCCAGGGGGTCGCTAGCGAAGCGGCCGATCACCTTGACCTCCAGCTGCAGCAGGACGCCGAAGCGCGCCTGGACCGCCTGGCGCACCATGCGTATGGCCTCCAGCACCTCGCGGCAGCGGGCATGGCCCTTGTTGACGATGAAGTTGGCATGGACCGGGGAGATCTCGACGTCGCCCCGTCGCCATCCCTTGAGGCCGGCCTGCTCGATGAGACGGCCGGCGTAGTCGCCGGGCGGGTTGCGGAAGATGCTGCCCGCGCCCGGCTCGCCCAGGGGTTGGGTGCGCCGCCGGGCCTCCAGGTAGGCCTGCATCTGGACCATGATGGCCTCCGGGGGGCGGGGTGCGAGCTCCAGCCGGGCGCTGACCACCACCAGTTCCGGGCGCGCCTGCAAGACGCTGGTACGGTAGTCGAAGCCCAGAGCCTCCCGATCCAGCGTCGTCATCTCGCCGGTGGCCGCCAGGCACTCGACCTGCCGCACCACGGCGCTGATGGCGTGATGGTGGGCCCCGGCGTTCATCACGACGGCGCCCCCGACGCTCCCGGGGATCATGACGCCAAACTCCAGCCCCGACAGCCCCCGGCTCGCCGCCTGCCAGGCCACCGCCGGCAGGGGCGCGCCGGCCTCGGCCTCCAGGGACGTGCCCTCCCACCGGACGCGGGAGAGACCCCTCGAGATCTTGATGACGACGCCCTCGATGCCATCGTCGCTGACGAGGAGGTTGCTGCCCCGACCGATGACGGTGAAGGGGATCCCGTGGGTGGCGCACACCTCCAGGGCCCACCGCAGGTCGTCGCGTCCTTCGGGGATGACCAGGACGTCGGCGGGGCCCCCGACGCGGAAGGCGGTATGGGCCGACATGGGCTCGTCGACCAGCACCGCTCCCTTCAGACGCTCACGCAAGAGAGCCACCCACCCGGCTGTCACGCTCGGCGCTCGCGTCGATCCCATGACGGCCTCCTGCTCGTCGTCACCCCTGCTCGCCAGCGGGGCGCGACCGGTATGGAGTCTATTCCTGCACCGCTCGGGCCAACCCCTCTGGTACTGCGGACCTGACGCAAGAGGGGCGGCCCTGCCAGGCAGGCCGCCCCCCGTGACGCTTCGCTCCTGGAGCCGGCGTCAGCCCTCGAGGCGGACGGCGATCCGGCCGTCGTGCACCTCCACCGGGTAGGTGCGCAGGGGCTTGTAGGCCGGCAACGTCAGGGCCTTGCCCGACCGGACGTCGAAGCGGGCTCCGTGCTCGGGACAGGCGACCACGCCCGCCTCGGGCTCGAAGTCTCCCTCGCTGAGGCTGGCGCGTTCGTGGGTACACGTGTCGTCGGTGGCGTAGATGCCTTGTGGCGTGTGCCACAGCGCCAGCGTCCGGCCCCCGACCCGCACCCGGCGCCGGCTGCCCGGGGGCAGCTCGGAGACGGGCAGCACGAAGGTCAGCCCCTCCTCCACGGCCGTCCTCCGCTCCTCAGCCCACCGAGCCCTCCATCTCCATCTCGATGAGGCGGTTGAGTTCCACCGCGTACTCCATCGGGAGCTGGCGGGCGAAGGGCTCGATGAAGCCCATCACGATCATGGCCGTCGCCTGCTGCTCGGGGATGCCCCGGCTCATCAGGTAGAAGAGCTGCTCCTCGCTCACCTTGCTGACGGTCGCTTCGTGCTCCATCTGGACGTCGCTGTTGAGCACCTCGATGTAGGGGATGGTGTCGGTCTTGGACCGGTCGTCGAAGATGAGCGCGTCGCAGTTGACCTTGCTCTTGCTCTTGTAGGCGTCGGGTGCGATGTGCACCAGGCCCCGGTAGGTGGTGCGGCCCCCGTCCTTGCAGATGGACTTGTTGGTGATGGTCGACGTCGTGTAGGGAGCCAGGTGCACCGCCTTGGCGCCGGCGTCCTGGTGCTGGTGGGGCCCGGCCAGGGCGATGGAGAGCACCTCGCCGCGGGCGCCCTTGTCCATGAGGTAGACCGACGGGTACTTCATGGTCAGCTTGCTGCCCAGGTTGCCGTCGATCCACTCCATGGTGGCGTCCCCGTGCACGGCCGCGCGCTTGGTCACCAGGTTGTAGACGTTGTGGGACCAGTTCTGGATGGTGGTGTACCGCACCCGGGCGCCCGGCTTGACGACGATCTCGACGACCGCCGCGTGCAACGAGTCGGTGGTGTACTGGGGGGCGGTGCAGCCCTCCACGTAGTGCACGAAGCTGCCCGGCTCGGCGATGATGAGAGTCCGCTCGAACTGCCCCATGTTGCGCGCGTTGATGCGGAAGTAAGCCTGCAACGGGATCTCCACCCGCACCCCCTCGGGCACGTAGATGAAGCTGCCCCCGCTCCAGACCGCGCTGTTGAGCGCAGCGAACTTGTTGTCGGCCGCTGGCACCACGGTGCCGAAGTACTCCCGCACCAGGTCGGGATACTGGCGCACCGCCGTGTCGGTGTCGACGAAGATGACCCCCTGGCGCTCGAGCTCCTGGCGGATGCTGTGGTAGACCACCTCGGACTCGTACTGGGCCGTCACCCCGGCCAGGAACTTGCGCTCGGCCTCGGGGATGCCCAGCCGGTCGAAGGTGCGCTTGATGGTCTCGGGTACCTCGTCCCAGCTCTGGCCCTTTCGGTCGGTCGGCCGGATGTAGTAGTAGATGTCCTCGAACCGGAGATGGGAGAGGTCCCCACCCCAGGTCGGCAGCGGCTTGCGCTCGAAGATCTCCAGGGCCTTGAGGCGAAACTGCCGCATCCAGTCGGGCTCGCCCTTGATGGCGGAGATCTCCTCCACCACCTCCCGGCTGAGCCCCTTGCGGGATCGGAAGACGTACTGCTCCGGGTCGGCGAACCCGTAGCGGTACTCCGTATCGAGTTGGAGTCCCTGCCTGGCCACCTGATCGACTCCCCCTTGCCATGAGAAGTCTAGTGCTGGTACTTAGTGATGTCAATGCTTTACCCAGTTAAGCATCGGCGTGGGCCGGCCCCGAGCGGGCATCGGTGCGCCCGCCATCCGTTGCGCGGACGGTCCCCGTCAGGGTACCCTTTGGGACGGGAGAGACCACGAGGATGGGACGGTGGCGGCATGGGCGTGCTGTCGCGCATGACCACGGTGCTCAAGGCCAAGATGAACAAGCTGGTCGAGCGGTGGGAAGATCCGCGGGAGACCCTGGAGTACTCCTACCAGCGGCAGCTCGAGCTGCTCCAGAAGGTGCGCCGCAACCTGGCCGAGGTGGCCACATCCCGCAAGCGGCTCGAGCTGCAGGTGGTGCGCCTGCGCGAGACGGCCCAGCGCCTGGAGGCCCAGGCCAGGGAGGCCCTGGCAGCCGGGCGCGAGGACCTGGCCGTCGCCGCCCTGCAGCGCAAGGCGGAGCTCCTCCAGCAGGTGGAGGGCATCGAGCGGCAGGCGGGCGAGCTGGAGGCCGAGCAGAAGAAGCTGGAGACCGCCGAGGCGCGCCTGCGGGCCAAGGTGGAGGCCTTTCGGGCCCAAAAGGAGGTCATCAAGGCCCAGTATTCGGCAGCCGAGGCCCAGGTGCGCATCGGGGAGGCCGCCAGCGGGCTGTCGGAGGAGCTGGCCGACGTGGGGCTGGCCGTGGAGCGGGCTCAGCAGAAGACCGAGTCGATGCGGGCCCGAGCGGCCGCCATCGACGAGCTGGTCGCCAGCGGGGCCCTCGACGACCGCACCGCCATCGGCGGGACGGGTACGGGCATCGAGGCCGAGCTGGCCAGGCTCAAGGCATCGGAGCAGGTCAAGGCCGACCTGGAGCGGCTCAAGCAGGAGGTGGGCCGGGGATGATCGTCCGCATCGCCACCGAGGGGCAGTACGAGTTGCGCGGGCAGGCGCTCGACGAGCTGGACAGCGCCGACGACGCGTTGCTGGACGCCATCGAGGCGGGAGACGAGGCCGCCTTCGCCCGGGAGCTGGCCCACGTGCTGGAGATCGTCCGGACCCGCGGGCGGCGGCTGGACGACGACGAGCTCGAGGAGTCCGACCTGGTGCTGCCCCCGCCGGACACGACGCTGGAGGAGGCCCGGGAGCTGTTTCGGTCCTATCCGCGCAACCTCGTCACCTGAGCGCCCGAGGGTGGCGGGGATGCCAACGGGGATGCGGAGAAGGGGCCGGTGCCGCGATGGCGGGCACCGGCCCCTTTTGTCGGGCTCAGACGGGGCAGTCCCAGAGGGGATACCAGCGCGAGGGGTCCCGTTCGGTGGGCAGCTCCTGCGACAGCAGGGCGGCCGCCTGAAACTCACCGCTCTCGTAGCGGCCGTCGGACGACGTCTTGCCGGCGCCCCTCGGCACGAAGGGGTAGAAGAGGCCCCGCTTGTAGCTGTAGATGAGGTAGATGCGCTCGGGGACGTCGGCGCCCACCACTGACGACAGGCGCCCGCCCGGGCGAAACCGGAAGACCGCCGAGAGGATCTGGGTCCCGTAGCCCTGCTCCTCCAGGGTCTGGGCGGCCATGTGGACCAGGGTCAGCAGATCCTCGAAGTCGTCGTCCTCCACCAGGATCCAGGTGTACTGGTAGCTGTCCTTGAGCACCTCGAGGCGGCTGCGGGTCTCGCCGGCGCCCATCCTCACCAGGTCGGCGAGCTCCTCCTGCGCCCGGGCGTAGTCGGCGGTGACGATGGGCTTGAGACAGAGCCCGGCCCGGCCGGCACTCACCCAACCCAGCCGCTCCTCCAGGGCGGTGCGGGCCGTGGAGAGCGCGAAGAGGTTGTCGGACTTGGGCTTGACCAGCCGGGGCCGCCCCATCAGGGCGTCGAGCCACTGTCGCAAACCCACCGCACGTCCTCGCCTCTCCCGGGGCTCAGCGGCCCGCCAGCTCCAGCTCCAGCTTGCGCAGGTAGGCCAGGCGCTTCTCCAGTGACGGGTGGGTCGAGAAGAGCTCGGCGATACTGCTGCCCCGCAGCGCCGGCACGATGAAGAAGGCGTTGAGCGCCTCGGCCTGGCGCAGGTCCTGCGCCGGGATCCGCTCCATGACCCCGCTGATCTTCATCAGGGCGGAGGCGAGGTTGGAGGGCGCCCCGGTCAGGTACGCCGCCCCACGGTCCGCCGCGTACTCGCGGTATCGGGAGAGGGCCTGGATGAGCAGGTAGCTGACGAAGTAGACCACGAGCGAGACCAGGTAGATGATGACCCAGGCGTAGGCACCGCCTCCTCGCTCGTCGCGACGGTCGCCCCCCATGGGGACCCCCCAGTAGCCCAGCCACATCAGCTGCCGCGTCAGGAAGGCCGCCACCGTGGCGAAGAAGCTGGCGATGGTGATGACGGCGACATCACGGTTCTTGACGTGGGTGATCTCGTGGGCCAGCACCGCCTCGATCTCCGGCTTGCTGAGCCGGCGCATGAGGCCGCTGGTGACGGCCACCACGGCGTTGTTGGGATTGCGGCCCGTCGCGAAGGCGTTGGGCACGTCGGTGGGCACGATGGCCACGCGGGGCTTGGGCAGGTCGGCCAGGGCGGCCAGCCGCCCCACCATGTCGTGGAGCTCCGGCGCCTCCGATGGGCTCACCTCACGTGCGCCGGTGGACCAGAGCACGAGCTTGTCGGAGAGGTAGTACTGGGCCAGCAGCATGATGCCGACGAACACCGCGACGAAGGTGATGTCGACGCCGTAAGCCAGCATCACGCTGACGAAGAAGAGGTAGACAGCCCCCAGCAGCACCATGGTCAACAGCATGCGAGCCGTGAGACCGGCGTCGGCTGCCACACGCAGGGGTCGGGCCATCGCCAACCCATCCCTCCCGGATGTACGCTCGAGCGACGATGAGGGCCGCGTACGCGCAGGCCCGGCTACCATTTTACGCAATCGTCGTCGGCCCCACAATCGAGGTGCGGCTCGGCCCATCGCGAGGGACGCTAGGCCTGGCGCATCTCCTCCACGACCCGGCGAGCCGTGCGGCGTGCCCAGTCGTCCGCCCATCGCACGGCCTCGAGGGAGAGGACGCGAGCCGGCACGTGCCCATCCAACGTCTCCTGCACCACCGGCAGGATCCGGTCGAAGGCGAGCCGACCCGCCAGGAACGCCTCCACCGCCACCTCGTCGGCCGTGGACAGGACGGCGGGATAGGTGCTCCCGGCCTCGGCGGCGCGGCGGGCCAGCCGGATGGCGGGCGGCTCGGTCGCCTCGTCCAGCGGCTCGAAGGTGAGGGAGAGGGGCCCCCGCTCGGGCGCGTGCCCTTCGAACAGAGGCGCCGGGCCCCGGTACTCCCAGCGCTCGGGGTGGCTGAGGGCGAACAAGAGCGGCAGCCGCATGTCGGGCAGGCTCATCTGGGCCTTGATGGACCCATCCCGCAACTCGACCAGGGAGTGCACCACGCTCTGGCGGTGGACCACCACCCGGATGGCCGGGTAGGGGACGCCGAAGAGGTGGTGGGCCTCGATGATCTCGAAGCCCTTGTTGACGAGGGTGGCCGAGTCGATGGTGACCCGAGGGCCCATGCGCCAGGTGGGATGGGCCAGCGCCTGCTCGGGCGTGACGCTCCGCAGCCGCTGCGCGCTCCACCCCCAGAAGGGCCCGCCCGAGGCGGTCAGCCAGAGTCGCCGGATGGCACCGGGCCCGGTCACCGCCTCGCCCCCGCCGTCGCCGCCGGGTAGGGCGTGTCGCTCCCCGAGCAGGCTCTGCCAGACGGCCGAGTGCTCGGAGTCGACGGGCAGGAGCCGACCCTCTGCCACCAGGCGTGCCCCCGGCAGGAGCTCGCCGGCGGCCACCAGCACCTCCTTGTTGCCCAGCGCCACCCGCTTGCCGGCCTCGAGGGCGGCCAGGGTCGGGGCCAGCCCGGCCATCCCCACCGTCAGCACCACCACCAGGTCGACGTCGGGATGGACGGCCGCCTCCACCAGACCGTCGGGGCCGTGCACCACCCGGGCGGCTCCAGCGGCGTCGCGCAGGGCGTCGCCGATGGGGGCCGTTGCGTCGCCCACCGCGACCAGCTGTGGCCGAAAGCGCCGCACCTGCTGGCCCAGCAGCTCCTGGCGGCGCCCCGAGGCGGCCAGGGCCACCACCTGCAAGCGGTCGGCGAAGCGCTCGCACAGCTCCAGCACCTGGATCCCCAGCGAACCGGTGCTGCCGAGGACGGCCAGCCGCTTGGGGCCCGACGTGGCGCGTCGATCGTGCGGGACTGCCATCGGTCACGCTCCCCGCCGATTATAGCCGTCCGTTGCCGTAGCGGGAAGCGAGCCCGGGCCGGGCGAGGCCGCGACGAGGAGGGAGCGGGCGCCCAGGCCTTGGTCGGTCGCGCACCGAAGGGTTACGATGGGGGGGCGGCCCCGCCAGGGGCCGGCAGGAGGGGGCGAGCGCCGTGCAGCCGGATCAGGAGTGGATCCGGGAGCCTCGGGTGACGCTCATCGGCATCACCCGCTTCTTCAAGCCCGATCACATCGCCTGGGAGACCGACACCGACAACCCGGCCCAGCAGCTGGTGGAGTTCGCCGGGCGGCTTTGCTACCGATCCTTTCACAACCCGAGCCGGCGCACCAACGCCCAGTACATCGACAACCTCCTGACGCAGGGGCACCTGAGCGTCATCGAGCACGCCAGCGCCAGCCTCCTCATCGAGCACATCTCGCGGGCCTGCTCTCACGAGATCGTGCGACACCGCCACTTCAGCTACAGCCAGGTGAGCCAGCGCTATGTGGACGAAGCCAGCGCCCGCATGGTGCTGCCCCCGGGCCTGGCCGGCGACGAGGAGGCCGAGCGCATCCTGGGGGAGGTGGCGCAGGCGGCCCGCGACGCCTACGCGCGCCTGGTGGAGCGCCTGCGGGCTCGTTACGCCTCGGTGCCCGACCCTTCCCTGCGTCGCAAGGTGGCCCGGCAGGCCGCCCGCTCGGTGCTGCCCAACGCCACCGAGACGGCGCTGGTGATGACGGGCAACTTCCGCGCGTGGCGCCACTTCATCCGCATGAGGGCCTCCGTGCACGCCGATCCCGAGATCCGGCGGGTGGCCGTCGCCGCCCTGCGGATCCTGCAGGCCGAGGCTCCCGCGATCTTCGGTGACTTCGAGATCACGCGCACGCCCGACGGCGCCGAGGTGGCCGAGCCGCGGTACGCATGGGAGTGAGCGGCGTGGCCCGTGCGCTGCCCGACGGTGCCTGGAGCCGCCTGCGGGACGGCTGGGCCGAGGCCGGCGTGGGCAGCCGGTGCCTGTTCACGCTGGACCTCGAGGGCCGTCTGGTGGAGGCCTACCTGGACGGCGCGGGGGTGCGGCGCGGTCTGGACCAGCGCTTCCTGGAGCGGCGTCGCGACCCGCAAGCCTCCGGGCTCTCCCGCCGGGCCCGCCGGTGGCTGGCCCCCGGCGAGGCCCGGGAGTGGGTGGCGAGGGCCGTCGAGACCGTGGCGGCAGCCGCCCGGGCCGGTCACCCGGCCCTCCCGGTCATGGACTGGGAGGCGCTCGAGGCCGATGCCCGGCGCTTCCGCCAGGTCTACCGGCCCATCGGCATCCTGCCGCCCGACCAGTATCTGTCCGTGGTGCTCCAGTTGACCTGGGGCTGCTGGCACAACCGTTGCACCTTCTGCACCTTCTACCGGGACCGGCCGTTCGAGGTACGGCCCCTGGCCCGCTTCCGCCAGCACGTGGAGGAGGTGCGGGCCTTCTTCGGGGCGGGCCTGGCTCGCCGCCACACCATCTTCCTGGGCGACGCCAACGCCTTGCTGCTCCCGACCCGCCGGCTGGCCGCCGCGCTCGAGCTGGCGGGGCAGGCGCTGCCGGGGCGCGAGGTCTACGGCTTCCTCGACGCCTTCACCGGGCGACGCAAGCGGCCTGCCGAGTGGGCGGCGCTGGTGCGCGCGGGCTTGCGCGGCGTCTACATCGGCCTCGAGTCCGGCAGCGAGCGCCTGGTGCGGTGGCTGGAGAAGCCCGGGACCGTCGCCGACGCCCTGGCCACGGTGCGGGCCCTCAAGGAGGCAGGGGTGGGCGTCGGCATCATCCTGATGGTCGGCGCAGGGGGGCGGGCCTTCGCCGAGGAGCACGTGCGGGCCAGCATCGAGGTGGTCAACGCCATGGAGCTGGGCCCCGGCGACCGTCTCTACCTGTCGCCGCTGGTGGTGGCTCCCGGATCGCCCTACGAGGCCAGGGCCCGTGCCGACGGGGTCGTGCCCCTCTCCCCACGGGAGGAGCGGGAGCAGGCCGAGGCCCTGCTCTCGGGGATCCGGCTGGGACGGGGGGCTCGCTGGTCTTACTACTTCATCCAGGAGTTCGTCTACTGAGGCCCTCCCGGGCCCGGCGGCGACGGCAGGATTCCCCCATCACGGGGGCGAACGCTGGCGCAATCTTCGGCAGGGGGCTCGTGGAGAGGACATGCGTAGCGACGTCATCAAGCGGGGCATCGATCGGGCGCCCCATCGCAGTCTGTTGCGGGCCGTCGGGCTCACGGACCGGGACTTCGAGAAGCCCTTCATCGGCATCGCCAACTCGTACGTCGACATCGTGCCCGGCCACGCGCACCTGCAGGAGTTCGGCAAGCTCGTCAAGGAGGCGGTACGGGCAGCCGGCGGGGTGCCCTTCGAGTTCAACACCATCGGGGTCGACGACGGCATCGCCATGGGGCACGTCGGCATGCGCTACTCCCTGCCGAGCCGGGAGCTCATCGCCGACTCCGTAGAGACCATGGTGCGGGCGCACTGGTTCGACGGGCTCATCTGCATCCCCAACTGCGACAAGATCGTGCCGGGCATGCTGATGGCGGCGGCCCGCCTCAACATCCCCACCGTCTTCATCAGCGGGGGGCCCATGGCCGCAGGACGGCTCGACGGCCGTGCCGTGGACCTGATCTCCGTCTTCGAGGGCGTGGGGGCCGTCCAGGCGGGGCGCATCAGCGAGGCGGAGCTGCGTCGCCTGGAGGCGGCGGCCTGCCCGGGGTGCGGCTCGTGCTCGGGGATGTTCACCGCCAACTCCATGAACTGCCTCTGCGAGGCGCTGGGGGTGGCCCTGCCGGGCAACGGGACGGCGCTGGCCCTGACCCCCGAGCGGGAGGAGCTGGCCCGCCAGGCCGGACGGCGTATCATCGAGCTGGTCGAGCAGGACCTCAAGTTCCTCGACATCGTGGACGCCGACGCCATCGACAACGCCTTCGCCCTGGACATGGCCATGGGGGGCAGCACCAACACGGTGCTCCACACCATCGCGCTGGCCCACGAGGCGGGCATCGACTACCCGCTCGAGCGGCTCGACCAGCTGGCGCGGCGGGTGCCGCACCTGTGCAAGGTGAGCCCCGCCTCGCACTGGCACATCGAGGACGTGCACCGGGCCGGGGGCGTCCCGGCCATCCTCAAGGAGCTGGCCCGGGTGCCGGGGGTGCTGCACCTGGATAAGCCCACGGTCGCGGGCCGCTCCCTGGGGGAGCTGGTCGCCTCGGCCGAGGTGCGGGACGCCGAGGTGATCCGCCCCGTCGAGCGGGCCTACAGCCCGACCGGCGGGCTCGCCGTCCTCTTCGGCAACCTGGCTCCCGACGGGGCCATCATCAAGACGGGTGCGGTGGAGCCCGGCATCGAGTGGCACGAGGGGCCCGCCATCGTCTTCGACAGCGAGCAGGAGGCCATCGAGGGCATCAAGGCGGGCCGGGTCGAGGCGGGTCACGTGGTGGTGATCCGCTACGAGGGGCCGCGGGGCGGACCGGGCATGCCGGAGATGCTGGCGCCGACGTCCGCCATCGTGGGGATGGGCCTGGGCACCCGGGTGGCGCTGGTGACCGACGGGCGCTTCTCGGGCGGCACGCGGGGCCTGTGCGTGGGGCATGTCTCGCCAGAGGCGGCCGAGGGCGGCCCCCTGGCCCTGGTCCAGGACGGCGATCCCGTCCGGATCGACCTCCGCAGCCGGCGCATCGACGTCCTGGTCGACGACGCGGAGCTGGCGCGTCGGCACGAGCGCTGGCAGCCTCCGGCGCCGCGCTTCGAGCGTGGCTGGCTGGCCCGCTACGCCCGCATGGTCACCTCGGCCAGCACCGGGGCGGTGCTGCGCGTTTGACGGGGCTGCACCTCTATCCCGTCGTGGGCCTGCCCGTCGTCGAGCCGGGCGACGACGTGGCCGAGCTGCTGGCGAGCGCCTTGCGCGGGCAGGGGCTGCAGTTGCGCCAGGGCGACGTGCTGGTGGTCGCCCACAAGGTGGTCTCCCGAGCCGAGGGGCGGCTGGTCGCCCTCGAGGATGTGGAGCCCTCGCCGGCCGCCCGCTCCCTGGCCGCCGAGTCGGGCAAGGATCCGCGCCTGTGCGAGCTGATCTTGCGCGAGTCGCAGGCCATCGTGCGGGTGCGCCCCGGGCTCGTCATCGCGCGGCACCGGCTGGGCTTCGTCTGCGCCAATGCCGGCATCGACCGCTCCAACGCCGGCGGCGAGGGCGAGACCGTCCTGCTGCTGCCGGAGGATCCCGACGGGAGCGCGCGGCGGTTGCGCTACGACCTCTACCGCAAGACAGGCGTGGCCCCGGCCGTCATCATCGCCGACAGTCACGGCCGACCCTTCCGGGAGGGGGCGGTCGGCGTCTGCATCGGGGTAGCAGGCATGGGGCCGGTCCTCTCCGAAGTGGGCAGGCAAGATCTGTTCGGCTACACGCTGCGCAGCACCCTGGAGGCCGTGGCGGACGAGCTGGCCTCAGCGGCCACGCTGGTGATGGGGCAGGCCGACGAGGGGATCCCGGCGGTGGTGGCACGGGGCTTCTTCGAGGCCCGCCGGGCCATCCAGATCGCGGGGGAGGGCGAGGCGACGGCAGCCAGGCTGGTGCGGCCCGCCGAACGGGATCTCTTCCTGTGAGAGGGGAGCGCGACGTCGTGCACCTGGCCACCATCCTTCGCGGTGACGAAGCCCATCTCGTGGTACGCCTCGATGCCTACATGGTGGACGTGACGAGGGCCGCCCGGCTGCCGCGCTGGAGCGGTCAGGGCCTGCCCCTCAGCCTCAAGCGGTTGGTCGACGCCTTCGCCGCCGGCGACCCGGGCCCCATGGAGGCGGTGCGCCGGCTGGTGGAGGCCGCCCGCGCCGGCGAGCATGACGAGCTCATCGAGGCCGACGCCCCCTCCATCGTCTGGCTGCCCCCGCTGGTCCCCTCCAAGATGATCGCCATCGGGCTCAACTACTGGGACCACTGCCGGGAGCAGCACGTGGAGCCGCCCCGCCAGCCGGTGCTCTTCCCCAAGTGGCCCAACGCCCTCAATGCGCACCGCCGCCCCATCGTCCTGCCCGAGGGCAGCACCCAGGTCGACTTCGAGGCGGAGCTGGCGGTCATCGTGGGTCGCCGCTGCAAGGGGCTCCCGGCGGAGCGGGCCCTGGAGGCGGTCTTCGGCTATACCACGTTCAACGACGTGACGGCCCGAGACTTCCAGAAGGGCGACGGCCAGTGGGGACGGGGCAAGTCGCAAGACACCTTCGCCCCCGTCGGCCCCTGGGTCGCCACCGCCGACGAGATCGCCGACCCTCAGGCCCTGCGCATCGCCTGCCGGGTCAACGGGGTCACCTACCAGGCGTCCACGACGGCCGAGATGATCTTCCCGGTGCGCGAGCTGATCGCCTTCATCGCCCGGGGCATCACGCTGCTCCCCGGCGACCTCATCGCGACCGGCACGCCGCACGGGGTAGGGGTCTACCGCACGCCGCAGGTCTTCCTGCGGTCGGGCGACCAGGTGGAGGTCGAGATCGAGCGCATCGGGCGGCTGGTCAACCCCGTCGTGGCACCGGGGGAGGCGGGCATGCTGGAGCTGCCGTCTCGCTGGCCGCTCTGACCGGGGCGGGGGTGGAGCCGGTGACGGGCCGTCAGGGCACCTGCAGCACCACCTTGCCGAAGTGGCGGCGCTCCTCCACGATGCGGTGAGCCTCGGCGGCCTGCGCGAGGGGCAGCACCCGGTCCACCACGGGCTGGAGGCGGCCCTGCTCGACGAAGGGCAGCAGGCGCAACAGCTCACCCTTGCTCCCCATGTAGGAGCCCAGGATCTGCAATTGCCGCGAGAAGACGTAGCGGATGTCGGTGAGCCCCTCGTAGCCTGTGGTAGCGCCGCAGGTGACCAGGCGACCGCCGTGCGTCAAGCTGCGCAGGCTCCTCTCCCACGTGGCCTGGCCGACGTGCTCGAAGACGACGTCGACCCCGCGCCGGCCGGTCAGGGCGCGCACCTCCTCGTCGACGGCCTGCCGGTGGTGGTCGAGGACGACGTCGGCCCCCAGGCGCTGGGCCCGTGCCACCTTGTCGGCGCTGCCCACCGTGGCGATGACGTGCGCGCCCAGGAGCCTGGCGATCTGGATGGCCGCCGACCCGACGCCGCTGCCGGCCCCCCAGACGAGCACCGTCTCGCCCGGCTGCAGCCGGGCCAGGGTGACCAGCATGTGCCACGCGGTCAGGAAGACGAGCGGCACCGCAGCCGCCTCCACGAATTCGAGCCGCCCGGGCATGGCGATGACGTTGGCGGCCGGCACCACCACGTACTGGGCGTACCCGCCGTCGGTGCGGTTGCCCAGCACCTCGTAGTGCGGGCAGAGATTGTCGCGGCCCTCCAGGCAGGCCCGGCAACGGCCGCAGCTGATGCCGGGGTTGACGATCACCCGCGCACCCGGGTCCAGCCCGGCCACTCCCGGGCCGAGCGCGTCGACCTCGCCCGCCACGTCGGCGCCCGGGATGCGCGGCAGCGGCACCGTGCGCCCCGGCAGGCCTCGGCGGTTCCAGAGGTCCAGGTGGTTGAGGGCCACGGCCCGTACCCGGATCCGCACCTGACCGGGGCCCGGCTCCGGGACGGGTACCGTCTCCAGCTCCAGCACCTCGGGCCCTCCGTGCCGGTGAAACCGCACCGCCTGCATGGTCGCCGTCGCCACCGCGGCTGCACCCCCTTCGTGGTCGGTATGTGGGTTTGTCGATCCCCGGCCGATCCCTGCCCAGGAGTCGGGCCGGCCCGGGGCGAACTCGGCGCGCCGTGAGCATGCGGACCTGCGGGGGGAGGGCGTCCATGCCGGCGAGGGCGACGCGGATGGATGCGGTGGGCACGGAGACGGCCTTCGAGGTGCTCGCACAGGTCAAGCGCCTCGGGGCCACGGGTCGCAAGGTGTACAACTTCGCCATCGGCGAGCCCGACTTCGACACACCCGACTCCATCAAGCAGGCGGGCATCGCCGCCATCCGGGAGAACCACACCCACTACTCGCCGTCGGCGGGGATCGCGCCGCTCAGGGAGGCGATCGCCCGCCACGCAGGGCGGCTGCGGGGGCTTTCGCTATCGCCCGACGAGGTGGTGGTGACGCCGGGGGCCAAGCCCATCATCTACTACACGCTGCTGGCCTGTGTGGACCCGGGCGACGAGGTGATCTACCCCAACCCGGGCTTTCCCATCTACGAGTCGGCCATCCGGCTGGCCGGCGCCGTGCCGGTGCCGGTCTACCTGCGGGAGGAGCGGGGTTTCGCCTTCGACCCGGCGGAGCTGGCCGAGCGCATCACCGACCGCACGCGCCTGGTCATCCTCAACTCCCCCCACAACCCCACGGGGGGCGTGCTGGGTGCCGACGTGCTGTCGGAGGTGGCGCGGCTGGCCATCGAGCACGATCTGTGGGTGCTGTCCGACGAGATCTACTCCCGCATCGTCTTCGACCGGCCCTTCTCCAGCATCGCCTCCCTGCCCGGCATGCGCGAGCGCACCGTCATCCTCGACGGCTTCTCCAAGACCTACGCCATGACCGGCTGGCGGCTGGGCTACGGGATCATGCCGGTGCCCATCGCCGAGGCGGTGGCGCGGCTGGTGACCAACGTGGAGTCCTGCACCGCTACCTTCACCCAGATGGCCGGGGTGGCCGCGCTGGAGGGGTCGCAGGAGCCGGTGCGCGAGATGGTGGCCGAGTTCGCCGCGCGCCGGGACCTGGTGGTGGGGCTCCTCAACGAGGTGCCGGGCGTGCGGGTGGGGGTTCCGGCGGGGGCCTTCTACGTCTTCCCCAACGTGACGGAGGCGTGTCGCCGGGTGGGGGCGCCCGACGCGCGCACGTTCGCCTCCCGGCTGCTGGAGGAGGCGGGGGTGGCGGTGCTGGCACGGACGGCCTTCGGCACCCCAGCCCCTGACGAGGACCAGCAGTTCGTGCGCCTCTCCTATGCGGCCTCGCGTGAGCAGCTGCGCGAGGGCATCCTCCGCATGCGCCGGTGGGTGGAGCGGGGCGGGCGCGCGTGATCTTCCTGAGCGAGGCCGACGTCGCCCGCCTCGTGACCGTGGACGACGCCCTGGAGGCCGTGGAGGCGGCCTTTCGCCTCCAGGCGGCGGGACAGGCTCGCGGGGTGGCCCTCGAGGACGTGGCGCTGGGCGCAAGGTCTCGATGGGGGTCCTGCTAGGGCGCGGGTGCCTCGGGCACCAGCTCGCCACCCTCGTACACCTCGATGCGTCGTACGACCGGCCGCAGGGTGAGGATGACGTGCCGGCGCTCGCCGGGGGACAGGGTGACGGTCGCCTCGGCGGGGTCCGGCACGTAGAGCGGGGGCAGCCCCTCGGGTCGCAGTCGCAGACGGTAGACCCCGGGCAGGAGTCCCTCGAGCGAGAAGCTGCCGTCCGTCGCCGTCAGTACCGTGCGGGTGCCCGAGTCGCCGATGGCCTCGACGACCAGATCCCCGACCGAGACGGGGGGAGGGGCGACGACGGTTGCGGGAGCATCCCCGGATCGCCCCGGCGTCCTCCCGTCGAGGGCCACCTCCACGTGGCCCCACACGCGGGCGGGCGTCACCAGCCGGAAGGTCTGCTGCAGGCGCTGGCGGGGCGCGACCGCGACCCGCCAGGGTGTCTGCGGCAGGCTCCAGACCTCTTTCTCGACGGGCCCGGTGCGCAGCGTCAGGTAGTAGACGCCGGGGCTGACGGCGGGGAAGTCGAAGCGGCCGTCGCGGTCGGTGACGGCCGAGAGGGTGCCCAGGCGCACCACCACTCCCGGCACCGGGGCGCCATCGGCGTCGACGACGCGACCCTCCAGGCTCCCCACGTCGGGGCGCTTGCCCGTCGGCAGCTCCAGGGGTGCCTGGTAGGTGGCCTTGAGCTGCCACGACCAGGGAGACACGTCCGTGCGGGCGGCCTGCAGCGTGAGCCGGAGCCCGGCTGCGGCCGGCGGCTGGTAGCGCAGGTCGACGGAGGCGGTCTGCTCGGCCGTGGGGCCGCCCTTCCACCCCGTCGTCACTGCGATGGAGATGGAGCGGGGGAGTCGCCACCGCCATTGCACGCCCCCCGAGAGGTGAAAGCCGCCCGTCTGCTCTCCCTCCACCGGGCGCTCCACCCGGAGGAACGGTCCCACGCTGGCCGCGCCGACGGGCAGGTAGGCCGACAGGCCGTAGCCCCAGGAGGCGGACCGGGGGCCCTCCGGCAGATCCTGCCATCGGGCGTAGGCGATCTCCTGGCCCACCAGCGCCCCCCCGTCCATGTGGTGGCTGACGTAGAGCCGCGTCTCGTCCATCCGTTGCCGGACGTGGGTGGCCTCGCTGGCCTGTTCGCGACGCCCGAGCTCGAGGCTCAATCCCGTGCTGCCGCCCCTGTGGCCCGTGAGCCGCAGTCGGTGCTCGGCCGTCGTGGCGGCGGTGCCGCTCCCCGGCGCCCCTGAGAGGGCTTCGCGCACGGTCCCCGAGAGTCGCCACGACGCGGGGAGGTCCACCGCCAGGGTGGCCTCGCGCTGGCGCTCGCCCGCCGGACGGCCTGCGTACCCGGCCTCGCGGTCGTCCCAGCGGGCCGAGAGGCTCCAGCCGGCAAGGGCGAGCGTGGCGTCCGTCCGCAGGGCGTGGGAGGTGCACCCCGTCTCGAGCCGACCGGTGCAGCCCGCCTCGGCCTCCAGGTAGAGGCGTTGCCAGGGGGTGATCCGGGCGGTGGCCGACGCCACCACCTCCCCCGTCTCCGGCAGGGTGGCCAGCTGGAGCGAGGCGTCGTGCACGCCGTCGAGGGCGTAGGCGAGGCGGGCGCCCAGTCCCACGCCGTGGGGGGTCGCCATGGCCTGCAGCACCGACTCCCAGGGGCCACCCCGGACGCGCACGTCGAGGCCGTCGCCTCGCCGGTCGAAGCGGGTGAGGGGCGACAGCGAGAACGGCTGTCGGCCTGCCGTCACCGTCAGCCAGGGGAGGCGGTAGGTCAGTCGGGCCGCCTGGCTCGACACGTCGACGGCCAGCGTCCCGTCACCGCTCTCCCGGAGGCGGCCGCTCCCCACCAGGCTCCAGTCGAGGCCCGGGCCGGAGGGCGTGGCGTGGCTCGTCCAGGTGGCCGTCAGGGGAAACCACCGGTAGGCCGCTCGAAGCGGGGCCGTGCGTGCCACCACCTCCACCGACGCGGCAGCCGCGGCCCGGACCTCGGGGTCGTCCTCGCTGGAGACGGCCAGCACGACCCGGTGGTAGACGGTGCGAGCGAGCGCGGAGGGCACCTCCACCGAGACCGTGACGACCGCCGACTGCCCGGGCTCGAGCCGCAGCGCCCCTGGCTGGGCCCGGATCGCGAGCCCCAGGTTGTCGCTCGCCTGCACGTGAATCCGTTCGAACCGGTTGCCGGCGTTGCGCACGACGAAACGGAGCCGATAACCCTCGGCGACGACGTAGGCCGGCGACTCCAGGAGGGCCACGTCGAGCCTCCCGATGGCCGGCACCGTCAGCCGGAAGCGCACCGGGGCCGAGACCCCATGGAACGCGTCCCGCCACGTGACGGCCACCTCGTACGAGCCGGCCGGGACCGACGGGCCGGGCCGCACCGCTATGAGCGCCGTGCGCCAGGTGCGAGGGGCCAGCTGTACGGCCGGAGGGGGCACGATCAGCTCCCAGCCCGGCGGCGCCTCGGCGCTGGGCGTCAGCTCCAGCGGGACGGAGCCCGCGTTGTCGAGACGCGCGAGGAGCGCGACCGGCGAGCCGGGCGCCGCCGTGACGGGACCCGTCAGCGGCCGCGCCAGGACCGCCGGCCCAGGGCGCTCCATCGGCCACGGGGGCCGCCGCCATCGCGCCGCGGTTGACCGGGAGCGAGACGGCCAGCAGCGCTGCCAGCAAGAGGCCCCCGGCCGCCTCCCGTCCGCGCCCGGGCAGCGACGGGCACTCAGTGGGAGCCCGCGACGAACCGGTAGTGAGCGGCGAAGACATGGGCATCGCCGTTGTCGGCGACGAGGAGGACCTCGTAGGGGCCCGGGGGCAGCGAGCCCAGCTCGAGGCGCTGGCGTGCCACGTCACCCGGGTAGAGGTGGGCCGGTGCCCCATCCACGCGCGTCGCCAGGCGGCCCTCCTGGTCGTAGAGTTCGAGCCAGACCTGCGGCCGCAGCCATCTCACGCCCTCGTTGACCATGTCGACCTGGAGCGCCAGGCCACCGGCATCCTCCAGCAGGCGGGGACGCACGAAGGCGAGGCGCGCCTCGCCCGGGCCGTCGATGTCGGTGACGAGGTGGATGGCGTAGCGCCAGACCTGCCGGATGCTGACCCGAGGGCCGTCGGGTGCCGGCGAGGCCGCCCCGGGCTCGGCCTCGCCGGGCTCCACCATCAGCGCGCTCCAGTAAGTGCCCGTCAGGGTGCCATCGGGAGGGACGCGGATGGCGTAGGCGACGGCCAGCTGCTCGCCGGGCGGGACGGTCACCGTCGACTGCCCGAGACGGATCCATGGAGCGTTGGAGCGGGCGTGGCTTCCCGGCTCGGCGTAGACGGGATGTCCCTGGTCGTCGGTGCGGTAATCCTGCAGATAGAGCCGCACCGTCTGGGGCCGGTCCTGGGGGTTGGCCAGCACCACCAGCCCCTCGACCGATTGACCGGGCTGGACCGTGTAGGCGTGCACCAGGTCGCCCATGAGGCCGATCCGGGGTTGAGCCCGGCCCTCGCCGGTGGCGGCCAGCGCCACCAGCAAAACGAGCCACGGCCAGGGACTACGGCGAGCCCGCCACAATGGTGTACACCACCGCCGTCATGTAGATGCCGGGCGGGACGTCGACGGAGATCCCCGACAGGCGTAGCCCGATCCCGACGTCGGACGGATTGCCGGACCCCCAAAAGAAGAGCGTGTCTTGCGTGCCCACCTCGACGAATGAACGGTCCGAGCACCGGTAGGGGCTCTGCACCGTACCTCCCCGTCCCTGGTCGGTCAGGCAGGCCTCGAGCGTGACCCCCGACGGCCACAGGCCGTCGACCCTCCGGATGAGCACCTGCCATCCCGGCGACCGGCCCCCCGCTCGGCGGATGGTGGCTCGAGCGACGGGCATCGGGCTCTCCCAGTCGGTCGGCAAGGCTGGCAGGTCCGATAGGGTCGGGACCCCCACACCCTCGACGGTCAGGGTCCAGTCGCCGGAGACGACGACCTGGGGGCCGGGAGCCGGGCCCGCCGCGGCGGAGACGCCCGCCAACCCCCAGACCGCCAGGGCTGCCATCAGCAGCCCGACCTCGCGCACGACGACCGGACCCGCCTCCGGCCCCTCAGGGGCCGATGGTCCAGGTCACGGTGGGGCTGTAGGTGCCGTAGCCGTCCAGATCGACGGCGACCGAGTAGGTGGCCTCGGCGATGCAGACCTTGTTGTGGATGCCGGTGACCAGGGGCTGCGCCGACGTGGTGAGCGGGACGCCGCCGCTCGGGATCTCTCCGCAGCTGCCGCTGCCGGCCTGCAGGCTGGGCGACGCCAGCTCAACCTTGAAGAGGCTGACCCACTCCGGCGGTGCCTCGTTGACGCCGACGGTGATCTTGACGGGACTGGTCCGGCTGGCGTTGGTCAGCCAGAGGACCGTGGCGGTGCCGCTCGCGACCTCCGAGACGTCGGACAGGGCGCCGCCGATCTCGGGGTCGCCGGGCCAGTGGGTCTGGTCGAACTCGAAGGTGATGGGGCCACCGGCCACGTTGACGAAGTTGATGGCAGGGACGTTGATGGTGATGCTCTGACTGGCGTTGGTGCTCTGACTGGCGGCCGCCGCGGCCGGGGCCGCGAGCAGGAGCAGCAGGGCGCCCGTCCACCACGCGCGCTTGTACACCGGGTCGCCTCCTCGCCGCATGGAGTTGGCGTGTCACGCGCCTCGGGAGATAGGACCTCGGCACTGGGACGCGAGTCCTATACCCGGGGCGTTGACCAAAGGATACCAAAGTCGCGCGGTCCTGGCAATGCCATCGCTTCGGTAGGTGGAGGGGCCCAGCAGGCTTCCGTGGGCGACCGGGACTTCAGTCCCGGGCGGGGCCTGCCAGCCGGGCGGCGACCCAGTCCAGGATACGGTCGGCCAGGCTCTCCTTGGCCACCAGGGGCACCTCGGTGCGGGTGCCGTCGGCTCCCAGCAAGATCGCGGCGTTGGTCTCCGACTCGAAGCCGGCCCCCGGTCGGGTGACGTCGTTGGCCACGATGAGGTCCACGCCCTTGCGCCGGAGCTTCTCCCGGGCCAAGTCCTCGAGCCGGCCCGTCTCGGCCGCGAAGCCCACCAGCACCTGCCCGGGGCGGCGGCGCTGCGCGAGGGAGGCCAGGATGTCGGGTACCGCCACCAGCTCCAGCAGCAGCCGCCGCCCTCCGGCGGCGTCTCCCCCGCCCGGGGCGCCGTCGGCCTCTCGCTTGATCTTGGCCTCCGACGGTGACACCGCCCGGAAGTCGGCGACCGCCGCCGCCATGACGACGGCGTCGACCTCGGGCAGCCACTGGTGGCACGCCGCCTGCATCTGCTCCGCCGTCTCCACCCGTACCACCTCGACGCCGGCCGGAGGCTCCAGCCAGGTGGGGCCCGAGACCAGCACCACCGAGGCCCCCCGATAGCGCGCCATGCGGGCCACCGCGTAGCCCATCTTGCCGCTGGAGCGATTGCTCAAGAAGCGCACGGGATCCAGCGGCTCCCGCGTCGGCCCGGCCGTCACCAGGATGCGCCGACCGAGGAGGTCCTTGACGGGGTGCAGCAGGCAACGGACCTCCTCGACGATGCGGTGCGGCTCCTCCATGCGGCCCCGCCCCTCGTGGCCCGTGGCCAGGGGGCCGTGGGCCGGGCCCACCACCACGTGCCCCCGGGCCCGCAATCGGCCCACGTTCTCCTGGGTCGCCGGGTGCTCCCACATCGCGTCGTTCATGGCGGGGGCCAAGAGCACCGGGGCCCGGCAGGCCAGGTAGGTGGTGGTCAACGCGTCGTCGGCGATGCCCGCCGCCATCTTGGCGATGACGTCGGCGGTGGCGGGAGCGATGCAGAGGAGGTCTGCCTTGCGCGCCAGCGTCACGTGGCTCATGACGACCCGCGGATGAGGCTCGAAGAGGTCGGTGATGACGGGATTGTAGGAGAGCTCGCGGAAGGTGGCGGGCCCCACCAGACGCGTGGCGGCGCGGGTCATCACGACGTGCACGTCCGCCCCCAGGCGGGCCAGCCGCCGCACCACATCCACGGCCTTGTAGGCGGCGATGCCCCCCGAGACGCCCACCAGGATGGTGCGGCCGCCGAGGGGCTGCTCGTCGGGCAGGTACTTGCCTTCCAACGGATCTCCCTCTGTGGTAAAGTTCCCGGCGGAGGCGGGGGATCCTGGCGACGCTCGAGGGGCTGCCAGGCCTCTTTATCGGTCACTGGACCGACGCCGAGGCAGCCACGGGATGTACGGTGCTCCTCTTCCCGCGGGGAGCGGCGGCGGGCGTCGACGTGCGCGGCGGTGCGCCCGGCACCCGCGAGACCGACGTGCTCACCGCCGGCAACCTGGTCGATCGCATCCACGCCGTGCTCCTGACCGGTGGCAGCGCGTACGGGCTGGATGCGGCCTCGGGGGTCATGGCGTGGTGCGAGGAGCAGGGCGTGGGCTTCGAGACGCCCGCCGGCAGGGTGCCCATCGTGGTGGCCGCGGTGCTCTACGACCTGGACCTGGGCGACCCGTCCCGCCGCCCGGGTCCCGCGGAGGGGCGTGCCGCCTGCCGGGCCGCCACGTCGTCGCATCCCGCCAGCGCCGCCGCCATGCTGGGCAACGTAGGGGCAGGTGCCGGCGCGACGGTGGGCAAGCGCGCGGGGCCCGCGCACCGCATGAAGGGCGGTCTCGGCGTGGCATGGGGGCGGCTCGCCTCGGGCGAGGCCATGGCGGCCGTGGTGGCGGTCAATGCAGTCGGAGACGTCGTCGACCCCCGGACGGGCGAGTGGCTGGCCGGGGCCTACGACCGGGAGCGTCGACGCCCCCTGCCGGAGTGGGGCGCGACGGCGTCACCCCCGCTGGGGCCCGGCCAGGCGACGACGCTGGCCTGCGTCGTCACCGCACTGCCCGTGGAGGGCCCGGATCTGACGAAGGTGGCCACCATGGCCCACGACGGCATCGCCCGGGCCGTGCGGCCGTCGCACACGCTCTTCGACGGTGACGCGGTCTTCGCCGTCTCGGTGGGCGAGGGGCCTCGCTACGGCGGGCTCCCGAGGGCCGTGGCCGTCTCGCAGGCGGGTGCGCTGGCCGCCGACCTGGTGGCCGAGGCCATCGTAGCAGCCGTACGGTCCGCCCGAGGGGTGGCGGGGGTGCCTTCGATGTCCGACATCCGCGCAGCACAAACGAGGTGAAGACGTTGCAGGCAAGCCGCAGCATCACCGAGCTGATGGAGACGGCGCAGGAGGCGGTCGTCCGGGCGGGGCGACTGCTCCACGAGCACTGGAGGGAGTTCCTGGAGGCGGGTGTCGGCTTCAAGGGACCGGTGGATCTGGTCACCGAGGGCGACCGGAGGTCCGAGGCCACCATCCTCGAGGTGATCCGGTCTCGCTATCCCGACGACGCCATCCTGACCGAGGAGCGGGGGGCGGTGGGGCGGGAGTCGGAGTACCGGTGGCTGGTCGACCCGCTGGACGGGACCACCAATTACGCCCACGGGCTTCCCGTCTTCGCCGTCTCCGTCGCGGTGGAGCGACAGGGCCAGCTGCTGGCGGGCTCGGTCTACGAGCCGGCGACCGGACGGCTCTACGTGGCCGGGCGGGGTGAGGGCGCCCGGCGCGATGGCCGGGTGCTGCGCGTCTCCGGCACCCGGGAGCTGGACCGCAGCCTGCTGGCAACCGGCTTCGCCTACAACCTCCGCGAGACCGACGAGACCAACCTGGACCACTTCGACCACTTCTCCCGCCGGGCCCAGGGGATCCGCCGCCTGGGGGCCGCGGCGCTGGACCTGTGCTGGGTCGCGGAGGGGTGGTTCGACGGCTTCTGGGAGTACCGGCTGCACCCGTGGGACGTGGCCGCCGGCGTGCTGCTGGTCCAGGAGGCGGGAGGCCGGGTGACCGACTTCTTCGGCGCGCCCCTCGACCTTTGCCGACCGACCCTGGACGTGGTCGCCTCCAATGGCCAGATCCACGGAGCCATGCTCCGGGTACTGGAGCTGGGGCACACCGGGATGCACCGGGCGTCGAGCTCGACGCCGTGAGCGGCGATGGCGGGGTCGTCGGAACTGGGCGGCCGGGTGGCGATGGTGACCGGCGCCGGCCGCGGCATCGGGCGGGCCGTGGCCGTCGAGCTCGCCCGCCACGGAGCGCACTGCGCGCTGGTGGCGCGCACGGCCAGCGAGCTGGAGGAGACGGCCCGGCAGGTGCAGGCCACGGGGGGCCGGGCGCTGGCCCTGGTGGCCGACGTGCGGGATCCCCAGGCGGTGGAGGCGGCGGTCGAGACGGCATGGCGCTCCCTGGGGCCCGTCGAGATCCTGGTCAACAACGCCGGCGCCTTCGTGGCCCACGAGTTCCTGGCCACGCCCTACGAGAAGTGGCGCGGCATGCTGGAGGACAACCTGGCGGGGGTCGTCCACTGCTCACGGGCGGTGGCGCGGCGACTGGCGGCGGCCCGGCTGGGTGGGCGCTTCGTCAACGTCTCCTCCGTCAACGGCTCCTTTGGGGTCGGATGGTCGTCGGCCTATAATGTGGCCAAGGGTGCCATCGACCAGCTGACCCGCAGCCTGGCCGTCGAGCTGGCACCGTACGGGATCCTGGTCAACGGCGTGGCGCCGGGGTTCATCGATACCGCCATGTCGCGCGCCCGCGGCGAGAGCGACTTCGAGACCGAGGCGTTTCGCCGCTTCTACGTGGGGGAGCGACGGATCCCGCTGGCGCGCCCGGGGCGACCCGAGGAGGTGGCGGCGGCGGTGCTCTTCTTCGCCTCGCCGGCCTGCAGCTACGTGACGGGCCAGACGCTGTTCGTCGATGGCGGCCTCTCCATCACCTACTAGCGGCCGTTGGCGTCGGCCGCGGACGAGGAGGCGTGACGGTGGCCGGCGAGGGGATGCCGACCCGGGAGCAAGCCTGGCAGCTGTTGACGGAGTGGACGCAAAACCCCAATCTCCTCAAGCACGCCCTGGCCGTGGAGGCCGCGATGCGAGCCTACGCCCGCCGCTTCGGCGAGCCCGAGGATGCGTGGGCTCTGGCAGGGCTGCTCCACGACCTCGACTACGAGCGCTACCCGCAGCTCGAGGTGCACCCCCTCCAGGGGGTCGAGGAGCTGCGCCGGCGCGGCTACCCCCCCGACGTGATCGACGCCATCCTGGGCCACAACAGCTACCATGGCCATCCGCGCCGCACGCCCATGGCGCGGGCGCTGTTCGCCTGCGACGAGCTGACCGGCTTCATCGTGGCCGTGGCGCTGGTGCGACCCAACCGGGATCTCGACGACGTCACCGTGGAGGCCGTCAAGAAGAAGTTCAAGGACAAGGCCTTCGCCCGTGGCGTCAACCGGGAGGACATCTTCCTGGGCGCCGAGGAGCTGGGCGTGCCCCTCGACGAGCACATCCAGACCGTCATCGACGCCATGCGCTCCGTCAAGGACGTCCTGGGGCTCGACGGCAAGGCGTCCGGCTGAGCCGCCGGCCCGAGGCCGGCGCCATCCGTCGCCGGCGGGCACATCCAGGCCTTGTCAGGGCGGCACCGCGGCCCGATACTCGAATCGGGCCGCAGCGCCGCCCGCGGCGGCCCCCTCCGCGTCGGCTCCCGCGAGGAGCGGGAGGCGTCGCGCGTGCATCGACCGAGACGAGCTCCGGCGGGTCGCCCCCATCCGCGATGGCTCGCTGCGCCCGCGCTGCTGGCGCTGGCCGTCGTCCTCTCCGGCTGTTGGCCTGCTCGCATCCTGGGGCTGCGTCCCGAGCGGGCCGCGGGCCCCGTCGCCGTCTCGCTGGCCGTGCCGGCCTCGGCCTTCGAGACCGGGCCCGGGCAGAGCCCTCCGGCCACCCTGCGCGTCAGCCTGGTCAAGGACGCGCGCCTGATGGTGCAGGAGCGGGCCCTGCAGGCGCCGGAGGGAGACGAGGCGGTGGCGACTTTCGTCTTCGACCAGGTCTACGAAGGTCGCTGGGAGGTGGCCGGCGAGCTACTCGACGCCGAGGGTGACGCCGTCTACGCCGGGGCGACCCGGCTCTACGTCACCGCGGGGGAGACGGCGACGGTACGGCTGACGCTGGCAGCCCGCCCGGCCCTGCTCAGGACCCAGATCGACCTGAGCGGGTACGACCGGCAAGCCCTGGTGACCGCCGCGGGCGTCCACCTCAAGGGGCCCTCCACCGCCTACCTCAAGGCGTCCCGGCCCGGCCGCGACCTGGTCTGGAGCTTCGACCGTGAGCGGCAGCCCGGCACCTACGACCTGCGGCTGGTGCTCTATCAGGATGGGGGCGCCATCGAGTACTCACGGGAGTACACGAGCGTCGTGCTGCTGCCCGGCAAGACGACCGCCCTGCGATGGCGGCCGGCGACGGGCGGAGCCATCGTCATCGGCGAGATCGACTGGGTGCCGGCGGCGCCCGGCGACGTGACGTGTCAGGTCCTGCCATCGGAGGCGGCGCTACGGGTCGCCTGGTCGCCGCCGCCCGACCCCGACGTGGCCGGCTACCGCGTCTACCTGCGGCCCCCGGAGGGCTCCCTGCGGCTGGCGGAGGAGGTGACGGCCGGGGCGTCGCAGGTGACGCTGACCGACCCCACCCTGCCCTGGCAGGCGGGCGGTGCGGTCTACGTCGGCGTCACCGCCGTGGACCTGGCCGGCCAGGAGAGCCTGCACGCCCCGGGCTGGTGCGAGATCCCCGGCCCATCCGGCCCGGCGTCAGTCGTCGAGCGAGGAGCCGGATGAGCCGACCGACGACTCCTCCTTCTTGGCGGCGTCCTTGTACGACTTGCTGCGGTAGTCGGTGACGTGGAAGCCGGACCCCTTGAACAGGATGTTGACGTTGCGGCTGATGAGGCGCTCCACGGGGCCTCCACACGTGGGGCACGCCTGAAGGGGCGACTCGGTGATGGCCTGGAAGGCCTCGAAGGTCCCGCACCGCTCACACCGATACTCGTACGTCGGCATCGCTCATGCAGCACCTCCGCTCGATGGTCGGCCTCTGCGGGCGAGGTCGTCGCAAAACAAGGCGGCCTGCCCCCCGCGCCCGTCACGTAGGCGGCAGACCGTCGTGCCATCGACACATTATGCTAACCATCGGCGTCGCCCGTGGCAAGGGGAGGCGCCACGCAGCCGTCTACCACCAGACGGGCGGCTGCCGGCGGATCCCCCACCAACGCACCAACAGCAACCCCACCACGAAGCCACCGATGTGGGCCCACCACGCCACGCCCCCCACCAGCGTGGGCGAGGCGGTGATGGCCAGCGCCCCGTTGTAGAGCTGGATCAAGAACCACAGCAGCAGGAAGACCACCGCCGGGATCTCGGCGATGGTCAGGAAGAAGAAGACGGGCACCAGCGTGCTCACCTTGGCCCACGGGAAGAGGAGCCAGTAGGCACCCAGCACCGCCGCCACCGCCCCGCTGGCGCCGATGGTGGGCACCGAGGCCCCGGCGGAGAAGATGGACTGCAGCAGGCCGGC